>NZ_RAWK01000529.1 GCF_003612165.1 Corallococcus aberystwythensis | reverse complement strand
GGTGAGGGTGGAATCGGGGGCGAAGGAGGGCTCGGCGGTATCGGGGGTGATGTGTCCGTGGTTTCCAAGCTCCCGACTCGCTACACCACCTACGGCGGCAACGGCGGCAACGGCGGAAAGGGAGGGAAGGGAGGACTGGGTGGCCCCGGAGGAGGAGGCGCTGGAGGCCCTTCAATCGGTATTTGGTGCGCCCAGGACGCGGGGGTCACCCTTGAAGATGGCGGAGTGATCGATCCCGCTGACGGCGGCGCTGGCGGCGAGAGTTCTGGGCACCCAGGCGAACAAGGCGCCCAGCGTTCCTACGTGGACTGCGTGCCCACTGGAACCGGGACGCCCTGACCCACACGCATCGCCCGCTGTGTGACAACGGCGGGTGAGAAAACAAGACCCGGGGGCAGGTGCCTGTTTGCTTGCCCTGCGTCCCCGGGCGGCCTCTTCGCTTCCGGGGTTTTCACCTGTTACGCTCCCCCGTGGTGGAGACGTCTTCCGAGCTGATCTGCGAAACCTGTGGCCTCACCGTTCCGTCCGAGACGGCGGTGTGCCCTCGCGATGGCACCGTCGTGCTGTCGTCGTTCCAGCCGACTCCACCGGAACCGAAGGTCATCGTGGAGCACCCCGGTAACGAAGGCATCGCCAGCACCGACCCCCTCATCGGCCTGAAGCTGGGCGAGTACGAGCTGCGCTCGCGCATCGGCGTGGGCGGCATGGGGCTTGTCTACGACGGCATCCAGCCCCTCATCGGCAAGCGCGTCGCCGTGAAGGTGCTGCGCCCCGAACTGGCGCACTCGTCCGAACAGGTGGCCCGCCTCCTCGCGGAGGCCCGCGCCGTCAACGCCATCCGCCACCGCGGCATCATCGACATCTTCGGCTTCGGCCAGCTCCCCGACGGTCGCCAGTACATCGTCATGGAGTACCTGGATGGCCAGCCGCTGGACGCCATCCTCGCGGAGAAGGGCCGCCTGCCCGTCCCGGAAGCCCTGTCCCTCCTGGATGAAGTGCTCGCCGCGTTGGGCGCCGCGCACGGCGCGGGCGTGGTGCACCGCGACCTGAAGCCCAGCAACATCTTCCTCGTGCGCCAGCCGGACGGCTCGCGCTACGTGAAGCTCCTGGACTTCGGGCTCGCCAAGCGCGGCGAAGGCCCCTCCGGCCGCACCGCGCAGACGCGCACCGACATGGTCGTCGGCACCCCGGAGTACATGGCGCCCGAGCAGGCCCGCGGCCAGTCCGTGGGCCCCATGACGGACCTGTACGCCATGGGCGTCGTCACCTTCGAGATCATCACCGGCCGGCTGCCCTTCATCGGCAGCTCCCCGGTGGACCTGCTCATGAAGCACGTGGAGGCGCGCCCGCCCCGGCCGTCGGAGTTCGTCTCCGACCTGCCGCCCGCCGTGGACGCCTTCATCCTGCAGATGCTCACCAAGGACCCGGAGACGCGCCCCAACTCCGCGGATGCCCTGCGTCAGCACCTGGCCAAGCTGCGCCGCACCCTGCGCGCCACGCGCACCAACCCCACCGCGCCCGCCCCCGTCGAGCCCGCGC
>NZ_RAWK01000528.1 GCF_003612165.1 Corallococcus aberystwythensis | reverse complement strand
CCCTGGGCTCCCCCAGTCCCCTCCGGAGCCCGCACCTTGCGTCTGGGTGGTGGATGACAGCGCCAGTGAGGCGCGCTTCATCAAGAGCGCGCTTGGAACAGGTTTCCAGGTGGAGACGTTCCCGGACGGCGCGGCGATGCTTGAACGGCTGCATGCCGGGCGTGCTCCGGATGTCGTGGTGCTGGACTGGGAGATGCCAGGGATGTCCGGCCCGGAGGTCTGCCAGTTCCTGCGCGGACAGCGGGAGACGCAGGCCCTGCCGGTGCTGATGCTCACGGCGCACGGCCGGCCGGAGGACCTGGTGCAGGGGCTGCGCGCGGGCGCCAACGACTACGTGTCCAAGCCCTTCCGCACGGAGGAGGTGCGCGCGCGGGTGGACGCGCTCGCGCGCACCAAGCGGCTGGTGGACGACGTGCGGCGCACGAGCGAGGAGAAGGCGGAGGTGTTCGCGCAGCTGGACGCGCTGCTCACGTCCTCGCCCGTGGGGCTGTCGCTGCTGGACCGGGACCTGCGCTTCGTGCGCGTCAACGCGCGCATGGCGAAGCTGGACGGGCTGCCCCTGGACGCCTACGCGGGCAGGACGCTGGAGCAGGTGCTGCCCCGGTTCGCCTCCCGGCTGGAGCCGCTGCTCCGCCGCGTCATGGACACGGGCGAGCCCGTGGAGGAGCTGGGCTTCACGCTGGACCAGCCGGACGCGCCGGGCGGCGTCCTGCACGTGATGGCCAGCTACCACCCGGTGCGCACCGCCCGGGGAGAGGTGGTGGGCGTGGGCAGCGTGCTGGTGGACGTCACCCGGCTCAAGCAGGCGGAAGCCGAGCTGCACGCGTCCGCGGAGTTCCGCGAGCGCTTCCTGGGCATCGTGGGCCACGACCTGCGAAACCCCCTCCACTCCATCCGCATGGGCGCCAGCTTCCTCGTCGCCAGCGAGCAGCTGCCCCCGCCGCTGGTGCGCACCGCCAGCCGCATCATCAGCAGCACGGACCGGATGACGCGGATGATCACCGAGCTGCTGGACTTCACCCGCAGCCGGCTGGGCAGCGGCATCCCGCTGACGCCGGGCACCACGGACCTGGGCCAGGTGGCGCGCCAGGTGGTGGAGGAGCTGGAGCTGGCGCACCCGAACCGCACCGTGAACGTGACGGCCACCGGCCCGCTCACGGGTCAGTGGGACGCGGATCGGCTGGCGCAGGTGTTGAGCAACCTGGTGGGCAACGCCCTCCAGTACAGCCCCGCGGACGCAACCGTGGAGCTGGTGCTCATGGGCGAGCCGGGGCAGGTCGTCGCGCGGGTGAGCAACCCCGGAGTACCCATCGCCGCGGAGGAGCTGGAGGGGCTCTTCCACCCCTTCCAGCGCGCGCGCACGGGTGCCCACGTGCCGTCAGGCCTGGGCCTGGGCCTCTTCATCTCCGAGCAGATCGTCCGCGGCCACCGGGGCACGCTGACCGCGACGTCGGACGTGGAGCGGACGGTCTTCACCCTCACGCTGCCGCGCGGCGACGCGTGAGTCCCGGGGGACGCACGCCCCCCCGCTCCCGTGCCTCCCGGCCCTCCAGGCC
>NZ_RAWK01000527.1 GCF_003612165.1 Corallococcus aberystwythensis | reverse complement strand
TCCAGTCGCTGCAGCGGGCCTTCCGGGGCATCGCGGACCGGCTGCTGCCCTTCATGGGCGGCGATGTGATGCGCCAGTGGGTCATCTGCGCGTTGGATGCGCTGTATGCGCGCGACGTGCAGGCGCTTCAGCACCAGCTGCCGGCGCTGATGAAGACGTACGATGAGCTTGTGCTGGACCAACTCGCTCCTGTCCCTCGGGAGCAGGCGGCCCCCGAAGCCCCTCATGCCCAGGAGTGCAGCCACGGCGCTCCGGCGTCAGGCTCCGCGCAGGACGAGGTGCTGGAGACCAACTCTTGCGTTGAGACGCGCGGCCCGGGTCACCTCGTGTCAGGCACCGAAGACACAGAGGCTCTTGGGGTTGCAGCCTGTCCCCCGGAGCAGGAGCGTCCTGTAGAGGCCGACAACAGGGCGACTCATTTTCCCGCCACCCTGGACTCCAGCGAATCCCGGGGCGCTTTGTCTCCAGACGGGCATCCTGCCCTGCCATCGGCCCTCCCGCTCCCGCCGGCACCCTTCCAAGCAGAACCTGATTCGTGAGCGGCGACAGCGCTTCGTTCCGCGCTGGCCGTGTTGACGAACTGCTGGCGGCCTACCTTGCGTAGCGCCGTGTCATCCGCGCGCAGAAGTCCGCGTACTCTTCCACGTGATTCGGTGGACTGGTGTGATGCGCGGCCATGCCGCATGACTCCGGCGTGAAGCAGTAGGTCAGCGTCACGTCGAAGTCCTCCAACGCTCGCATCTGCCGGTCGAACCACGCCTCCGCGCCGGGCCTCAGGCTGTCCGCCCAGCTCAGCCCCGTGCGCAGGTGGCGCACCCCCAGCTTCTTCAACCACGCCACCGCTTCGTCCAGCCGCGGGTCCTCGAAGTGGAACCACTGGCAGAGGCCCAACTCCGGTGTGTAGTCCGCGAAGTGCCGCAGCGCGCGCTTGGGCGTGCCGTCCTCGCGCAACAGCCCCATGTGGAAGTGCCGGTAGTACGACGACCCTTCCGCCTCGCGGTGGCGCGTGGTGGCGGGCCACGTCTTGGGCAGGTCGTAGAGGCTGTACCAGTGGATCCGCTCCACCCGGCCCAGCAGCAGCTCCGCCGTGCGCCGCAGGCCGAACTCCTGGACCTCCTCCGCGCCGAAGGAGGACACGCCCACCTCCGTGACCCATACCGGATGGCGGGACACCGCGCGCACCTCCGCGATGCGCCGGGGCCACTCGTCGATGGGCCAGTGGTTCCAGTCCAGCGGAAAGCCATGCACCGCCACCACGTCCACCTCGTCCAGCGCGCCCTGCCGCTCCAGGTGCTCCAGGAAGCCGGGGTCGATGGGCGACATGCCCCCCAGGACCCGAGGCAGCGTCGGGTGCTCCGCGCGGACCGCCGCCCCCGCCAGCCGCACCATCCGCGAATAGATGCGCCAGTCCTTGTCGAGCTCGAAGTCCCAGTGGGACTTGTTGTTCGGCTCGTTCCAGAGCTTCACCGCTTCAATCATCGCGCGCCCCCTGCCATCCAGGGTGTGCAGCGCCTGTGGCCTTTCAAGGCAACCGCCCCCCAGGGGCATCCCCGCGCC
>NZ_RAWK01000526.1 GCF_003612165.1 Corallococcus aberystwythensis | reverse complement strand
GGGTGGCCCTGGGCGGGCTGAGCACCGCCTTCCTCTACATGACGGTCGTGCTGGCGGCGCGCGGCTCGTGGACGGGGGTGGGCGTGTACGGCGTGCTGGCGCTGGCGTGCGCGCTGCTGGCGGGGGTGCGCCAGTGGCCGTCGCTGGCGGGGGTGCGCTGGCGGCTGTTCCGCGGCATGGCGCTGGCGTCGGTGCTGCCCATCGTGGTCGTGGGCGCGGTGACGTCGTACCTCGCGCAGCGGGCCCTGGAGGCGGAGCTGCGCGGCAAGGCCTGGCAGGCAGTGGCCGCGGAGACGGCGTGGTTGGAGCAGACGGCCACCCTGGCGCGCTCGCTGCTGCGTGCGCAGAGCCGGGACGCGGGCTTCATCGCCGCGGTGCGCGCCGGGGACCGTCAGCGCATGCGGGAGACGGTGGAGTTTCTGGAGAGCGAGGTCACGCTGTTCGACGCGGCGTGGCTGCTGGACGCCGCCGGCGAGACGCTGGTGCCCTCCGTGCGGCTCAATCGCATCGTCGGCAACTTCGCGCAGCGGGCCTATTTCCAGGACGCGTTGAAGGGCGCCGACGAGGTGCTCCTGTCGCGGCCCTTCCTCACCCGCGCGGGCCTGCCCTTCGTCGTCTTCACGGTGCCGGTGGACGCGGGGGACGGCACGCGGGTCATCCTCGTGGGAGGGCTGTCATTGCAGCGGCTGGGATTGCAGCCGACGCTGGCCTCGCGCAGCTACCACGTGGAGCTGTTCGACCGGCGCGACGGGACGCTGCTGCGCGAGACGGCGCGGGGGAACGTGCTCACCCGCGCGCCCCTGCTGGAACTCCTGGGCGAGGAGGCGCTGACGGCACCGGAGGGGATGCGGGAGGCGCTCGATGCGTCGGGGCACCGCCTGCTGGTGGCGCACGCGCAGGTGGCGGGCACGCCGTGGACGGTGGCGGTGACGGCGCGGCTGCGTGAAACGTTCGCGCCGGTGACGCGCATGGGCGCGTGGGTGGTGGCCATCGCGGTGCTGGCGGGCGCCATCGCGCTGCTGCTGTCGCAGTGGGCGGGGCGGGACGTGGCGCAGCGGCTGGAGACGCTGCGGGACGGCTTCGCCGCGCTGGGCACGCCCGCGCAGGAGCGGCGGGTGCGGGCGGAAGGTGACGACGAGGTCGCGCAGCTGGCGTCGAGCTTCAACGACATGGCGGCGCGCATCGACCGTACGCAGAAGGAGCTGCGCGAGGCCATCGCCATCCGGGATCAATTCCTGTCCATGGCGAGCCACGAGCTGCGCACGCCGCTGACGCCCCTGAGGGCGACGCTGGACCTGCTCATCCGCCAGCTGGGCTCCGGCCAGGGGACGAATCCGGAGCGGCAGCGCGAGACCATTGCCCGGCTGAACCGGCAGGTGGACCGGCTGACGCGGCTGATTGGCGACATGCTGGACGTGTCGAGGTTGCAGTCCGGACGCTTCACGCTGACGGTGGCGCCCATGGACCTGACGGCCCTGGCCCGCGAGGTGGTGGAGCGCATCCAGGTGACGCGGCGCGAGCGCGCGGAGCAGCTGACGCTGGAGCTGCCCGCGGAGCCGCTGG
>NZ_RAWK01000525.1 GCF_003612165.1 Corallococcus aberystwythensis | reverse complement strand
GGGCGGGCTGATCCGGAGCGCGACGGGCGGCGGCGTCACCGGTCCCACGGTGGGAACGGGGCGCGCGGCGGCCGGCACCGGGGCTGGAGTCGTAGGCCGGGCACCCGCGGGAGCGATGGTCGGCACCGAGGGCGGACGGGCCGCGGGAGCCACGGGCGGAATCACGGGGCTCAAGGGCTGCATGGTCGGCACGGCCGAGGGCATGCGGGCCACGGGTGCAGGCGTCGCCATGGACGCGACGCCGGGCACCGCCGGAGGCATCGCGGGCGGCATGGCGGGCGCAGCGCTCGCGGTGGGTGGAGCGACCGGCGCGATGCGAGGCGTCGACGCGGGGGCCACGGGAGGCGTCACCGCGCCCACGGTGGGGGTCGTGGTGGTCGGCCGGGCGCTGGCGGGTGCCGCTGGAGCCTGGGGCGGAGCCACCGCGCCGACGGTGGGCGTCGTGGTGGTGGGCCGGGCGCTGGCGGGGACCGCTGGAGCCTGGGGCGGAGCCACCGCGCCGACGGCCGGAATCGCGGTAGCGGTAGGACGGGCAGCGGCGGGCGTTGCGGCAGCCTGCGGCGGCGTCACCGCGCCGACGGCCGGAATCGCGGTAGCGGTGGGACGGGCCGCGGCGGGCGCCTGGGGCGGCATCACCGCGCCCACGGCCGGAACCGCGGTAGCGGTGGGACGGGCCGCGGCGGGCGCCTGGGGCGGCATCACCGCGCCCACGGCCGGAATCGCGGAGACCGTGGGGCGAGCTCCCGTGGGCGGTGCCTGCGCCTGCGGCGGAGCCACCGCGCCGACGGCTGGAATCGCGGTCACGGTCGCGCGCGCGGTCGTGGGCGTTGCCGGAGCTTGTGGCGGAGTCACCGCACCGACCGCGGGCATCGCGCTCACGGTGGGGCGGGACTGTGCGGTCGTCGCAGGCGGAGGGGCCGCGACGCCCACGGACGGAATCCCAGACACCGTGGGCCGTGACGCGGCGGCAGGGCCCACCGGGGCGACTCCCGGCGTCCCACGGGGCGCGGCTCCCACGGGTTCAAGGTTGGCGGGCGTTGGACGCGGAGGTGCTCCCGATACGGGAACTCCACCCGTGGGCGAGATGGAAGGCACCCCGGTGGATGACGCGGGCCGTGCCGTCGCTGGAGCCACGGGCGGAACGCCGCCCGTCGAAGGAGCCGGTGCTGTCGCGGGCGCTACCGTGGGCACCTGGCCCGAAGCAGGCCGAGCCACCGGCGCCGTGACCGAAGGAACCTGCCCCGAAGCGGGCCGTGCCGCCGCTGGAGCACCACCCGCCAGAGGAGCCTGTGCCGTCGCCGGAGCCACCGTGGGCACCTGACCCGAAGCCGGCCGTGCCGTCGCCGGAGCCACGGGAGGAACGCCAGCCGCCAGAGGAACCTGCGCCGTCGCCGGAGCCACCGTGGGCACCTGCCCCGAAGCCGGACGTGCCGTCGCCGGAGCCAACGGCGGCGTGACGGGAGGCGGGGTCGCGCGGGCAGCCGGTGCCGTCCCCGCGGGAGGCGCCACCCTGGGCGGTGCCGCGGCCGGGGGCCGGGGCGCCGTGGGCGGAACGGACGGAGGCACGGAGGCCGTCACCC
>NZ_RAWK01000524.1 GCF_003612165.1 Corallococcus aberystwythensis | reverse complement strand
CCCCCCTGTCTCTTCACCCGCCCCCCGGGGCAAGGCCTTCCCCTACGCGGGCCACCGCGCGCTCGTGACGGGCGCGTCGTCTGGCCTGGGGGAGGTGTTCGCCCGCGAGTTGGCGGCGCGCGGCATGGACCTCGTCCTGGTGGCGCGCTCCGAGGACCGGATGCGCACGCTGGCGGAGGAGCTGTCCAAGGCCCACAACATCCAGGCGGAGGTCATCGCGCTGGACCTGGGCCGCGAGGGCGCGGGCCGTGAGTTGCACGCGCGCTGCCAGGAGAAGGGCCTGCGCGTGGACCTGCTGGTCAACAACGCGGGCTTCGGCACGCACGGGGCCTTCGACGCTGCGCCGTTCGCGCGGCAGCACGAACAGGTGATGCTCAACGTCACGTCGCTGGTGGACACCAGTCACCTGTTCCTGCCGGACATGCTCGCGCGCGGCATGGGCGGCATCCTCAACGTGGCCTCCATCGCGGGCTTCCAGCCGGTGCCGTACATGGCCATCTACGCGGCCAGCAAGGCGTTCGTGTTGTCCTTCACGGAGGCGCTGTTTGAGGAGACGCGTGAGCGCGGTGTGCGCGTGCTCGCATTGTGCCCGGGGCCCGTGCGGACAGCGTTCTTCGACGTGGTGGGCACCCAGCAGGCCGCCGTGGGCCCCATGGCGACAGCGGAGGAGGTGGTGCTGCGTGCCCTCAAGGCCTTGGACCAGGGCCGGGCGTCGGTGGTGCCCGGGTGGCGCAACTGGCTGCAGGCCAACCTGACGCGCTTCACGCCACGCTGGCTGGGCCTGCGAGTTGCGGCCGGGATGATGCGTCCGCCCGAGGCGACGGCGGGGACGGGCACCGCGCGGCTCGCACCGTAGTGGCCAGAGGGCCTCGGATGCCGGACGTTGCTTCGTCACTGGAGGTGTGGACAGGTCCAGCGCGGCGGCGATGCGCGCCGTCAATGATCTGGAAGAAGACCGCTCCGCGCGGAGCCCACTCGCCGGAGAAGACGAGGTCAGGACGCGTCGTAGGCGGCTGGAGAACCTCGCCGTCCTGGGATTGGAAGGACTGATGCCACGGAAGGCGACCACGGCCGGGGCAATCCCTGCCCCGTGTCGATGGCGCCCTCCGGCATCGCAAGCTCCCTCGGCGGTCCCCTGGTGCCTGGACGTATATCGACTCGTGGAGATTGTGGTTCAAAGGGCCCGCCACCCAACCGTCGTGTGAGCGCAGCGCCAACCGCTTCGTTTCGGATGGGACGGTCAGCGGCCAGATACTGCATCACGCCCGGCGCCACGGAGCCCGCGCTGAAGCCCGGGTGCGAGACGTCAATCATCTGCTCGATGCACGCCAATGCCCTGCGCCTGCACGAAACTTCCTGGGAACGCGTGCACGGTGTCTTCCACGCCATGCATCCAGTCGGCAGGCCGCGACAAGGTGCTTGAGCGAACGCCAAACCGGGGCCTTGGACAGAGGCCCCCTGCCGGAGGCGACGTCGCCCAACTGGTCCGACTGTCGGACCAGTTCGCGCCCCTTCGGGCCCGGGGGCGCGCTGTCCCAGCAGGGTGGGCGCTCGCATCCATGTCAGACCCATCTGGTTGGATGGGCGAAGCATTGGCGAGGAGGGGGCGGGGATGGTGAGGGT
>NZ_RAWK01000523.1 GCF_003612165.1 Corallococcus aberystwythensis | reverse complement strand
GGCCCACGCCGCCGTGAGGCAGGGCCGGGGCGGGGGCGTCCTGGAACCAGGCCAGGAGGTGGTCGCGGTCCGCCAGCGGGTTCACGGCCGGGTCCTTCCGTCCGATGCCCACCCCATCGATGAACAGGACCGCGACGCGCACGGCTGGGGACTGTATCCTCGAATCCGACACGCATGGCCATCCACGGCGACCTCTTCAGCTACCCGCTTCCCGAGTTCCTTCAATGGCTGGACAGCTCCCGCAAAACGGGGACGTTGCAGCTGTCGTGGGAGGCGGGCGAGCGCAAGTTGTTCCTCCTGTCCGGCCAGGTGGGCGCCACCGCGAGCGAAGGGCTGCGCGGCCGGGTGGCCCGCCTGCTGTCGCTGCCGAAGCTGGCGGCGGGCACGCGCGTGCTGGCGGCCTTCGACGAGCTGGCGCGCACACCGGACGTGGACGCGGCGTTCGACGCACACGGCGTGCAGGCGAGATGGGTGCGCGACCTGGGCCGTGAGGAGCTGTTCGCGGCGATGACGGACCTGACCATCGCGGGGCAGGGCACGTTCCACTGGACGGAGGACGCGGACCGCACCGGTGAGGACTGGGTGCCGTCCGACATGAGCATCCGCGAGCTGCTCTTCGAATCCCTGCGCTGGGTGGACGAGCAGGGGGACGTGGACAAGGCGCTGCCCATCGACGCGCTGAGCGTGAAGGCGCTGGCGCCGCCCAGCCCCAGCCAGCCGCTGATGCACCGGATCATCCTGGCGCTGACGACGACGCCGCAGAACCTGGGGCGGCTGCGGCTGTCCATGGGCGTGTCGCGCTCGTCGGTGACGCGCCGGGTGCATGAGCTGTTGCGCGCGAAGCTGGTGGAGGTGGACGGCGCGCCGCAGGTGGAGGCGGATCCGGTGGCGGAGATGCTGGAGAAGGGCGCGGTGCTGATGCGCGAGGGCCAGTACGACGCGGCCGGCATCGTGTGCGCGTCACTGCTGGCCAGCGACCCCGCGGACCGGCGCGTGCGCGAGTTCGCGCGCCTGGTGCAGCGCGAGCACGTGGCCGCGCTCTACGCGGACCTGCCGCCCCTGGTGGTGCCGCAGCTCATCCAGGCCCCGCAGGCGATGGTGATGCTCAAGCCGGAGGAGCGGCAGATCGCCGGGCTCGTCAGCGGGACGTGGGACGTGTCCACGCTGGTGCTGGCCAGCCCCGCGCGCGAGCTGGAGACGCTCAAGACGCTGGCGAAGCTGCACCGCATGGGGCTGTTGCAGCTCGCGTATCCGCGCTGAGCGGGGCCTTGGGGCACGGCGTGGAAGGCCGTGCCCCGGCAATCCTCACTCGGCGGTCGGCAGCCCCACGGCATTGAGCCGCACGAAGACCTGCATCAGGACGTAGAGCGCGAAGGCCGCGTCGTCCACGCGCAGCTGCGGCAGCGTGGACAGGCCCTGCAGGCGCAGCAGGTCCGAGCCGTCCACGCGGAGCAGGAAGGCCTGCTGGGCCAGGGAGCCCTCGCCCGCGAACGCCAGCGCGCGCCGGACGGCGTCGGTGCAGGCGGTGACGCAGGTGATGTAGTCGGCGGCGATGAAGGCGGCCTCCGCGGCCCGGGCGTGGTCGAAGAGGTCCCCCGGCGCCAGCGCGCTCGTGGGCCCCAGGACCTTGTTGCCTGTGTTCGGCAGCGCGGCAATGGCGGGCATGGCG
>NZ_RAWK01000522.1 GCF_003612165.1 Corallococcus aberystwythensis | reverse complement strand
GGCCGAAGCTGACCAGCAACCAGACCTCGCAGCCGCTCTCCCTCTACGGCGAGAACCTGGTGCCGGGCCTGCGGCTGGTGCTCGGCGCGCCCCTGTCGCGGGAGGTGCCGCTCACGGTGGCGGACGCGCGCCATGCCTACGCGAGGCTCCCCGCGGACCTCACGCTCCCGGCGGGCACGGTCCAGACGGATGTCCAGCTGTCGCTGGCCACGAGCACCGGCCCCCGTCCCACGGGCACCGCCCGGCTCACGGTGGTCAACGACGCGGCCTTCCCGGACCTGATGGCGATGGGGCTGTCTCCGGACGGGCGCACGCTCTTCGTCGCGTCTCCCCCCACGGACACGGTGTTCGCGCTGGACGTGGCGTCCGGGCACGTGGAGGCGATGGCGGTGGGGGACGGGCCGTCGGCGCTCGCGACGTGGAAGGACGCGGGCGGGCATTCCTGGCTGGGCGTGGCCCACCAGTCGGACGCGGGGCTCTGGCTGTACGCCCTGGACGCGCCGGAGCGGAAGGCCCGGGTCGTCCCCACGCCGGCGGGCGTGTGGGGCCTGGAGGTGGACGGGGCGAAGGGCGTGGCCTTCGTCGCCGAGCACATCCGCGACACGGTGCGCGCGCTGGCGCTGGAGGACGGCCGCGAGCGGTGGAGCGCGGCGGTGGATCCGAACCCGCGTGCGATGGCACGGTGGAAGGGGCTGCTCGCGGTGGGCGGCCTCCAGACGGGACAGGTGGTGCTGCTGCGGCAGGACGACGGCCGGGAGCTGGCGCCGCTGGTGCCGAAGCCGGGGGTCCCCATCGTCGGAGGCCCCACGGAGGCCTTCTCCGCGCAGGTGATGGGCGGCAAGGCGCCTCGAGCCCTGGTCGCGAGCGAGCGGCTGGGGCGCGTCTTCATGTCGAGCCTGGGGCCGAACGTGGGCCCCAACGCCCAGCGCATGGAGGTGAGCGCGAACAGCGGCGTCGCGGTGCTGGACCTGGACCGGCAGCAGGTGGTGCGGCACCGGGGCTTCGGCGCGGGCGTGACGGAGGGGCTGGCACTGGATGACCGCGCCGGGCTGCTCTACGCGGCGGACGTGGGCCTGGGGCAGGTGAGGGTGCTGGACGCGAAGGCGCTGGTGAAGGGCGACGCGGCGGCGCGCGAGGCGGTCCTCCAGACGCTGCCCGTCCCCGCACCGGAGGGCACGCCGTTCATCCGCCCGGCGGAGGACCTGGGCACGAAGGGCAGGGCGGGGCTGGAGCTGCACTCCGGTCCGCGCTCGCTGGCGCTGTCCCCGGACGGCCGCACGCTCTACGTGCTCAACCGCTTCACGGGCACCGTGGCGGTGGTGGACGCAAGCGAGGCGCGGGCGGGCAGGGCACGCCTAGTGCGGCAGTGGCCGGTGGTGGACGTGCGCTCGCGAGAGCAGCGCCGGCTGGGCCAGGTGCTCTACTTCTCCGACGTGGGGCGCACCGGGATGAGCTGCGACGCGTGCCACATCGAAGGGCACACCGGCGGCGTCTTCTTCGAGAAGACCCGTCCCATGCGCATCTACCGCTCGACGACGGCCCTGGGCAGCCGGGACACGCCGCCCTACTTCACCCCCGCGAGCACGCGCAGCCTGGCGGAGACGGCGGAGACGGTGGGCGGGCGCAACCGCTACCACAATCCGGATCCACTGCCGTCGGAGGTGGAGGCCCTGGCGCTCTACACGTCGCTGCTGCCCACCCCGCCC
>NZ_RAWK01000521.1 GCF_003612165.1 Corallococcus aberystwythensis | reverse complement strand
CCCCCTGTGTCAGGGAAGTTGTCGCCTCGGCTGAATAGCCGGGATGACCACGCCTTGGGGGCGAGAGCAGGCAGGACGCAGTGCCGTACACGGATGCATTCAAGTCTCAGATGGTGAAGCGGATGGTGGGCCCGGGCGCGGTGAGCGCCGCGGCGCTGGCCCGTCAGGTGGGCGTCTCGCAGCCGACGTTGTCGCAGTGGCTGCGGGAGGCGAATAGGGTGGCGGCGATGACGCCCCCGCCCGAGGAGAAGAAGCCCGCCAGCCCGAAGAAGTGGACGCCCGAGGAGAAGCTGCGCGTGCTGGCGGAGGCGCACGGCTTGGAGGGCGAGGCGCTGGGCGCACTTCTGCGCCGGGAAGGGCTGCACGAAGAGCAGTTGGCGGAGTGGCGGGCCGCGGCCGCTGGAGCACTTTCCCAAGGCGCGCAGACGGCCTCCTCCGCAGCTCTGACGGCCAGCCAGCGTCGGCGGCTGGCCTCGTCGGAGAAACGGGTGAAGGAGCTGGAGCGAGAGTTGCGCCGCAAGGAGAAGGCGCTGGCGGAGACGGCGGCGCTGCTGGTGCTCGAAAAAAAACTTCAGGCGCTGGGCTGGGACGAGAGGCCCCTGGAAGACGAGGACGACGCAGCGGACGAGAAGAGCGAGAAATGAGGCTCGCCCTCATCGACGAGGCGCTGGAAAAGGGCGTGCGCCTGGAGGCCGTGTGCGAGCGGCTCGGGGTGGCCCCTCGCACCATCCAGCGCTGGAGGAAGCCGGAAACGGCCCAAGACGGGCGGTGCGGCCCACGCACCCAGCCGGCCAACCGCCTCTCCGAGCTGGAGCGGCGCCGCATCCTGGCGGTGGCCAACAGCGAGGAGTTCCGCGACGCCTCGCCCAAGCAGATTGTCCCCAGGTTGGCCGACCGGGGCGAGTACGTGGCCAGCGAGGCGAGCTTCTACCGGGTACTGCGCGAAGCAGGGCAGCTGGCCCACCGAGGCCACGCCAAGGCCCCCACGCCCAGGCCCCGGGCCGAGCACACCGCCACCGAGCCGAACCAGGTGTGGAGCTGGGACATCACCTACTTGAAGGGCCCGGTGAAGGGAGCCTTCCTCTACCTGTACCTGGTGGTGGACGTCTTCAGCCGGCGCATCATGGGCTTTGAGGTGCACGAGGAGGAGTCGTCCGAGCATGCCGCGGCCCTCATCCGCCGCTGCTGGCAGCAGGCCGGCTGCCCGGAGGGCCTGGTGCTGCACTCGGACAACGGCGGCCCCATGAAGGGCGCCACGATGCTCGCGACGCTGCAATGGCTGGGCGTCACGCCCTCCTTCAGCCGGCCCCGCGTCTCGGACGACAACGCCTTTTCCGAAGCCCTCTTCCGTACGCTGAAGTACCGCCCCTCTTTCCCGCGGCGCCCCTTCGCGTCCGTCGAGGATGCGCGCTCGTGGGTGACGCGCTTCGTGGCCTGGTACAACACCGAGCACCGCCACTCCGCCATCCGCTTCGTCACGCCCGACGACAGGCACTTCTGCCGCGAGCACGCGCTGCTGGCCCGACGCCGCGAGGTGTACCAACGCGCTCGCGACCGTCACCCCGAGCGCTGGAGCCGCGACACGCGCGACTGGACGCCGATGGGCCCTGTCCGTCTCGGCCCCTCTCCGAACCTCACCCCGGCAGTGCAGGAGATGAAGCGCATCGGCTGAACCCTCTCACGCGACAACTACCTTGACGCTCACCG
>NZ_RAWK01000520.1 GCF_003612165.1 Corallococcus aberystwythensis | reverse complement strand
GTGGGGTATTGCTGGAGGGGATGCCCACCTTCCGACGCGCCCTCGCCCTCGTGCTCCTGGCCACTGGTTGCTCGCACACGTCCTTCGAACGTGCCAGCGAGCTGGACACCGTGCAGGCCTACCAGGACTTCCTGCGCGAGCACCCGGAGGACCCCGAGGCCACGACGGCCCAGGGGCGCATCGAGGGGCTGGAGTTCGACGAGGCGAAGCGGCTGCACTCGGTCCTCGCCTACAAGCGCTTCCTGGAGACGTACCCGGACGCGACGCAGCGGCGGATGGCGCAGTCGCTGCTGGAGGGCCTGCGCTTCAACGCGGCGAAGGAGGCGGACACGGACGCCGGGTGGCGGCAGTTCCTCGCCGAGCACCCCGACGGCACCCATCGCGACGAGGCGCGCGCCCGGCTGCAGGCCGCCCAGGAGCGCGAGGTCCAGACGACCACCGACCTCAAGCGCGTGTCGCAGCTCCTCCAGGGCGAGGCCGCGGGCGCGCGCCGTGAGGAACTGGAGCGCAAGCTGGACGAGGAGTCCTTCACCCAGGCCAGCGACGCCGGAAAGCTCTTCGCCTACCTGCGCGACTTCCCCGCGGGCGTTCACCGCGAGGAGGCCCGCGTCAAGCTGCTGGAACTGGAGGTGGAGGGGCTGCTCGTCTCCGGGCTGGTGGATGACGCCGAGGCGAAGGTGAAGGCCCACCCGCTGGGGCCGAAGCTGACGGGCTTCCCCGCGCGCCTGGCCCGCGCCCGCGCCGAGCAGGGCGCCCTCTCCCGCACCGAGCCCGCCGCCCGCGCGATGCAGGCGGGCCACTACCTGCGCGACCTGGAGGACCTGAAGCGCGCGCTCGTGGCGCCGGATCCGCTGGATCGCTGGCAGGCGGCGGAGGAGCTGGGCCAGCACGTCTCCGTGCGCGCGGTGGATCCGCTGCTGGAGGCGCTGCGCACGGCGCGCAACCCGCTGATCCGCCAGAACGCGCTGTCGTCGCTGCGCTCGGTGCTCTCCGCGCTGCCCGCCCCCGTGGCCGCCTATGAAGTCGCCGTGCGGCTGGAGGGGCTGCGCGAGCGCGCCAGCAGCCCGGAGCTGTACATCGCCGTCGCGGCGCTCCTGGACTTGAGCGGTCAGCTGGAGCAGGCCGCCAGCCAGTACCAGCGCGTCTACGAGTCCGGCACCACGGATCCGCTGGTGCTCTGGCGCTGGGTGCAGCTGCGTGAGCAGCGCCGCCAGGCGTTCTCCGCGGCGGTGGCGGCCCGGCAGCTCGCGGTGTGGGCCCAGACGACCGCGCGCGAGGAGACCGTGTCCGCGGAGGGCGGGGTGCCCCTGGCGTCGGCCCGGCAGCTCTGCGCGGCGGTGGTGGACGCGCGCTTCGCGGCCCAGGCCATCGCCCGGGTCCGCAACCAGAAGACGGAGTTCCCGGAGGATCTGGCCACCTTCGAGCGCATCGCCCAGGACGCGGTGCGCCTCTCCGAGGCGAAGCTCGCGGACGCGGAGTTGATCCTGCGCCAGCAGCACCCGGGCGTGCGCACCTGCGCGGATCAGCAGGTCGCCGAGCGCTTGTCGCAGGGCGTGAAGGAGCGCACCCAGGCCCTCCAGCAGGCGTCGAACGCGAAGCTGCCCAAGCCCGTGGGCACGCTGCTCCTGGAGCTGGCGCGCGAGCGCGATCCCTCCCCGGAGGTCCGCGCCGCGGCGGCCTCCCGGTTGGCCGGATCCACCCCTCCCTGAGACGGACTGGCGGACCCTGCCGCGGCGGTTAGAGTCCCAGCCCCCCATGGCCGCCCCCCTGATC
>NZ_RAWK01000051.1 GCF_003612165.1 Corallococcus aberystwythensis | reverse complement strand
GCCCTGGGCATGGCGGCCCTCCACCTGGGCGTGTGGGGGCTGGCCGGGGTGGGGCTCGCGCACGTCAGCGGCTTCTGGCTGAAGCTGCCCCTGTGGCTGCTGGCGGCCCAGAGCGTCATGGGGCTCATCCAGCTGGACCACGACGCGTGGCACGACACCCTCTTCCCGAGGCCCTGGCAGAACCGCCTCTTCGGCAACGGGCTCAGCCTGCTCGTGGGCATCGCCTACGAGCCGATGCGGCACGACCACCTCGCGCACCACCGCTGGAACCGCACCGAGAAGGACCCTGACGCCTACAACGCGGGCCGCCGCTCGCCCGGGCTGTGGGCACTCTTCTACGCCACCGTGCTGCTGGGCCTGCCGCTCAGCCTCGTCTACTTCAACGTCCTCTACCCGGTGCAGCACTTCGACGCCGCCCGCCTGCGCCGCCATGCGCTCGTGCTGCTCGGCTACGGGGCCTTCTACGCGCTGCTCTTCTGGCTCCTGGCGGGCCACGGGCTGCTCGGGGGCGCGGTGGAGTGCTGGCTCGTGCCGGTACTCTTCGCCAGCCCCCTCAACGGGCTCAAGTCCATCTCCGACCACCACGCCAACGTCTGGCGCGGCGACCGCTTCCACACCGCGACGACGGTGCGCGGCACCCGGCTCGTCACCTTCCTGTGGAACGGCCTCAACCACCACCTGGACCACCACCTCTACCCGCGGGTGCCCGGCTACAACCTCGCGCGGCTGCACGCGCGCCTGCGCCCCGAGCTGCTCGCGCGCGGGGCCCCCGTCTTCGACAGCTACCTCCACGTCATGTGGCGGGCCCTGCTGGCCGGCCCCATGGTGGTGGAGGAGGACGTGCGACTCGTCACCCTGGAGCGAAAGCGCCCATGAACGCCCTGCGCCGGCTGTACGCGGACATCCGCTACGAGGACGGCCGCTGGCCGCTGTCCCGGTGGGACCTCAACCTGCGCTACATCACCAAGAGCCTCCTGCACCTGCCGGAGCCGCGCTCGGCCGAAACCGGGGAGCACTTCGCGCGAGTCGCCCGGCACCTCGACTCGGGGAGCTGGCGGCACGCGGGCGCGCCGGAGCTCCGGCTGAGCGCCGTGGGCGACATGATGTGGATTCGCAGCGGCTTCCACCGCGCCCTCTCTCCCGGCGTCCGGGAGGTGATGGCGGGGGACGCGGTGGCCTTCGCCAACCTGGAGACGCCGGTGGACCCGGCGCGGCCCGTGCCCCGGCGCGTCTACGAGACGCTCCACTACAACGCCCCGCCGGACTACCTCGCGGCCTGGGAGGGCACGGCACGCCACCGCGTCTTCTCCCTCTGCAACAACCACGCGCTCGACCAGGGCGCCGAAGGGCTGGAGCGGACCCGGGGGACGGTGCTGGCCTCCTCCCAGCACCGCTGCGTGGGAGGCCCCCGGCCGGAGGACGCGGTGGCCGCCCTGGAGGTGGACGGGGTGCGGATGGGCATCGCCGCCGTGACGTATGACATCAACCACCTCATGGGGGCGCCGCCCGCCGGGGTGCCGGTGACGCGGCTGGGCAGCCCCCTCCACGCGCCGGACTGGGAGCGGCTGGGCGCGCTCATCGACGCCGCTCGCGCGGTGGGGCCGGACCTGGTGGTGCTGATGCCGCACTGGGGCTTCGAGTACGAGTACTGGCCCGAGGCCCTCCAGCGCGAGCACGCCTACCGGCTCATCGAGCGCGGGGCGGACCTCCTCCTGGGCTCCTCGCCGCATGTCCTCCAGCCGGTGGAGTGGGTGTCCATCGACGGCGCGGACGCCACATGCCCCACGCAGGTGCGACGGGGCGGGCCCGCGCGGATGGGGCTCATCGCGTACTCGCTGGGCAACTTCCTGAGCATCATGCCCACGCTGGCGTGCCAGACGGGGGCCATGCTGAAGCTCGCGCTCGCCCGGGACGCGCGGGGCGTACTCCAGCCAGTGGATTTGCGCGCGGTGCCCACCGCCTGTGGACGGGGACTCGGTGGGGAGGGGTTCCTCGACGCGGGCGTGGTGCGCCTGGACGAGCTGCCCCCTCAGCGGGCGGCGCCGCACCTCGCGCATGCCCGGCGGACGTTGGGCGCGCTGCTTACGGACCGGAGGGACTGAGGATGTCTTCGATTGAGGAGCAGTTGGAGGCGCTCACCGTCGGGATGGCGCGGCAGGTCGCGAGCTGGCTGCCGGCGGTGACGCCGGAGCGCTACGTGGCGTTCCTCGACATGATGTACCACTACACGCGGCGCAGCGGAGACCGGCTGCGGCTCGCGGCCGAGCGCGCCACGCTCCCCGAGCTGAAGGCCTTCTTCGCGGAGCTGGCGGGGGACGAGCAGTCGCACTACCTGCTGGCCAAGGCGGACCTCGCGGCCTTCGGGCACGAGCCCTCGTCCGACACGCCTCGCGAGGTGGCCGACTTCCACGCCTTCTGGGAGGGAATCGGGCCAGAGCGGCAGCTCGCCTTCCTGGGCGCGCTGCGCGTGCTGGAGGGTGTGGCGCGGCACCTGGGAGGCGAGGCCCGCCAGGGGCTGGGGCGGCTCGGGTTGGAACGGACGAAGGCGCGCTTCATCCTCGTCCACCTCGACGTGGACCTGGAGCACGGCGCGCGGGCCCAGGCGCTCTGCGCGGCGCTGGGGGCCGGGCACCCGGAGCCGCTGCTCGAAGGGGCCCGGCGGGCCGCCGACTTCTGGGTGGCCATCCACCGCGCGGCGCTGGCCGGCGAGGCGCGGCCCTGAGCGGGCGCCTCAGTGCACGGAGAGGACGCGGCGCTCCTCGTGGACGAGGCTCGCGGCGCAGCGCCCCTACGCAGCCGGAGACGTCGTTCTCCACCTTCGTGGAGAGGGAGAGCGAAGAGGGCGTCCCAGGCATCGACGACTGCTCGGCGGATGCTGTGGCACGGATGAGCGGCATATCGGCGCGCTCGCCAGCGTCATACGGCCCTGGGTTGAAGACGGCTAAGAAGCCCCATGGTCTTTCGAGTCCATCTTGCTGTCCTGTTCCTCGCCTTGCTCAGTGCGTGCGCCACCCCACGGGGCAGGGTGCGACTGGAGACCGGCGAAGGTCCACCTGTCGAGCACAGCCCGCCGTCTTCCGCCCGTGCCGTGACCGTGGACGCGGATGCCTTCGGGAAGGCGCTGTCCGACTTGATTCTGGTCACACCCCTGCGTCTCCGGGCGTCGCGGTCAGGCGGCTGGGTGCGCGCCTCCTATCCCGGGAGCGATGCCCGATGGCAGCACGTCACAGACCGTGGCTTTGGCGGCTTCTGCGAACCGGGAGCGCGCCGGGGCGACTGCATCTCGCTGCTCGAAGACGTGATGGGGTTGAGTGAGTGGGACAAGCTGGGCGTGGCGCTGGCCCTGTCCCTCGACCCCATCAAGGCGAGCATCGCCAGGGCCGTGGAAGAGACCCTCGCGCCCCAGCTCTTCTACGCGGTCATCGCCACGGGCCTCGTGACCTGGGTGGCCCTTGCCGCCAATCCCGAGCCTGCGTTCACCAAGGCCGCTGCGATCATCTCGGCCCTGCTCCTGATCTACCTGGGAGCGGAGATGTTCATGGAGCTGATTGACGCGAGCCAGGAGCTGAAGCTCGACACGGACCAGGCCGCCACCTGGGAGGAACTGGATGCGTCCGGTCAGCGCTTCGCGGCCCGGGTGGGTCCATCCATCGCGCGAGTCCTGGTCCTCGCTGTCACGGTCACGGTGAGCCATGGCCTGACCGGTGGCGCCTCGTTGATGGCGGCCCGGCTTTCGACGCTGCCGAACTTCCCGGGCGGAGCGGCGGTGGCCTCACGCGTCGGCATCAATGTCACGAGCCTTGATCAGGTGCGGGCGGTGTCCGTCTCGGGCGGAGTCATCACGCTCGCGCTTCCGGCCACGGCCGTCGCCATGGTGGCGAAGGGGAGCCCAGGTAGTACGAGTTCCTGGAACTCCTTCAGCGCGCTCAAGCGGGCACGAGGGCCCGCGGGGCAGGGGAAGCAGTGGCACCACATCGTCGAGCAGACGGACGGCAACGTTCAGCGCTTCGGTCCCCAGGCCCTGCACAATACCGACAACGTCATCGCCCTCGACGAAACCATCCATCAACGGATCAGTGCGTACTACTCATCGACAGACCGATCCACCACGGGAGTGCAGACGACTGTGCGGCAATGGTTGCGCGGTCAGTCGTTCCAGGCCCAACGGGACTTCGGCATGATGATCCTCCGGCGCTATGGAGTTGTCCCTTGAGTCCCCGAAAGTTTCAGAAGGCCAGCCTCGAAGAACTCATCCAGTGGTACTCGGAAGGATCCATTGCCTATGGACAAGCACTGGAGGCTGCGGACTCGAAGGCTGCCAATCGAGCCGACGCGCAGGTCTGGGGGGCGTACCGGGAACTTCGGAATCGTGGTGCGACGTCCCGGCTCATCCCGCTCCTCACGAGCGAGGATGAAACCCTCCGGACCCACGCCGCTTCTCATGTCCTAGAATTCGCTCCCGAGCTTGGCGAGCCGGTGTTGCTCTGGCTCGCCAAGCGTCCTGGACTCATCGGATTCCGTGCGGAGTACGCGCTCAAGGCCTGGCGCGAGGGCACGCTCAAGTTCAGTTGATCAGATCAGACCCTGGCGGCGTCCATTGCCTGTTGGATGAGCGGCCGGGCAAGGTCACGAATGTGCGCGGACAGCCGTTCTTCGCTCACGGGCTCCAAGGACTGACACGCGGTGGGGAAGGCCAGCTCCAGGTCCACCCGGACGTCCAGCTCCACCTCGCTCAACACGGCCTCTTCATCGTCGCGCCCGCACTTCGACAGGGCGCTGGCGATCCGCGCGGGGTTCACCAGACGTGAGGACCAGTCCTGGAGCTCGGTGAAGGACAGCCGCTGGTGGGCATCCCAGGCCGTGCTCTCGTCGAAGCGGGCCTCGTTGAACTCCTCGATCTTCCGCTTGAAGGCGACGCGCTGCCCCGGTGCCACGGGCTGCTCGCTCTTGATGACGAGCCCTTCCGCCCAGTTGTCCGCCAGCGGAGGCAGACCCAGCATCGCCGGGAGCCGGGTCGGCGCCCGCGTGGGGGCGGCTTCCATCTGCGCCCGGGTTCCTCGCGCGACCAGGGGTGGAACGTGCACACCGGCAGCCCGGGCGGCCGTTTCCACATCGTGATGCGAGAGCATCACCCCCTCGTCCTCGTCCGACCGGGCGACGAGGATGTCGAACAGCACCCAGTGAAGGCCCGGCGCGTACCAGACGCCCGTCTGGACCGGCATCATCCCAGGCACGGCCGGAACCTCCGGGTGGGGATAGCGGCCTCCCAGCAACTCTCCGTAGAGGTACACGCGCGCGTCGGTGAGCCCCAGCGCCCGGACCGCCTCCAGGGCCGCGTTGCTCAAGGACAGGCGCAACAGCTGCCATCCAAAGAAGGAGTCCCCCTCCTCGAGCCAGGCCTTGCGCTTGCCGAAGTGGACCGCCCCGTCCTGCACCCCCAGGACGAGCTGCGCGCCATGGAGCTTCTCCAGTGCCACCCAGGTCCCCGAAGGACTGGCCTGCCCCCGCGCATCACCCGCGGAAGACATCTTCAGGAAGGGTCGGAAGCGCATGGCCTCAGTTTCCATCCAAGTCCCCCAGAGTCAAAGTGAGCGCGGACCTGAGCCACGAAGGCAAGGAGCCTCATGACCTTTCGAGTTCACCTCGCTGTCCTGCTTCTCTCCCTGCTCAGTGCCTGCGCTGGCCCAAGGAGCAGGGTACGGCTGGATACCGGCGAGGGGCCACCCATCGAACACAGCCCTCCATCTCCCATCCGGGCCGTGACCGTGGACGCGAGTGCCTTCGAGAGGGCGCTGTCCGACTTGATTCTGGTCACACCCCTGCGTCTCCGGGCGTCGCGGTCAGGCGGCTGGGTGCGCGCCTCCTATCCCGGGAGCGATGCCCGATGGCAGCACGTCACAGACCGTGGCTTTGGCGGCTTCTGCGAACCGGGGCCGCGTCGGGCCGACTGCATCTCGTTGCTCGAAGACGTGATGGGGCTGAGTGAGTGGGACAAGCTGGGCGTGGCGCTGGCCCTGTCCCTCGACCCCATCAAGGCGAGCATCGCCAGGGCCGTGGAAGAGACCCTCGCGCCCCAGCTCTTCTACGCCGTCATCGCCACCGGCCTCGTGACCTGGGTGGCCCTGGCCGTCAATCCCGAGCCTGCGTTCACCAAGGCCGCTGCGATCATCTCGGCTCTGCTCCTGATCTACCTGGGCGCGGAGACGTTCCTGGAGCTGATTGACGCGAGCCAGGACTTGAAGCTCGACACGGACGCGGCCACCACCTGGAAGGAGCTGGATGCGGCAGGGCAGCGCTTCGCGGCCCGGGTGGGGCCATCCATCGCGCGAGTCCTGGTCCTCGCGGTCACGGTCACGGTGAGCCATGGCCTGACCGGTGGCGCGTCGTTGCTGGCGGCCCGGCTCGCATCGCTGCCGAACTTCCCGGGAGGCGCGGCGGTGGCCTCGCGCGTTGGCATCAACGTCGCGAGCCTTGATCAGGTGCGGGCCGTTTCCGTCTCCGGCGGAGTTATCACGCTCGCGCTGCCGTCCACGGCCGTCGCCATGGTGGCCCAGGGGAGGGGAGCACCTCCGGCTGGAGGGGTGCGTTCCTGGCACTCCTTCAGCGCGCTCAAGAGGGCACGAGGACCCGCGGGCCAGGGGAAGCAGTGGCACCACATCGTCGAGCAGACGAACGGCAACGTTCAGCGGTTCGGGCCCCAGAATCTGCACAACACCGAGAACGTGTTCGCCATCGACGAAGGCGTGCATCAGCGGATCAGTGCGTACTATTCATCCAAGGATATTCGCCTCTCGGCAACACAGACCGTGCGGCAGTGGCTGAGCAGCCAGTCCTTCCAGGCTCAACGCGACTTTGGCTTGAACGTCCTCTTGGACTACGGAGTCATTCCATGATTGCGCGCAAGTTCCAGAAGGCCACCAGCGAGGAACTCGTCGAGGAGTACGCACGGGCGGCTGTGGATTACGAACGAGCACTGAATGCCGCGGATTCACGCACCGCGAATCGGGCCCAGGACAGGCTCACGGAGGCTTACCGCGAGCTTCGGAACCGGGCAGCCGCCTCTATGCTCCTCCCACTGCTGCAAAGCGAGGACGAGATCATTCGCTCCTTCGTCGCGACACATGCCCTGGAGTTCGCACCTGAGCATGGCGAACCAGTGCTCCTCTGGCTCGCGGGCCGTCCGGGGCCGCACAGAACTCCTGCGAAATACGCGCTCAAGGCCTGGCGCGAGGGCACGCTCAAGTTCCCCTGAGCTCCCCTCTAAACCCCAGTTCTCGCGCAGGCCCATTCTTGCGCCCCACTCACTGACCTGTAGGGCGAGGTGTCCTGTTCAGGAACGCAGACGATTTCCGCCTCGATTGGCGGTCCGCTGCCTAGACATGCCAGGCTCGCCTGGAAGACGGCTTCTTTCCGGAGCATCACATGTCAGGCATCCGTCCAGGCGGACCCGTGGGTCAATTCTTTGCCGCAGCCGAGCGTGGCATGGCTGCAAGGGCTGGAACCAACCAAACACCAGCAATGCTCGACAAGGTGACGAAAGCGACCGGCAACGTCCTGAAGGCTGCCGTCAAAGAAGGAGGCGCTGCCGTAAAGCAGGGGCCCGCCAGCTACGCCGCGACGAAGGCGTTTGACGCCGTACGCAATGCGGACAGGTTCATCGATAGCGTGCTGACTAACGGCGCCAGGCGCTCGTCGCCTGCGAACATCGTGGGAACCCCAACGCCGGCAGCGACGTTCACCGCGGACAAAGACCGGTACGGGCAAAAGGGCCCGTCCTCGAACGTCACGGGACTCATCAAGGGCGCGGCTGAGCTCGCCCAGTTCGTGTGGGCCGGATACAACCATGGAAAACTCGGACCCGTTTCCATTGCCCCAGCGACGCTCACGCAGGGAGGCAAATCAATCCCTGTGCATCTGGTAGGCATTTCCGGAACCGATATCGTCCAAGGTCAGAGCACCAGCTTGGCGAACAACCCCTCAGTAGCATTTGGCAAGAACAATCCAATGTTCGCGAATGCGAAGGCGGCAATCCTGGCAACGGTTCCCAAGGGATCCAACTTAGTGCTGGCAGGACATAGCCAGGGAGGCATGGTAGCCCAGCAGCTGGCGGCGGATAAGGACATCCAAGCCCACTACAATGTGATGCAGACGGTGACGTTCGGCTCTCCAGAGGTCATGACGGGGAAGCCTGAGGGAACCATCAAACGCATCGCTGCGAATCCTGATCCTGTCCCACTGCTCAATTCCCGATCGTTGGGTGCAGGCTTAGAAAAGTGGTCTCCGGCGGATGCGGTCGTCGCGAAGGTTGCGGACGCTGTCGTAAGGCGGAATTCAAATCAGCAGCTCATTGATTCCGATTTCGGCAGCAAGTGGATGGGGTTCAAGTCACACATTGACGACTATACGAACGAATCCAATGGCCAGCTGAGCCAGATGGATGCGTTGGGACGAAGGGTGGGCGTTGGAGAGACAGGAGCAACCCTTCAAGTCAATCTAGGGCAACGCAAGTTCTTCTCCTCGCCCGTGAACTCCACGGGCCGGGTCATCACGCCTTGACCTGGTCCAGGCTGCTGGGGTGACCTCAGCTCCCGCCCAGCTCCCCCAGATTCAATCCATATGGATCCGTCGTCGTCCGCCCCGGCGCCGGCTCCGCCACACCGGGTGCCAGCGGTGCCACGCGGATCAACCCCGCGGCCCGCAGCCGCTCCACGGACCGGGACGCGGCCAGCTCTCCCATGGCCGCCGTGCGCAGCGCCTGACGGATGCTCCGGCTGCCTCGCAGCTTGGAGTACAGGTACAGGTCGTCCGCCGTCAGATCCGCCGGGGCAGGGCGGGGGATGGGCTCGAACACCAGCCTCCCGTCCAACGCGAACAGCGCGTCACTCAACGAAAGCGTCAGCCCCACCTCCGCCTCGCGGTACAGCGCGTGCGCCTCCGGCACCGGGCCCCGCTCCAGCACCTGCGCCGCCAGCGCCACCGCCAGGTCGTACTTGCGCGACGACAGGAACGCGCGCACCAGCGCCAGCAACTCCGTGAACTCCGTGGACTCGCCCACCGTCAGCCCCGTGGCCCGGTGCGGCGCCAGCGCTCCGCGCCGGTACAGGTGCAGCACCCACCGCGCCGCGAACAGCGGGGCTTCCCTCGCGCTCGCCAGCAATTCGCCCAGCGTCGCGCCGCCCGCCGCCAGGTCCAGGAGCACGTCCTCCTCCTCGGAGAAGGTCTCCACCGCGAACTCGCGGAACACCCTGAACGTCGTGTCCAGGCGCGGGAAGATCTCCCGGAACTGCGCCCACTCCTGCACCCGCGCCACCGCGTCCCGGTGCAGCGTGCTCAAGGGCAGCCGCAACCCCACCGCCCGGCCCGGCAGGGGCAGCCCCGGCGTGAACTCCACCTCGCCCGACTCCCAGGCGTAGCAGTCGAACAGCGCCTCGCGCGCCTTGTGCTCCATGGCCTCCGTCAGCTGCGACAGCTCCACGAAGCAGCGCTGCACCAGGAACGTGCCGTAGGGCAGGTTCGCCCCTTCCGCCGCCTCGAACGCCGCCGCCGCCCGGGGCGCCTCCAGGATGCGCAGGTTCACCAGCACCTGCGCCAAGTGCTCCCTCGGGTCCGTGGAGGCCACCCCCACCAGGTGCCCGTCCCGCAGGTAGAAGTCCCGGCGCACCGCGCCTCGCTCCACCCGCAGCGTCCCCTCCAACCCAGGCGCCGTGAACAACGGAGGCAACACCAGCTGGAGCCGATAGCTGGCCAGGTTTCCCGTGAACGCTTCCATCCGTTGGCGCCCTCCAAGGCGGGCCACGTGCTGCGCTGGCCGCCAGGGTACCTGTTTGCCCCGAGCCCTCTCAACCCCTCGGAACCATTGGACTTTTACTGTCCGGGCGAAATGTTCCAGGAAGGCAGGGCACGCGAATGTCAGGCATTGAAAGGCCCCACCTGTCCCAACGGAAGGTTGCAGCATGACGGCGGGTGTGCGAACGAGCCGTGTCCTCCACCCGTCATTGGGAGCGCGAATCGCGATGCGGATTCTCTCAGGCGTCCAGTCGTCCGGAAGGCTGCACATCGGCAACTATTACGGCGCGCTGCGGCAGTTCGTGCAGCTCCAGGATCAGGGCGAGGCCTACTACTTCATCGCCAACTACCACGCGCTCACCACCGTGAGGGATCCGAAGCTCGCGTTGGACCTCACGCGCGACGCGGCGCTCACGTACCTGTCGCTGGGCCTGGATCCGAAGCGGGCCGTCCTCTTCCGCCAGAGCGACGTGAAGGAGGTCCTGGAGCTCAACTGGATCCTCGGCACCGTGGTGCCCCAGGCGCACCTGGAGCGCGCCCACAGCTACAAGGACAAGATCGCCCGCGGCATCAGCCCGGACTTCGGCCTCTATGCGTACCCGGTCCTGATGTCCGCGGACATCCTGCTCTACAGCGCGGATCAGGTGCCGGTGGGCAAGGATCAGATCCAACACATCGAGTTCGCGCGCGACTGGGCCGTGAAGTTCAACACCCAGTACGTCCCCGGCTACGACCCGGCGGATCCGGAAGGGAAGGAGCGGGGCCACGCGCCCGGCATCCTCAAGCTGCCGTCCGCCTTCGTGCAGGAGAACGCCGCCACGGTGCCCGGCATCGACGGACAGAAGATGTCCAAGTCCTACGGCAACACGCTGGAGCTGTTCGGCGACGAGAAGGACATCAAGAAGCGGATCATGTCCATCAAGACGGACTCCACGCCCGTGGACGCGCCCAAGCCCACCGTGGACGCGCCGCTCTATGACCTGCTCAAGCTGATGCTCCCGCCCGGCGAGTTCTCCGACGTGGACGCGTCCTGGAAGGCCGGCGGCAAGGGCTACGGCGACTTCAAGAAGAAGCTGCTGGAGGCCTTCCACGTCACCTTCGGCCCCGCCCGCCAGCGCCGCCAGGAGCTGCTCAACGACCCGGGTGAGTTGGAGCGCATCCTCCAGGACGGCGCCCAGCGCGCCCGGGCGGAAGCCACCCGCCTGATGGACCAGGTGAGACGGGCCGTGGGAATCCCCTGAACGCCCGTTCCTGTTCAAATGTTTGACCCCCCTGGGAGGCATTGCTAAGGAGGTCTGTCCCCCCGGCGCGCGTAAAGGCCGGAATTTCGGACCCTTACGCATGACGAAGTTCCCATCCCCCCAGAAGGACGCCGGCCGGTGAGCGAAGGTCGCAAGCCCCCACCGCCCGACGACCTCCCGCCGGACCCCGACGGGGAGGGATTGCCGCGCACGCCCGGAGACGCCTTCCGGGTGGCGCTGCCCAACTTCGAGGGTCCCCTGGACCTGCTGCTCCATCTCATCAAGGAGCACCGGGTTGACATCTTCGACATCCCGCTGGCCCTCATCACGGGCAAGTACCTGGAATACCTGGAGCGGATGCGGGAGCTGAACCTGGACATCGCCGGGGAGTTCCTGGTGATGGCCTCCACGCTCGCCCACCTCAAGAGCCGCATGCTCCTGCCCCGGCAGGACGCGGCCCAGGTGCCGGAAGGGGCGGACGCGCTCGCGGCGGTGGAGGAGGCGCAGGACCCTCGCGCGGAGCTGGTGCGCCGGCTACTGGAGTACCAGAAGTACAAGGACGCCGCGGAGCACCTGGCCAAGCAGGACATCCTGGACCGGGACGTGTTCGCCCGGAAGGTGCCCGTGGAGGCCGTCCCCATCCCCGAGGACGAGGTGGGGCTGCAGGAAATCAGCGTCCTCAAGCTGGTGGAGGCGCTCGACCGGGTGCTCGAGCGGCTGACGCCCAAGGTGCAGCACGAGGTGGTGCTGGAGCGCGTGAGCCTCTCCGAGGCCATCCTCCGGCTGGCCGAGCGGGTCCGGAAGGACGGGCAGGTGGTGTTCGAGGCGCTGTTCACGGAGGCGGCCACGCGCCAGGAGGTGGTCATCACCTTCATCGCCATGCTGGAGATGGTGAAGCGCCGCCTCATCAAGGTCTTCCAGGAGGAGCCCCTGGGCCCCATCCAGGTGACGCCCAACGGGGACGCGCTGGACAAGCTCGCCCCCACGGAGGTCGACGAGAGTGACTACCGGTAACGGTCCCGACGACGGTGACGAGACGCCCGCCCCCGGCACGCCCGGCGGCCCCGGACAGTTCTCCGAGGAGGAGATCGCCGCCGTCACCGGCCCTGGCCCGGACGACGCGGAGCTGGACGGGGTGGAGGCGGCCGCCATCGAGGAGGACTCGGACGACAACGAGAACGTCCCGGACCTTCAATCCTCCTTCGAGAAGCTGGTCGCCAAGAGCCGCAACCTCTCCCCGGACCGCATCCGCACGGTGCTGGAGAGCGTGCTCTTCGTCGCCGAGCGCCCCCTGTCCGTGGACGAGCTGTACCAGGCCACCGGCATCCCCCGGGAGCCCATCCTCCAGGCGATGGATCAGCTTTCCGGCATCCACCGCGAGGGCATCAGCGGCGTCGTCCTCTACGAGGTGGCGGGCGGGTGGCAGTTCCGCACGGACCCCCACTCCGCGGAGTACGTCCGGCGCTACCTCCGGGTGAAACCCCAGCGGCTCACCCGCGCGGCGGTGGAGACCCTGGCCATCATCGCGTACCGCCAGCCCGTCACCCGGCCGGAGCTGGAGGACATCCGCGGCGTGGACTGCGGCGCGGTGCTCAAGGCGCTGATGGACCGCAAGCTGGTGAAAATCCTGGGCAAGCGGGAAGAAGTCGGCCGCCCCATCCTTTATGGAACCACGCGCGAGTTCTTGGAGTTCTTCGCGCTGAAGGACCTCTCCGCGCTGCCCACGCTCCGGGAATTCCATGAATTGACCCAGGAGCACCGGGACATCGTGGAGAAGGAGGCGGCGCCGCCGGCACCGCCCGCGACAGGGACGGTGGCGGCGCTGTCGGACCCGAACTTCACGAAGCGGATGGAGAAGAACGCGGCCGCGAGTGAGGCCGCTTTGGAGGAGCTGGAGGAGGCCATGGCGGCCGCGGAGCGGAGCCAGAAGGTCAGTGCCAGCATCCTGGAAAGCCCCCCATCACCCGAGAAGGGTGATAGCGAGGGGCCCAAGCCCGAGTGACGGGCGGCAACAACTGGAAGAAGGCAAGGCATGGCGGCGGAACGTTTGCAGAAGTACCTGGCTCGCGCGGGAGTTGCTTCGCGCCGGCACGCGGAAGAACTCATCACCTCCGGTCGCGTCGGAGTGAACAACGAGACGGTCACGGAGATGGGCAGCCGGGTGGAGCCCGGGGTGGACCTGGTGACCGTGGATGGAAAGCTCGTCACGCCGCCGGAAGAATCGTCGTACTACCTGCTCTACAAGCCCGTGGGCGTCGTGACGACGCTGTCGGATCCGCAGGGCCGGCCCACGGTGGCCAACTACCTGGAGGAGACGGGCCGCCGCCTGTTCCCCGTGGGACGTCTGGACTACGACGCCGAAGGGGCGCTGCTCTTCACGGATGACGGGGCGCTGGCGCACAAGCTCACGCACCCCAGCTTCCAGGTGCCGCGCTCGTACCTGGCGAAGGTGAAGGGCGTGCCGGACATGCCCACGCTGGAGAAGCTGCGCGGGGGCGTCCGTCTGGAAGACGGCATGGCCACGCCGGTGTCGGTGGACATCTTCGAGAAGGCCGAGCGCAACACCTGGCTGAAGATCGTCGTCGCCGAAGGCCGCCCGCACCTCATCAAGCGCCTGTGCGCGGCGGTGGGGCACCCGGTGGTGCGCCTGTTCCGTCCGAACTACGCGGGCATTGGCGTGGAGGGCCTGCGCCCCGGCGAGCTGCGGCCGCTGAAGGTCGCGGAAGTGATTCAGCTCACGGAGGTGGCGGAGGGCCGCGCGCAGCCGGCCGCCTCGGAGTTCAGGCTGCCGCCGCGCCGTCACGGGCGTTCCGCGCCGGGCTTCGCCGGGCCGGATGACGACGACGTGGAGCTGTCCATGGACGACGACGCGCCGGTGGCGCCGCGCAAGACGGAGCGCGCGGCCAAGAAGACCGCGGGGAAGACCGCGAGTGGGCCGAAGACCCGCGAGGCACGTCCGGAGCGCAAGGAGTGGAAGGGCGTGCAGGACGGTGGCACGCGTCCGCCGAAGTTCGCGAAGCGCGGTGCGACGCTGGACACGGATGGCGACGCGGACGCGGATGTGGATCTGGATGGCGTGCCGTCGTTCGATGACGACGGTGAGGAAGTGACGGAGTCCGACGCCGCCGAGGGCGCCACCTACGGCAAGGCCGCGCGAGGCGCGGGCCGTACCGGCAAGCCCGAGGGTGAGCGTGCGCCCCGTGGCGCCGCGAAGTTCGGCAAGCCGGCGGGTGCCGGTCGTTCCGAGGGCGGTGCGTCGCGCGGCGGTGGCCGCTTCGGTGCCGAGGGCGGCGCTGCTCGTGGCGGTGGCCGTTTCGGCAAGCCGGAGGGTGCGGGCCGTGGCGAGGATGCGCCGCGCGGACGCTTCGGCAAGCCGGCGGGTGCGGGCCGTGGCGAGGATGCGCCGCGCGGACGCTTCGGCAAGCCGGCGGGCCGCTTCGGCGATGAAGCCGCGCCTCGTGGCGCTGGCCGTTTCGGCAAGCCGGCCGGTGCGGGCCGTGGCGGTGACGAAGGTGCTCCTCGTGGCGCTGGCCGTTTCGGCAAGCCCGCGGGCCGTGGCGGTGACGAAGGTGCTCCTCGTGGCGCTGGCCGCTTCGGCAAGCCCGCGAGCCGTGGCGGTGACGAGGGCGGTGCTCCTCGCGGCCGCAGCTTCGGCAAGCCCGCGGGCCGCTTCGGCAGCGAAGAGGGCAGTGCTCCTCGTGGCGCTGGCCGTTTCGGCAAGCCCGCGGGCCGCTTCGGTGACGAGGGCGGTGCTCCTCGCGGCCGCAGCTTCGGCAAGCCGGCGGGTGCCGGTCGTTCCGAGGGCGGTGCGTCGCGCGGCGGTGGCCGTTTTGGTGCCGAGGGCGGTGCCCCTCGTGGCGGTGGCCGCTTCGGCAAGCCCGCGGGTCGCTTCGGTGACGAGGGCGGCGCCCCTCGCGGCCGCAGCTTCGGCAAGCCGGCCGGTGCGGGCCGTGGTGGTGACGAGGCTCCGCGCGGACGTTTCGGCAAGCCCGCCGGTCGCTTCGGTGACGAGGGCGGTGCTCCTCGCGGCCGCAGCTTCGGCAAGCCCGCGGGCCGCTTCGGCGACGAGGGCGGTGCTCCCCGTGGCCGCTTCGGCAAGCCGGCCGGTGCGGGCCGTGGCGGTGACGAAGGCGGCGCTCCTCGGGGCCGCTTCGGCAAGCCGGCGGGTGGCGGCCGGTTCGGTCGTGAAGAGGGTGGTGCCCCTCGCGGTGGCGGCCGCTTCGGCAAGCCCGCGGGCCGCTTCGGTGCCGAGGGCGGTGCCCCCCGTGGCCGCTTCGGCAAGCCGGCCGGTGCCGGTCGTTCCGAGGGTGGCGCGTCGCGTGGTGGCAGCCGTTTCGGTGCCGAGGGTGGTGCTTCGCGCGGGGGCAGCCGCTTCGGCAAGCCCGCCGGTGCGGGTGGCGCCCCTCGTGGCGACCGTCCGGAGCGGCGTGAATGGAAGCCGCGCGGCGAGTCCGCGGGCCGCCCCGAGCGCAAGCCCCGTGGCGAGGACTCCGGCAGCCGGTCTCGTGGCGGCGGTGAGTCCGCGTCCAGCGGTTCTGGCGAGCGCATCGTCCGCGCGGGCGTGAGGAAGGCTCCCCCGGGAGAGGGCAAGAGCTTCCAGGACTTCAAGGAGCGCAAGGCGCCTCGGGGAGGGGCAGGCCGTCCGCCCCCTCGCGGTGGCCGCTCCCGCTGAAGCACCCATCCTCCCGGGTCGTGCCGTCGGTGGGCGGCCCGGGGGGGCGTTGATATAACCGCCGCCTACCTCCACCGTCCGCCGCTCCGGGAGAACGATGCGAATCCGCGTGCGCCCCCTCTTCCTCGCCCTGACCCTGCTCGTCGGGTGCAATGGCAACCGGGATCAGCTCCTCGCGGAGATCCAGGACCCCCGTCCCGAAATCCGCGCCGCCGCAGTGAAGAAGCTGGCCGAGCAGAACAACGCGGACGACCTGGTCCTCTTCACCCGCGCCGCCAAGGACCTCTCCGCCATCGTCCGGGGTGAAGCCGCCAGCGCGCTCGGGGAGAGCCAGGATCCGCGCGTCGTGGATCTGCTCGGGGAGCTCCTGGAGGACACGGACGAGGCCGTGCAGGGACAGGCCGCGCTGGCGCTCGCGAAGGTGAAGAACGACAAGGCCAAGGCGTACCTCACGCTCCAGTACGGACGGCGGGGCCGCGCCACGCGCAAGATCATCGTCCAGGCCCTCAAGAGCGCCAACGTCCCCGGCGCCATGTCCTCCGTCGTCGCCGCCGAATCCAAGGGCCTCTGGGACCGCAACCTCCTGGCCCTCACCGAGGGCGCGCTCCCCGAACGCGTGGGCGCCGCGGAGGAGCTGGGCAAGAGCGGCCGCGCGGAGGCCGTGAACCGGCTGCTGCCCATGGTGCGCGACAGCCAGGTCATCCTCGCCGCCGCCGCCGTGCGCGGGCTGGGTGACGCGGGCGACACTCGCGCGGTGGCCCCCATCGCGCTGCTGCTCGACGAGAGCTTCCCGGAGCTGCGCGAGTCCGCCATCAGCGCGCTGATGAAGCTGCAGGACCCGGCCGCCGCGACGAAGCTCCAGGCGGTGGCGGTGGAGAAGAGCGCGGTGAGCCCGCTGGCCACCGACGCCATCCTGACCTTCCCGCGCACGCCCGCGACGGACGCCGCGCTGTGCGCCATCGCGCTCGACGGCGCCCGGGACGAGGCCCTGGACGCCGGCCGCGCCATGCGTTCACGCGGCGGCTGCCCGGCGGACCCCATCGCGGAGCGGCTGTCGCGGCCGGCCTCCGCGGCGTCGGGGCTCCAGGCGGTGGCGGGCCTGGGTCCGTCGGCGCAGGCGCTGCTGCCCAAGGTGACGCCGTGGCTCAACCAGCCGGACGTGGGCCTGCGCACGCTCGCGGTCGAGGCCGTGACGCACGTGCGCGATGCGTCCGTGGTGCCCGTCATCCAGAAGCTCTACGAGCAGGAGGTCGCCGGGCTCACGGCGCTGCGCGCGGACTGGGTCCCGCAGGCGCTGCCGCGCAAGTACAGCGCGGACCTGGATCCGTCGGCCGCGCGTCCGGAAGCCGCGCACGGCAAGGACGACAACCGGTCCGCCAGGCACGCGCAGCTCTTCGAGCGGCTCCAGGCACTCAACGCGGCGCGCGCGAAGGAGGCCGGCCGCGTGGTGGTGCCGCCGCGAGTCCCCTCGGAGCTGAGCGACGACGTGGAGCCCGCGAAGCTGCAGCCGCTGGCCACGCTGCTGACCGCGCTGGGCACGCTCAAGGCGCCCGGGGCGCTGGAGGTCCTCAAGGGCTACGCGGACGACGCGAGCCCCGTGCTGCGCGCGGCGGCGCTGGTGGGGCTCACGTCCGTGGGGCCCGAGGGCATCGAGGTGGTCCGCGCCGCGCTGCTGGAGCCCGACCGCGAGCTGCAGAAGACGCTGGCGCTGGCGCTGGCGGAGCAGGGTGAAGCGGGGCAGCTGGCGCTGGTGGCGTCACTGCCGAAGATGGGCAGCGAGAAGCTGGTGGTCCTGGATGCGCTGACGCGCGTGGGTGCACCGCCGGCTTCCGCTTCCGAGGCGTTGCAGGGCGTGGTGAAGGAGGGTGGGGCGGAGGCGGCGCTCGCGGCGCAGCTGTTGGGGCGGATGGGCGCGAAGGACGCGGTGCCCACGCTGCTCAAGGCGCTGGACGACTCCAACAGCGTGGCCCGGCGCGACGTGCTGCTGGCGCTGGGCGCCATGGGCGACGCGAAGTCGGCGGAGGTGGTGGGGCGGGACCTGTACCACGACCTGCCGGAGATCCGCGCCGCGGCGGCCACGGCGCTGCGCAAGATGAACACGGGCGCGGAGGCCGAGCCGCTGGACGCGCTGAAGGGTGACTACTTCCGGGAGGTGCGCGTCGCGGCGGGCGCCTCCGCGACGAAGGAAGGCACGGCGGCCGGCGGGGCGCGGTGAATGGAGCTGCGCGAGCTCAAGGACAAGGCGACGGAGGCCTTCAGCAAGGGCCGCTTCGCCAGGGCCGCCGAGCTGTATGCGGATTGCTGTCAGGCGGATCCGAAGGACCACCAGAGCCGGCTGCGCATGGGCGACGCGTGGGTCAAGGCCGGTCAGCGTGACCGCGCCGTCTCCGCGTACCAGTCCGCCGCGGAGGGCTTCGCGAAGGAAGGCTTCCTGCCGCGCGCCATCGCCGCGAGCAAGCTGATCCTCGAGCTGGATCCGTCCCACCAGGGCGTGCAGCAGATGCTCGCGGACCTGTACGCCCGAAAGGGCACGCCGGCCGCGTCCCGGGCGAAGCCGAAGGACGCCGCGCCCCCATCCACGCCCGCGAGCCTCATCGCGCCGCGCGAAGCACCGCCCGCACCCGCCAGCCCCTCCACGCCCGCCGCGGATGACACCGAAGTGGTCATCTCCGTCGAGGTGGAACTCGAACCCTCGGACGCGCCAGCGGAGTCTCCCTCCGCCGCGCCTCCAGTCATGCCGGCCACCGAGGCCGCCGCCGAGAGCCCCATTCCCACGCCTCCCGCCACACCTGCTCCGCAGGGCCAGTCCGTCCGCGGAGCCCCGCCGTCCCCATCCTCCACGCCCGAGCCTTCCCAGCCCCGGACGCCCAGCGGACGCTGGCAGGCCCTCGCGCCGCCCATCACGGGCTCCAAGCTTGCTCCGGCTCCCACCGAGCAGAAGGCCCCCGTCCAGGCCGCGCCCCCGGGCCTGCGTCCCCGCCGCGCCGACACGCCCTCGAAGGCCACGGCCGCTACGCCCGCCGCCGGCGCCTCCGTGGTGCCCACGACCGCCGGAGCTCCGGAGCCCTGGCGCGCGTCCCTGCGCGTCTCCAGCTTCACGGAGCTGGAGATCGAAGCGGACTCGCTGCTGCACGCGGTGGAGCTCGCGGCCCAGCGGGGACTGGCTGAACACTCGCCGGAAGAAGAGCCCGTCTACGAGCTGACCGAGGAGGCCGCTCCCGAAGCCGGCACCTGGGACGCGCTGCCGTCCATCCCGCTCTTCTCCGACCTGCCGCGCGAAGCGTTCATCCAGCTCTTCGAACGCTGCCCGTTGCGCCGCTTCGGCCCCGGTGAGCGCATCCTCGCGCAGGGCACGCACGGCGACGCCTTCTACGTCATCTGCGAAGGCAGCGTGCGCGTCTTCCGCGAGGAGGACGGCCGTCGCCAGGACCTCGCCACGCTGGAGGTCGGCGCCTTCTTCGGTGAGATGGCGCTCCTGTCCGGAGCCCCGCGCGCCGCCTCCGTGGAGTCGCTCTCCGACGACACGCAGGTGCTCGAGATCTCCGCCGCCGTGCTCGCCACGCTCTCGCGCAGCCACCCGCCCGTGGCGAACGCCCTGAAGAAGTTCTGCCGCGAGCGCCTGCTCACGAACGTGATGAACAGCTCCGCGCTGTTCCGCCCCTTCAACCGCAAGGACCGGCGGAACCTGGTGGAGCGCTTCCGGGCCCGCGACGTCGAGCGCGGCGACGTCATCATCCGTGAAGACGGCCCCACCGACGGCCTCTACGTCGTCCTCTCCGGCGAGGTGGAGGTCCACAAGAACGGGCAGCGGCTGTCCAGCCTGAGGGAAGGGGACCTCTTCGGAGAGATCTCCCTGCTCCAGAAGACCCCGGCCACCGCCACCGTGGAGGCCACGCGCCACACCACGCTGCTGCGTCTGCCGCGCGAGGACTTCGACTCGCTCATCTCCAGCCACCCGCAGGTCCTGATGCTCGTCTCGGACCTGAGCGATGAACGCATGCGCCGCACGCAGCACGTGCTGGACACCCAGTCCGGGAGCGCAGCGGACGACGACGAAGACCTCATCCTCGTCTGAGGGCGGCGCCTCGCAGGGTCGCAAGCTCCGTGCCCCATCCGGGAAGTCACCTGGATTGCCGCCGGTCGGCTTCACCCTGGACGGCCCACCAGGCCCGCAGCGAAGCGGGGCAGGGCGCCAGGTTGTGACGCCCGGGAGCGCCCGCTATCCTGCCCGGCATGGCTGGAAGCCAGCACGCGACAGCGGGATTGGGGCCCGACGACATCGCCGAGCTGGAAGCCCTTGGCTCCGAGCCCGGCTATGACGCGTTCCTGCCCCCCGCGCGAGCCCTCGAAGGCGCCGTGGAGGAGTGCCGCTCCAACATCGCGCTGGCCTTCCACAACACGAAGCGCGGCGTGGACAGCGTGCTGGCCCATGAAGCGGAGGTCGCCACGCTCCCCGGCGTGAACGTGGCCGAGCTGCGAGACCTGCCGCTGCTCGCCCAGGGCTTGGCGTTCGCCGCGCTGCGCGTCCAGCGCGACATGCGGGCCAGCTCTTTCGGAAGTCTCTTCGAACGCGCCCAGCAGCTGCGCCGCAAGCTGCTGAAGACGGCGGAGGCGCTCGCGGAGGCCTCCTTCCTCACCGCCAGCGACGTCGCGTCCGCCCACGGCGAGGGCCACCGGGACGTGGTGGGGGACTGCCTGGGACTCGTGGCGCTGTTCCGCCAGTACGAGGCGAAACTCGCCGGCCGTTCGCCCGTCACGCCCGAGGACGTGAGCGAAGTGGAGCGCGTGGCGGAGCAGCTGCGCGCCCTGCTCGCGGACCCCAGTGAAGCCCGCGACGGCGCGAACTCGCCGCTGCTCTTCGAGGCCACGGAGACGCGCGACCGCTTCTGGACGCTGCTCACCCGGCGCCACGACGTCCTCTGGCGCTGCGGCGCGTGGCTCTTCGGCCGCGACGTGGACATGCACGTGCCGCCGCTCCAGGCCCGCCACCCGTTGGTGCGCGCCGTCGTGGCGCCCACGTCCATCGAACGCGCGAAGCAGCAGGGGCCCGCGAAGCGCGGGGCGACCCCCATCGACTACGCCCCGGACAGCAACGTGCGCTCCAAGGTCCGCTTCATGGTGAAGGTCGGCTTCGACTTTCCCTCCCGCTAGACACCCATGCCTTTCGACGTGAAGGACATCCTCCGGCAGCTGGAAGCCGGCTTCGCCCCGGAGTCCGGTGCCCCGAAGTGGTGGCAGGAGAGCTGGGAGGATCCGGACGGGTTCGCCGCCGCGCTCGCGGAGGCCCACGCGGGCCGGGGCGTGCCGCCGCCCAAGAGCCGCCCGGGCCAGCAGTACGACTTCTTCCACGACCTCATCGTCCGCCACGTCGCGCTGGAGCGCCCCGCGTTCCGCACGCACGCGCGCATCCAGGGCTGGCAGGCCCTGGGCTACCGCACCCTGCACGACCTGGCGTCACGCCGCGCCAGCGAATGGGCGGATCAGGGCGTGGAGCCGGGCATGAAGGTGTGCCTGGTCCACGGCGTGGGGCAGGAGCTGCTCGTGTCGCTGCTGGCCACGCTGAAGCTGGGCGGCTGCTTCACGCTGCTGCCGCCCATGGGCCCGCGCGCCATGGCCACCCGGCTCGCGGCCCTGAAGCCGGACTTCATCGCCGCGGAACCCCACCAGCTCCCGCTCCTCAAGGGCCACGAACAGCTGCTGCTCAAGAGCCAGGGCAGGGGAGCGCCGGGCTTCACGTCGCACACGTACAAGCCCACGGACGTGGTGGGGCTGCTCTTCTCGCCGCTGGTGGATCCTCCGCACACGCCCGTGCCCCTCACCGCGGAGAACGCGTGGAAGGGCGCCATCGGCGACGGGATGCTCACCTTCGGCCTGGGGCAGGGGGACCTGCTCGCGGCGCCGGACTTCCCGGTGCTCCAGCACCTGCCCGCGCTCCTCTTCGCCACGCTGCTGCGCGGCGCCACCTACCTGCACCTGGAGATGGCGGACCTGGCGCTCAACCCGGCCCCGTTGCTGGAGCACCCGCTGCGCGCCCTGGGTGTCACGCCGAAGCTGCGCGACGTGCTCCTGCGCCACCGTGCCTCCCTGCGCAACGTGCAGCACTGGTTCCGCAACCCGGAGGAGCCCTACGACGCCCAGGCCTGGCGCACGTGGGTGAAGCAGTGCGGCCTCCAGTCCGTGCCGTCCTCCAACATCCTCATCGACGCGTCCGCCGGTGGCGCGGTGCTGGTGTCGTCGCGCGGCGTGACGGAGGCGTCCACGGACGTGCACACGGACGTCTTCCCCGTCCCGGGCCGCGCGTGGACGCTGAAGGATCCGAACGAGAGCGGGCAGGGCGCTCCCTCGGACGTGGGCGTCCTCACGCTCCTGCCGGACAAGGACCGCCCGCCGGGCCACGTCCTGCTCGCGCGGATCCGCCAGCGCTACCACTACGCGGGCACGCAGGGCTTCCGGCACGACGGCCGCACCTACTCCGCGAAGGAGGTCACCGCCGCGCTGGAGGACCTGCCGTTCCTCGCGGGCACCAGCGTGGTGCCGGTGTCCACCGGCGGCCTCGCCAGCCACTCGCGCTTCATCCTCCTGGCCTTCACCGGGGCCACGCCTGCTCCCTCGTCCGGCGAGCAGGAGATCATCCGGCGGATCGAAATGCTCCTGGGCGGGGACTTCCTGCCCGACCGCATCGAGTTCTTTCCGCTCTTTCCCCACCGGGTGGAAGGCGCGGTCGACGACGCGTGGTGTGCCTCGCAGTTCTTCACCGGCGCGCTGCACCGCAAGGCGAAGGACCCGATGTTCCAGGCCCTCACCGCGCTTCGGGGACGACTGCTGGAAAGCGCTGCGACTTCGGGTGAAGATGTCCCGTCGCCATCGCGCTGAAAAAGGAGCGGCACATGGGTGTCCAGGTCGTGATGGGAGCGATGCTCCAATGCAGCTTCGGGGTGGCTCCCTCGTCGCTGATGGTGCTCCCCGTGAACAAGGTGCTGGCCACGACGCCCGCGGCGAACATCATGGACAGCAAGCCGTTCGTGAACGTGCTGCCCTTCGGCATGTGCAATTCCCTGGCGAACCCCATGGTGGCGGCGGCCACCGCGGCGGCCCTGGGCGTCCTCACCCCCATGCCCTGCATCCCCGCCACCGCGGCCCCCTGGGTGCCCGGGTGCCCCAAGGTGCTCATCGGCAACATGCCGGCCCTGGAGAGCAACTCCAAGTGCATGTGCAGCTACGGCGGCGTCATCCAGGTCGTCTCCCCCGGACAGACGGTGGCCATCGATGGGTAACCCGGCCCTGGTGGTGGAAGCCGCCGACTTCTCGCTGCTCGACGCGGAGTTCACCAGCGCCCCGGTGCCGCTGGATGAAACCGAGGGCCCGGATCCGCGCCTGGAGGCCATCACCGGCCTCGTCGCCAAGAGCGAATACGCGGACGCCGCCCGCGCCGCCGAGGGGCTCCTGCGCCAGGGCGTGCGCGACGTGCGGCTGGTGGGGCCCTACCTCTTCGGCCACTTCTTCGCGGACGGCATGAAGGCGCTGCCCGTCCTGTTCCGCTCCCTCAAGCGGACGCTGACGGAGAACTGGGACTTCTTCAGCCCGGCGGAGAAGAAGCTCGTCTTCGCGGACACCGGCCTGCGCTGGCTGCTGAAGATGATGGGCAAGCACCTGGAACACCACACGCGCCTCAAGGACGCGCAGTGGCAGGCCTGGTGCGCGCCCGGCAGCCGCGAGCCCATCGAGGAAGCCCTGGCCCTGGGCGACCCGCTCATCGCCGCCCTCGCCATCCTGCAGAAGCCCGCGTGCATGGACGCCATGCGCACGCTGCTCGGCGCGCTGCGCTCCCACGCCCAGGGCGTGCCCTTCCTGCCCCCGCCGGAGGAGCCCAAGCCCCTCGCCGCCGCACCCGATCCCGCCGCTCCGGATGACGACGAAGAGGAAGAGGACGACGACGAAGGGGAGGAGGAAGAGGAGGTCCGCCCCGCGCCCAGGAAGAAGGCCGCCCGCGCCCAGGCCCAGGACACCGGCCCCAGCGTCCCCATGTCGCCCGCGCTCGCGCAGCTGGTCCGCAAGCTGTCTGCCTTTGAAGCGCTGGTGGAGCGCGAGGACTACGGCAAGGCGAGTGTCATCGCCGTGGACGTGCTCGCCACCGTGGAGCGGTTCGACCCGCGCGTGTACCTGCCGCAGCTCTTCTCCGGCTTCTTCAACGGCCTGGCGCAGCACGCGGAAGCCATCGAGCCCATGCTGCACAACACGGAGACGCTGTCCTTCCGCGCCATGGATCAGCTCTACCGCGTGGACCTGGACGCGTTCCTCGTCGCCCAGCAGCGGCAGCCGCGCGGCGGCGGCGCGGACTTCGACGAATAGCCCCCATGGCACTGGAGCGAGAACAGCCGGGCCGCAAGCTCACCGTCGAGGAGCGCATCAGCGAGCGCATCCGCAGCTTCGACGTGCCGGCCCTCCTGGACCTGCTCGCCAAGGAAGGCTACGGCGAGGCGGAGGTGGAGTTCCGCAGCCACCGCAGCACCGTGCACCAGCCCCACCTGGTGCATGCCATCGAGTTCACCCGCCAGCCGCGCAAGCGCGTGGTCATCACCGTCAACCTGGGCCTGCTCAGCGTGCAGACGCCGCTGCCGTCCTTCCTCTTCCAGGCCATGGACCGCCTGGAGCAGGACACGATGGCGGACTTCCTGGGTTACTTCGACCACCTGCTGCTGCGGACGCGCTTCGCGGGCCAGTTCCCGGACCGCGACGAGTCCCTCCTGCCCGGCTGGGAGCACAACACCTCGCACCGGCTGCGCCTGTTGCGGCTCGCGTGCCCCAGCAGCCTGCACTGGCTCTTCGCCAAGGTGTTCCCCGAAGCAGAGGTGCTGGTGCGCCGCGAGACGCGCCGTCAGCGCATCGAAGCCAAGGGCATCCGCCTGGGCGCCGCGGCGCTCGGAGATGGCAGCGCGGTGGGCGGCTTCGCCACCGTCCCCACGGGCGGCGTGGAGGTGCGGCTGTTCCTCAACGAGCCGCACTCGGGCACCGGCATCCCCTGGGCCGTGGAGGCCCGCCGGCGCCTCAACACCCGCATCCTTCCGAGCCTCGCGGAGACACCGCTCGCGCTCACCGTCGTGCTGTGCCTGCGTGATCAGAGCAGCTTCGCGCGGCTCCAGGACGGCAGCCATCTGGGTTACGAGCCCCTGGTAGGCGGCCCGGAACAGACCCAGGAGGTCCTCCTGTTCACGGGGGACACCGCACAATTGCGATCATCGGAACCCCGCTAAACCTGTCATGTCGGCTGGTTGACGGGATTTCCTGATCGCGCCTAGGCTGTAAATGTTCACTCGGCAGCGCGTACTCCCGGGGCGGCTCCAGTAGTACGGGGGGAATCAAACGCACTGCGATTGTCAGGGAGTCACCGTGGCCATTCAGGACCAGTTGCCCAAATCCCGCATCACCCTCACGTACCGCACCACCATCAACGGCGAGCAGGAGACGGTGAACCTGCCGCTGCGCCTCCTGGTGATGGGCGACTACTCCTTGGGCACCTCCGAGGACCGCAAGACGGACCTGGAGACGCGCAAGCTGCGCTCCGTGGACGGCCGCAACCTGGATGAGTTGATGAAGGACATGAAGATGTCCGCCAACTTCCAGGTCGCCAACCGCATCAACCCGGACGTGGAGGAGGAGCTGAACGTCACGCTCCCCATCGACCGGATGAAGTCCTTCCACCCGGATGAGATCGTCAAGCACGTGCCGAAGCTCAAGGCGCTGCTGCTCCTGAAGACGCTCCTCGTGGAGATGCAGTCGAACATCGACAACCGCAAGGACCTGCGGCGCGAACTCTACGAGCTGTTCTCCAAGCCGGACGCGCTCAAGGAGCTGCTCAACGAGCTCAAGGGCTACGAGACCATGCGCCTGCCCTCCGGTGAGGCCGCGAAGACGGACGCCCCCGCCGCCGCCGCCGCTGGCAAGCCTGCCACGGGTGCCGCCGCCGCCACGGCCGCGGTCGCCGCCACCGTCGCAGCGGGTGCCAAGCCCCCCGCGGCCTCCTGATCCGCCTTCCCAACCCTTTCGACTCTTAAAAGGACTCCGCCATGGCTGAGACCACCTACCTGAAGCGCCTGTTCACCAGCGTCCGGCTCGATCCGCCCCAGGAATCGGCGCCGATGATCACCACCAACTTCGCGCCCGCCGCGGACGAGCAGCAGGTCACCCTGGAGAGCCGCTTCCTCTCCAGCGTCGCCGCGCTCCTGCAGAACGTGGCCCCCGTGGAGGGCCCGGACAACACCGCCCGCTTCGACAAGGGCCAGGTGCTGGACGTCATCAGCCGCATCGATCGCATGATCGACGCGCAGATGAACGAGATCCTCCACAACGACACCTTCCAGAAGCTGGAGTCCACGTGGCGCGGCCTGGACGACCTGGTCAGCCACACCAACTTCAAGGCCAACATCGCCATCGACATCCTGGACGTCGCCAAGGATGAGCTGGCGGAGGACTTCGAGAACAACTCCAGCAACATCTTCGCCGGAGCGCTGTTCGACAAGGTCTACATCCAGGAGTACGACCAGTACGGCGGCCGTCCCTTTGGCGCCATCGTGGGCCTGTACGACTTCTCCTCCACGCCCGCGGACCTGACCTGGCTGCAGCGCATGGCCAAGGTGTCCAACGCCGCGCACGCGCCGTTCATCTCCGCCGTGAACCACAAGTTCTTCGGCTGCGAGACCATCGAGGAGATGGAGGCCATCAAGAACCTGGAGGGCGTGCTGGCCCACCCGCGGTTCGGCCGCTGGAACGCGTTCCGCGACACGGAGGAGGCCGCGTACGTGGGCCTGACCTTCCCGCGCTACGTGCTGCGCCTGCCCTGGCACCCGGACAAGAACCCCTGCGACGTCCTCAACTTCACCGAGACGGCGCGCGGCGACTCCGACAAGTACCTCTGGGGCAACTCCGCCATCCTGCTCGCGCGCAACATGGTGAAGGCGTTCGAGATCTCCGGCTGGTGCCAGTCCATCCGCGGCCCCAAGGGCGGCGGTCTCATCTCCGGCCTGCCCGTGGACACCTTCTCCCTGCGCGGCCAGGAGGAGATCAAGGCCCCGGTGGAGATCGCCATCCCGGACTACCGCGAGTACGAGTTCGCGCGCAGCGGCTTCATCCCGCTCGTGTACCGGAAGGGCTCCAGCGACGCGACGTTCTTCAGCACCCAGTCCGCCAAGGTCGCCAAGACGTTCAAGGACCCCAAGGACTCGGAGAACTCGCAGCTCGTCACCAACCTGGCCTACACGTTCTCCATCACGCGGCTGGCGCACTACGTGAAGTGCATCATGCGCGACAACATCGGCAACACGGCGGACGCGCCCTACATCCAGCGCCAGCTGGACTCGTGGCTGTCCAACTACGTCACGACCGTGGCCAACCCGGACGACCTCACCGTGCGCCGCTTCCCGTTCAAGGCGAGCAGCGTGGTGGTGTACCCGCGCCCCGGTGAGATCGGCTGGTACGACTGCAAGCTGGCCGTGCTCCCGCACATCCAGTTCGAAGGCCTCAACGTGGAGCTGATGCTCGAGTCGCGGCTCGGTTAGGCCGCATCCCAACTTGGGGCAGGTGAGAGCCTGTCCCGCTTACCCTGGAGTGAACGATGCCCCAGTTTTCGCGCAACCTGGATGTGTATCAGGGCTTCAACTTCAAGAAGGACAAGCAGAACCCCGTGGGCTACATCACCGCCATCACCATTGGCGGCGAGGCGCTGGCGCCGGATCAGGAGACCATCAAGGATCCTGAGAACCCGGACGCGCCCATCGCGGACAAGGTCGTCGCGGTGCTCAACCACTACCTGTGGGAGACGGGCGTGACGGACGCCATGTACTTCTCCGGCCAGGTGTCGGTGGCGAACAAGCAGAAGATCGCGGAGATGCTGCTGGGCAACTTCAGCAACATTGAAGTCAACTTCAAGTACGTCATCTACGAGTACGACCCCATCGGGAAGAAGTACTTCAAGTCCAACTTCCTCGACGCGGAGATGAAGGGCCTGCTCGAGAAGAACGGCGACGACCTGAACATGTCCGTCGCGGACAACGAGTCCCGTGAGGTCCAGTCGCCCAAGAACTTCACGTTCCAGATTGGCATCAAGCCGCAGGCGGCCGAGCAGTCGCTGAACCTGGCCACCTCGTCGACGAAGAAGATCGCGAAGAAGTGGGGCATCACCGAGGCGGCCGCCAAGTAGCTTTTGGCGCGGTCCGAGCCTAAACCGGGCCGGGAGCAGGACTCGCTCCCGGCCTGGCTTTTTTTGGCGGGTGGAAGGAAAGAACGGCGCATGCAGCGGTACAAGCTCGCACGGGTCCGCTGGCACGTTGGCCAGACGCTGCTTCCGGAGCATTTCGTCGCGCAGGAGGACGCGCTGGACGCGGAGATCCGCCTCCATGCCACCCTGTCCGGCCTGCCGTCCTACGGCGTCGCGAACATGGCCTGGAACGAGTCGCTCTTGCAGAGCGGCAGCCTGTCCATCTCCGCGCTCACCGTCGTCACCAAGTCCGGGGACCTGCTGGATGTCCCGGGCAACGCCGTCATCGCGCCGCTGTCGCTGGAAGCCGTCGGCAAGACGGAGTTCATCGTCTACCTGCACGTCTTGAAGGAGACCGTCAGCGCGGAGGGCATCCGCCTGTACGCGGATGATCCGCCGGTGCTCCAGCGCGTGCTGCACAAGCTGCAGCTGTCCACGGAGCCGGTGCTGGACGGCACCGTCGCGTCCCTGGGGCTGGCCGCCGTGTCCCAGGACGAGGACGGCGCGTGGCACACGTCCTCGGACTGGGTGCCCGCGCTCCTGCTGGTGGGGCCCAACCCCTTCCTGGAGAAGCTGCTCACCACGCTGGACGACCTGTTGGACCAGGTGCGCCAGCAGCTGCTCACGAACATCTCCGACACGTACCTGCGCACGGACCGGCTCACCAACGCGCGCCGGGCCCTGTTCGAAGTGCAGCGGCTGATCGCGCTGCGCCGGGACATGTTCCGGCAGGTGTACGTGCACCCGTACCACCTGTTCGACGCGCTTCGCCGGCTGTACTTCGAGGCGTGCTGCTACCTGGAGATGCTCCCGGACGAGCAGATGCCGGTGTACCAGCACGAAGGGCTGAACGAGTCCCTGGGCGGGTGGATCCGCCTGCTCCAGCGCAGCTTCCAGCCAGAGGCCACGCGCTCCACGCACAAGGCCTTCCAGGCGAAGGAAGGGCAGTTCCAGATGACGCCGCTGCCGCCGGAGATCCGCTCCGCCAGCGAGGCGTACCTCCTGGTGCAGCGCACCCAGCCCGGGGAGCGCACGCCGCTGGACGGGGTGAAGCTGGCCAGCCCCACGCGGCTGCCGCTGGTGCGCCGCCAGGCGCTCAAGGGCGTGCCGTTCAAGCACGTGCCGTATCCGTCGTTCCCGCACGCGCTGGGGCCGGAGATTGACTGGTACCTCCTGAGCCAGGGCGAGGAGTGGCAGCACGCGCTTCGTGAGGACGGCCTGGCCTTCTACGTGACGCCCGCGCTGCGGGGCGCCCAGACGTCGCTGTTCTGGCGGAGGAGCTAGACGCCATGGCGCGCGCACCGTTCCTGGACAAGTTCGCGGCCCGCGCGCAGCGCCCCAACGTGCGCGACAGCCTGGAGCACGTGATGCGCAACATCGAAGCCGTGCTCAACACGAAGAAGGGCTACGGCTTCTTCATGCACGACTTCGGGCTGGGCGGGTACACGGAGAAGCTGGGCACGCGCGAGCTGGTGGAGGCGCTCACCGCCGAAATCCAGCAGGAGATCACCCAGCACGAGCCCCGGCTGACGGAGCCGGAGGTGAAGCTGCGCGGCCGTGACAGCGCGCTCTGGCTGTACTTCGACTGCAAGGGCACGTTCGACGAACAGCCGTGCCACCTGACGCTGATGTTCCATTCCACCACCGGCCGGGTGCGCGTGCAGGCGGAGGACACCTGATGGCCTTCGCGGACCGCCTGGACCTGGGCCTGACGCTCACCATCGGCGGGACGGCGCACGCCATCGCCTCGTCGGACGTGCTCGCGTTCGAACTGGACCTGCACGGCTGGGGGCACGAGGGCAGGGTGGAGTTCCGCGTCCTCGACGAGACGGCGCACGGCGGCCAGAAGCAGGACAAGCTGCTGGCGGACTTCCTCAAGCCGGACCTGGTGGAGGTGGCGCTGGAGTTGAAGGCCGTGCACTCCGACACGGCGACGAAGCCCACCTTCACGTCGCTGAAGGTGAAGGGGCTGGGGCTGGACAAGACCCTCACGGAGGAGACCGTCGCCCAGGCCAAGGGCGCGGGCATCACCTACCGGCACTACACCGTGCGCTTCGTGGACCCCGCGCGGCTGCTCTGGTCGCAGCACTACCCCTGCGTGCTCTACACGCAGAAGACGCTCCAGGACGTGCTGGACGCGCACAAGGGCGACAAGATTGCCCTGGCCAACGACTGGGCCGCGCAGCTGGACAAGACGCTGCCGCTCATCTTCCTGGGCCTGTCCCCGGAGTCCGGCGCCAGCTTCTACGACTGGGCCGTCTGGTTCACGCACACGCGCAACGGCGTGCTGGCGTACGACTACACGGCGCAGGGCTACCAGTTCCGCGCGACGAAGGACGCCACCGGGACGCCCATCACGCTGCGCGCGGCGGACGTGGACCGCGTGTCGGTGGTGTTCCCGGAGGTGGCCCGCCACGACGTGGCCATCCTCAACGCCGCCGCGGAGAGCCCCAAGAACCAGGCCATCACCAACGCCCAGGCCGTCACCGGCATCCGCCAGGACGTGCTGCTGCGCACGGACATCGCGGACGACGTGCAGGCCCGCGTGACGCTGGAGACGGCGCGCCTCAAGGTGCGCGGCCAGGAGGTGGAGCTGGACTGGAACCGCTTCCCGGCGGTGGCCGTCGCCCCGAACGCGCTGGTGAAGCTGCCGGACACGGCCGGGTGGATGGCGGCGGGCGTGCCGTCCAAGGAGACCTTCCGGGTGCGCCGCATGAGCCTGCGCGCGGAGCCGCTGCCCGTGGAGAGCGTCGAAGGGGAGCTGGCCGGGGAAGGGCAGGGGGAAGAAGCCCCGCGGCGCCCCAAGCCGGAGAGCCGCTTCCTCATCACCCTCACCACGCGGCTGGAGAAGAAGGACGAGAAGCACGTGGACCTGCCGGCCTTCACCACGCCGGTGTACCCGCGCTTCGTGGAGGGGCTCATCGTCAGCGAGGTGGGCGAGAAGAAGGACGAGACCTGGCAGGCGTACACGGACAGCGCCACCTCGCTGGACAGCTACAAGGTGAAGCTGCCGCTCTTCGCGAACCAGATCGTCCAGGTGCCCTTCAACGCGAGCCTCCAGCCGGGGCACTTCTACTTCCCGGCCTACAAGGGCGCCCGGGTGCTGGTGGCGCTGGACTTCCTGCGCGCGTGGCTCAAGCGCCACCTGGACTGGCGGGCGGGCGCGCGGCTGCCCTCGGACGGGCAGGGCGTGCACCTGCTCGTCGGCAAGACCACGACGAGCGGCACGTCCATGCGGCACTTCTACGAGGACAACAAGCCGCTTTGGCGCCTGCAGCGCACGAACGAGAGCGACACGGAGAAGGTCGAGCTCAAGGAAGGCAACCTGCTCATCCTGGTGAAGGAAGAGTCCGCCTGAGGCGGGAGGGACGATGGGAGCTTCAGGACCGGGAGCGGCGGGAACGCTGGTCTGCAAGATCGAACTGGACAAGAAGGGCGGCATCACCGTCCAGGTCGAAAACGGGGATGATCAGATCACCCAGACCATCGTGATGGACGGCACCAGCATCACCATCACCGTGAAGGGCCAGCAGGAGACGAGCACCATCGTGCAGAAGCAGGACAGCATCGTCGTCACCGTGAAGGACCTCACCTTCGACACCGACACCATCACGATGAAGTCCAAGGGCGTCTCCCAGTGGACCAGCCAGGACACGCTCACGGTGGAGAGCACCAAGGACATGACGCTCAAGACGAGCGCCAAGCTCACGCAGACGGCCACCAGCGACGCGAAGCTGTCCTCCAGCGCCAACGTGAACATCGAAGCCACGTCCAAGCTGGCCATGAAGGGCAACATGGGCGCGGAGATGGTGACGTCCGGCGGCGAGGCCAAGGTGGACGGCGTGACGCTGAAGCTCGCCGGCAAGTCGCAGGCGGAGATGTCCGCCGCGATGACCAAGGTGTCCGGCACCGGCAAGCTGGACCTGGAGAGCTCCGGCATGGCGAACCTGAAGGGCTCCATCACCAGCGTGGGCGGCACGCTGGTGAAGCTGGGCTGAAACAACACATGGCAACAACAGACGTACGGCGGGAGAGCGGGCGGTGAAGGATTTCAGCGAGAAGATCTACCTGGACTTCCTGTCGGAGCTGGACGGGCTGGAGCGCTTCCGGACGCGCTTCCAGGAGCGGCACCCGGCGGCCCCGTTGGACCGCGAGGACCCGGACGTGCGCCGCCTCATCGAGGCGATGGCGTTCTTCTCCGTGCAGACGCGGCACGCCACGCTGCACAACCTGCGCTCCACCTGGCGCCGGCTGTTCGCGGGCTTCTTCGACTTCCTCCTGGAGCCCGTGCCCGCCGCCGCCATGGCGCAGGCCGTGCCCACGGAGAAGATGGTGGAGCCGGTGCTCCTCACCCGGGGCACGGAATTGCGCCTGACGCCCGCGGAAGGGGTGGCGGGCTCCTTCCGCCTCCAGCGCGACCTGCGCGTGCTGCCCATCTTCCTCAAGGGCACGGACGTGGTGCCGCAGGTGAGAAGCGGCCACCGGCTCATCATGCGCTTCGAGTCCCGCTTCGCGCGCAAGGACGCCATCGACGTGCTCAGCCTGCACGTGCGCCACCTGGACGACTACCGCTCGTCGCTGGCGGTGTTCCACGCGCTGCGCAAGCACATCAAGCAGGTGAGCGTCGTCTACGACGAACAGGCGGATGAGCACTCCGTGGGCAGCCCCTGCGAGGTGTCCTTCAACCGCGACCCGCCCGCGCCGGACGACGGCGGCCTGTACGCGCACCCGTTCCAGCGCCTGCGCGCGTTCTTCCAGTTCCCGGAGCAGCAGCTCTTCGTGCACGTGAAGGTGCCGCCGCCGCGCGGCAGCTCCTGGATGCGCTTCTGCCTCTGCCTGGACCTGGACAAGGACTGGAACGTGGGCCGGTCCCTGCACCCGGACTTCTTCCAGCTCTTCACCGTGCCGGTGATGAACCTCAAGGCGGAGCCCGCGCAGGTGGTGGTGGCGGACGGCACGAGAGCGGAGCACCCCATCCTCAGCATGAGCGCGGGGCGCGAGTTCAGCCTGCACTCGGTGACGGGCGTCTTCGAGATGACCAAGGCGGGCCTGTCCCCGCTGCGGCCCGCGTTCCTGCCCGGCAAGGGCCCCAGCTACGAGGTGGACGAGACCTTCGACGAGAAGCTCACGTCCCGGCACAGCCTCATCGTGCGCATGCCGGAGGCGTTCACCGCGCCGCGCAAGATTGTGTTGGAGGCGCTGTGGCACCAGCCGCAGTTCTCCGCGCAGGCTGCGGGCAAGGTGGAGGTGTCCGTGCCGGGCCGCCACATCGAGGGCCTGAAGTGGCAGACCGTGGGCAGCCTCCAGCCCCACCGCGACAGCGTGCTACGGGATGATGTCGAGGCGTTGACCCAATTCCTCGCATGGAAGGCGAAGCCCACGCTGGGCCGGGATGAAGTGGTCGCCCTGCTGGGTCACCTGGGGACCCCCGCGGAGAGCCCGTTCCGCCGCGTCCTTCCGTGGCTCAAGGAGTTGAAGTTCAGTGTGGTGCCCGACAGCGCGCTCAAGGGTTCGGGGATCCGCCACGCATACGAAGCCGTGATGGAGCCCTTCGACCAAAGCTTCGAGCCTGTCGTCATCTGCTTTCTTGAGCAGTTGAGGGACCTGCTTGATGCTTGGAACAACGAGGCGACCGTTGAGCTCAAGGCCTCGGTGGCTGGGCTGGGGCCGCTACAGCTTCCAACATAGTCAAACACACGCATGAAACTGGAGCATTGGAATGCACTCCTGGCCGCGCAGCGTCGCGTGCGCCAGCTCCTCGACCGGGCCCTGCCCGCCGAGTCCGCCCCCGGTGCGCGCCGTCCCCAGAGCAGGGTGGGGCAGGAGGCGCTGGTGCACCTGGAGCAGGCGCTGCTCCTGGAGCTGGAGCGCCTGCGCGCGGCGTTCGGCGCGGACCTGCGCCCGGACGAGGTGGAGGATCTGATCCGTCCCTTCGTCTTCTTCCTGGATGAATGGGTGCTCCGCCGGCTGTCGGACGCGGAGCAACATCTCTGGCCGCTCCTGCAGCAGAACCTGTTCAACGTCGACTCGGGCGGAGACCTCTTCTACGACTTCGTGGAAGAGAAGTTGCGCCGCAATGACACCCCCACCATCGTCTTCGAGATGATCCGCTTCTGCCTGGCCGCGGGCTTCACCGGCCGCCTCGTGGGTCAGCCGGAGCGCATCCGCGATCTGACGACGCGCATCTCCGAGCGCATCCCCCAGCCGCTGGCGCTCGCGCCCCCCGCGCCGGTGCCGCAGCCAGCGGTGCCCGCCGTCTACGACTTCCCGGTGCACTACTACGCCGTGACGGCCGCCATCGTCCTGGGGCTGCCCGTCTTCCTGTGGTGGGTCTCCAATTGAGGCCCTTCCCGACACGCGACGGAGGCCCTCCCGTTCCGGCCCCCAGGCCTCCGCCCAAGGCGCTCGCGCTGCTGGATGCGCTGGAGCAGCAGGTGGGCGCGGAGCTGGGGACGCTGAAGGAGGGCGTGCAGCCGCTGCTGGACTCCGTGCGTGAGGGGCTGGTGGCGTTGGATCCGCCCGGGGACGGGATGCTGCCGTCGCCCCCGGAGCAGGAGAAGCTGCGCGCGAAGCTCACCTCCACGCTGGAGGAGGCGGAGGACGTGCTGGAAGCGCTCCAGCTCGCCGTGAAGCCTGCCGGAAGGAGCGGCGGCTGACCGTGGGCGCGATCCAGTCCATCCTGGCGGCACTGAAGGCCCACTGGGTGCTCGTGTTGGGCATCGTGGTGGTGCTCGCGGCCATTGGCGTGGGCTTGACGCTCTGGTGGCGCAAGCGGCAACAGCGCGGCCCGGCCCTGGCGGGCGAGCAGAAGCCGCTGGCGTCCGGACAGCTGCTGGCCATCCGCAAGCAGTTCCTGTCGAAGCTGCCGTGGCGCTTCCGCGCGTCCGTGCGGGACTTCCCCACGCTGGTGGTGCTGGGCCCCGCGGGCAGCGGCAAGTCGGACCTCATCGAGGCGGAGGTGGACTGGGAGCGCCAGAAGCGCCAGTTCATGCCCAGCTTCACGGACGACCCGCTCCTCAAGATCTTCCTGGGGCCGGAGGTCGTGGTGCAGGAGCTGGCCGCGCCCGTGCTGGAGGACGACTCGCACCACGCGCGGCGCGCGCTGCGCCGGCTGTGGAAGGCGACGTTCGGGCGCAAGCACGTGGGCCGGGCCGTCATCGTCCTGAAGGTGAGCTGGCTGCTGGAGACCTCGCCGGACGAGGTGAAGCGCGTCACCCAGCTCTTGCGCGGCAAGGTGAACCTCCTGTCGGAGGTGTGCCAGGCGCCCGTGGAGACGCGGCTGGTCCTCACGCACATGGACACGCTGGACGGCTACGCGGACTTCGCGCAGCTCTTGCGCAAGAACGGCATGCCCCTGGAGCTGGTGGTGCCGCCGGCCGGCAGGGAAGGGGAGCTGGCGAACGCGCTCCAGCCCCTGGAGAAGTACCTGGCGCTGGGGCTCACGTCGCTGTCGCCGGACGCATTCGAGCGGCTGGCGTCCTTCTACTCGCGCGGCGGCGAGGCGTTCGCGGTGCTGGGGCGCTTCGTGGCCACGATGGTGGAGGGCGGCTCGCTGGCGTTCCCGCTGAACCTCCAGCGCGTGTACCTGTCGTCAAAGGGGACCGACGTCCAGCCGACCGGGGCGCTGGCGGTGCGGGCGGATCAACCGGTGGAGCGGCTGATCCAGGACTACCGGTGGACGCACCTGCGCCGGTGCGCGGCCATCCTCGCGGTGGGGTGCCTGCCGGTGCTGCTGGCGTACGCGCACTTCTACCGGCTGCTCCTGCGCGCGCAGGACAAGCTGGACGCGTTCCAGGTGACGGTGCAGCGGCTGGAGGATCGCAACCAGAGCGTGTCCGGCTCCGTGGTGGAGTCCCAGACGAACGAAGCGGTGCGGGCCATGGAGGACCTCTGGGGTGCCACGCGCTACTGGCCGCCCCTGGCCCACAGCTTCACCGACGAGTGGGCCGAGCTGCGCGCCCGGCTCGCGCGCAGCATCCGGATGTCCTACCTGAAGCCGATGCTGGAGAAGTGCCAGGACCAGTGCCGGCGCTGCGCCAGCGAGATTCCCGGCTGCCAGCCCGCGCCCGCGTTCGCCAGCCGCGGCACGCGCGCCACGCCGCTGACGCCATCGCGGTCCATGGACGACGGCTGCCACCTGGAGACGCTGTGCCGGCCGGAGCAGGTGCTCTACACGCTGGGCGTGCTGTACAGCTCGAGCAACGAGGACCTGGGCCGGTTCGTGCTGCGCAGCGTGCACGGGACGCACAAGAAGCAGCTGGGCTGGACGGCGGAGGCCTTCGGGCTGAGCCTTGCCAGCACGGACCAGGAGCACAACTGGCTGGAGGCGATGGGCCTGGCCGAGCCGATGGTCGCCAACTACGTCATCGCCAGCGACAAGCCCTTCGACGAGAACGTCCCCTGGACGCGCTGGCCCTTCGCCTACCTGACCATGGACGGCCTGCTGGGCCCGTGGCGCGACCACTTCACGCAGCTGCAGGACGTGCTGGCCGCCAAGGAGCTGGACCTGGCCCGGTGGCGCGCGCTCGGGGATGATCGCGAGCGGCTGCGCGCCTCGCTGGCGGAGTCCGCGCCGTACAGCTCCGCCCGGAAGGTGATGGACCTCATCAACGCGTCGGACGCGGAGCCGGACGCAGGCCAGCTCAAGGGCGTGGGCAGCCTGCTGGACTCGCTGGACTGGCTGCGCCAGAACCGCCAGACGCTGGAGGCCATCCTGCGCATGGAGGACGAAGCGGACGCCGCCCTGCGCGCCGCCGCCCGCATGACGCCCGCGGAGCTGCTCACCCGCGCGGACGGCCTCTTCGCCCCCAGCGACGGTGACGCGCGCTACTCCGTGGACGTGCTCCGGCGCGACTACGAGTTCCGCCCCATGGACGTGTCGCGGCAGCTGCTGGACAAGGTGCTGCGCACGCTGAAGGAGACGGGCCGCTCGCCGTTCGACGGCAACGCGCTCAACCCGCGCACGGGAGAGACGACGTCCGAGGTCGCCTCCGAGGGAGCGGGGGACGACGAGACGGAGTTCACCAGCGGGCAGGCCCCGGTGGTGGGCCGCGTGCTGGGCAAGGCCGCCTTCGACGCGCAGCTGAGCCCGCTGGTGGACGAGTTCACCGAGCGGCTGGCCAAGTCCAGCCTGTCGCGCGAGGAGGCCGTGGAGCGCGCCACCTTCGTGCAGGGCAAGGTGCAGACGTTCGCGAAGCGCTACGGCCAGGACCTCTACGCGACCTACCGGGGCTACCGCTTCCGCACCACGCCCCGGGGCTCGCTGGCCAGCGACCTGTCCGTGCTGTTGCAGCCATCGTCCCCGCTGGAGGCCATGCTGCGCGACGTGGCGGTCCGTGCGGGCGTGGGTCCGCTGGAGAGCGAGTACTACGCGCCGATGCGCGACGCGGTGGCGCCCTTCAAGCCGGTGGTGCAGCTGATGACGGCGGACAAGGCCGGCGCGCTCACGGAGCTGGCGGCCTACACCACGCTGGTGTCGCAGCTGCAGCAGGAGCTGTCCGGCGTGAAGCCCGCTTCCGCGAAGCCCGCCGCGCCCAAGGACCCGGCGGCTCCCGCTGGCGCCCCGGTGGCTTCCGCGGGCTCGCAGCTGGCGGAGCTGCTGTCGCCGGTGGGGCGGGTGGCGCTGAGCATGCTGCTGGAGGAGGAGGACTCGTACCTGCGCCGGGTGGACGCGTGGCTGGATCAGCACGGCCTGGTGGGCGAGTTCCGGCTGCCGTTCCGCCAGCCCTTCGTCATCGTGCGCAACCGGGGCCGCGCGGAGCTGGAGCGCGTCATCGCGGAGCAGTGGACCTACCAGGCCCGCCGCACGCTGGATCCCCTCATCAAGCGCTACCCGTTCAACCCCAGCGCGTCGCAGGAAGTGGACCCGGTGGAGCTGGAGGTGCTGCGCCGCAAGGACGGAGCCTTCTGGCAGTACGTCACCCAGGTGCTGGCGCCGGTGGTGGAGGAGCGCGGGACGGACTGGTCGCTGCGCTACCCGCTGAAGTCGCGGCTGCTCCTGCCCCCGCGCATGCTCACCGCGCTGGGCCAGCTGGGCCGCCTGTCGAAGCTCCTGTGGGATGACGAGGGCAAGGCCCGGCCCATCGCGATGCAGGTGCGCCCGCTGCCGCTGCCGACGGCGCCCACGCCGGACAGCTTCGTGACGCTGTCGTACCTGAAGTGCGGCGGGGCGGCGTCGTTCGGGTTCAACCAGCGGCCGGCGTGGGGTGAGTTCCCGCTGAGCTGGTGGAGCCCGCAGCCGTCGTCCATCGGCGTGGAGCTGCGCTCGCCGTCGCGGGATGGGAAGCGCTACCGCTCCATGGAGATGTCCGAGTCGTCATGGAACTGCTTCCGCCTGCTGGAGTCCGCGACGCTGACGGACCAGTCGAACGTGGTGTGGGTGCTGCCGGGGCGCGGGCTGGCGGCGAACGAGAAGGTGCTGGAGATCAGCTTCGGGTTGCGCGGCGAGCCTTGGGCGCCATTCCGTGGGGTGGTGCCATGAAGGGCAGGGGCGTGAGGCTGGCGGCGGGGCTGGTGACGGCGGTGGTGGTGGGCAGCTGCGCGGCGCCCAGCCTGACGGTGAACGTCAAGGCGCCGGCGGGCACCAACCAGGGCCGGCCGCTGTACATGCTCATCCGCACCGTGTCGAAGACGTCGATGACGGAGGGCTACGCGGACGTCGCGGCCAAGGTCATCAGCCCGGACGAGTCCGTGTTGCAGACGGTGGTCATCTACCCGAGCCGCACGAAGCAGGTGAAGATTCCCCTGCCGCCGGAGCAGGCCGTGGCGGTGAGCTTCCTCTTCACCACGCCCAACGGCGCGTGGCAGGCGCTGCTGGACGTGCCGGTGCCCAAGACGGTGGACATCGAGCTGCAGGAGAGCCGCATCCGCACGGACCTGCCCAAGGGCGTCCCCGCGCAGGAGTCCGCGCCCGCCGCGCCCGAAGCCCCCAAGGCCCCGGCCGCGCCCAAGGCTCCCGAGCCCAAGATGTCCCTGGCCTCTCCCAACTAGGAGCGGCGGGGACAGCTCAGGAAGCGAGCGCGTCCAGCTTCGGGCCCAGCGCGTTCAGCGCGGAGGTCACCCGGCCATTCGCCGCCGTCACCGGCTTCGCGAAGGCGCCGCCCTGGAGCTGGGCGCCAATGGCGTCGAGAGGGGAGAGGAGCTGCGGCTTCTGCCCCGTCGCCTGCGTGGAGACGGAGTCCACCTGCGTCTGGGCGCCAGACTTCAGGCCCTCCGCGCGCTGCTTGAAGGCCGCGAGTGCCCCATCCACCTGGGAGGTGAGCGACGTCTCCGCGCTCTTACGGGTCTGCTCCAGTGACGCCAGCCCGCCCGTCACGGACGTGTTCGTGGTGCCCAGCTGCGAGTCCAGCCGGCCCTTGGCGGACGTCACCTGTCCCTCCGCCGAGTCCCGCGCCGACTGCATGGCCTGCACCGCCGCGTCGATGCCGGAGCCCACCTGGGCGTCCAGGGCCTCCAGGCGTTGGGGCACCTGCGTGTCCAGCGGCGTCACCCGCGCGGCCACCTGCTGCTTCATGGCTTCAATCTGCTGAACGCCCTGGTCCTTCACGGTGCCGATCTGCGTGACGGCCGCGGCGATGAGCTGCGTCACCTGCGCGCTGGCCTGCTCGATGCCCTGGAGGATGGAGTCGGTCAGCGTGCCCATCTGCGTCACGGCCTGCGTCGTGGCCGTGTCGATCTGCGTCTGCGCCTGGGTCTGCACCGTCTCCACCTGCGAGACGATGGTCTTCTGCACCGTCTGGAGCTGCGTGCCCACCTGGGACGAAATCGTGCCCAGCTGCGTGGTGATCTGCCCCACCACCTGCGTGATGCCCTGCACGGCCGGGGTCACCAGCGGCTTGGGCAGGTCCGCGGCGGGGATGGCGTCCAGGAGGCCCATGGCGCGCTCCAGCAGCGACTCCAGCGAACCGACGATCTGCTGGAAGAGGGTCTGGAGCTGCTCCAGCTTCTGGGGCAGCACCTCGAACAGGGCCATCACCTGTTGCTTGAGGGCGCTGACCGTCGCCACCAGTGTGTCCAGCGTGGTGAAGGCCGCGTCCAGCGTCGCCTTCAGCGGCGCCTTGAGGGTCTCCACCGCCGTGAGCGCGCCCTGCACCAGGCTGTCGATGGTGCCGCTCACCGTGGTGATGGCGGTCTCCACCTGCTTCTGCACCTGGTCGATGAGCTTCTCCACCGCCGTGAGCTGCGCCGTGACGCTGGCCACCTGGCCGCCAATCGTCTTGCCCAGCGTGTCCAGCGCCCCGTCCGCCTGCGTCTTGCCCGCTGTGAGAGACGGCGCCACCTGGGTGTCCAGCGGATCCACGATGCCGGCCGCCGCCGCCGCCGCGGCCATCAGCTGATCCACCAGCGTCTTGCGCTGCGCCTCCAGCGTGGACTGCTGCTGCTGGTGGGTGTCCTTCGTCGTCTTGCCCGCGTTGACGATCTCCTGGTGCAGCGCGGCCAGCGCGCTCACGGGATCCTTCACCGCGCTGTCCAGCGTGGAGGTGAGCTGCGTGCTCTTGCCCGTCGCCGCGTCACGCGAGGTGGCCAGCCGCACCAGCACCGCCGCCAGCGCCGCCGCGATCGTCGAACCCACGCCCGTGAGGTCCTGCGTGAGCTGCGAGCGCGTCTGGTCGATCAGCGCGTAGCCCTGCGTGCGGCGGGCCTCCGTCTCCTGCGGGGAGCCCTTGCGCTTCGCGAGCTTCGCGTCGAAGGACTTCTTGTCCGCGTCGCACTTCTGGGTCACCTGCTGCTGGAGCGCGGTGAGCTGTCCCTGCGATGACTCGGCGGACGACTTCGCTTGTCCCTCCAGCCCCTGGCTCTTCGCCGTCGCCTCCTGGCCCAGCGACTCCGCCTGCGTGCGCGCCGTCGTGCTGGAGGCGGTCAGCGTCTGCTGGTGGCCCTGCACCTCCGTGGCCAGCGCATCGAAGCGAGGGGAGGGGTCCGCGAGCGTCACGTTCGCCGCGTTCACCTGCGTGAGCAGCGCCCCCAGCGTCGCGCTGATGGAGGGGCGCAGCGCGGCGACCTGCTCCACGACGCCCTGGGCCAGCGCTTCCACCTCGCCCTTCGCTGTGGACAGGCGCGGCGTGATGCCGGAGCCGAAGCCCTCCACGGTCGCCTTGTGCTTCGCCACGGCAGCGCGCAAGTCGTTCATTTCAACCCCGCGAGCGCGGCCTTGGCTTCCGCGGCAGCGCCGCCAAGCGCGCCCGTCTGCCCATCCATGCCGTTGAGTGCGCCGGTCAGCTTCGCGCGGGACTCGGCGGCCTTGCCCTTCACCTGGGCCTCCGCGGCGGCCAGGGCCGCGCCCGTCTCCTCCGTCGCCGCGTTCAGCTTCGCGTTCACCGCCGCCGTGGATTCCTTGTAGGCGGCCGTCGCGTCGCTCACCGCGCCGTCCACGCCCGCCGTGAGGTCGCCCTTCGCCGTCTCCACCTGCGGCGTCACGTCATACGTGGGCGTGGTGGTGGCGCCGCCGGGGTTCTCCTTCGTCTGGATGAGGAGGTGGCCCTCGGAGAGGCGGATGATCTCCGTGTCATTGGAGTTCACGCGGCCCAGGTTCCACACCGGCTTGTTGTCCTGGAAGTCGTGCGTCAGCGCCGTCTGGTTCGCGCCGTTCTTGCCGAAGAGGAGCTGATCGCCCTGGCTGTCCTGGGGCATGCGCACGCCCTCGCCCCAGTCCAGGAAGCGGTGCAGCGCCGCGTGGTCGAAGTGCAGCGCCACCAGCGCCCGCTCGTTCTTGTACGGCGGGAAGTAGAACGTCCCCGGGAAGTGGCCGGGCTCCGCCGGCACGCTCACCGTCTTGTTCCACAGGGGAATCGTCACCCGGTAGTTCGTCACGGACGTCTTCTGATCATCCACCTGGAGGTAGATGCGGTCCGAGGCCTCGCCGCCGGGGCTGTGCACCTTGCCCTCGACGTAGATGGGGTAGCGGGGCGGCCGGTACGCGGGCAGCTCCGGCACCGGATCCGACTTCTGCTCCAGCAGCACGGACAGGGTGACGGAGTAGCCCTCCATCGCGTCCTGCTGTCCGTCGTGCGGGCCGTCGTGGAGCCCCACGCCGTCGAAGGCCAGCTCCGCCACGCGCATGTCCTCGCCCAGGCCCGTGAGGTCCGGGCTCCACCGTCCTCCGTCCAGCTTGATGAGCGAACCCGGGTGCAGCGCGATGGGCGGCACGTCGAGGAATGACAGCCGCAGGCGCCGCTTGCGCACGCGCAGCCGCTCCTTCTCCAGCGACTGACGCTGCTCCGCCTCCGCCGCGATGGGCGTGCGCACCAGCACGTCGTGCTGGATGCCCGCCACCGCCTGGGACTGCGCCAGCGCCACCGTGGTCGCCCTGGCCCCGAAGCCGTTGAGCACCCGCGCCGAGTGGCGGATGACGGGCGGCATCTCCACGTCCACCCGCGCCACGTGCTTGCCGCTGAGCCCGGTGACGGTGCCCACCGCCGGCTTCTTCGCGGAGAAGGTGTACGTGTCCTTGGGGCTGTCGTACGTGAGCACGCCGCCGCGCGTGTCCACGTACCAGAGGACGAAGTCGTAGAAGCTGGCGGCCTCGTGGTCGTCGCCGATGCCCAGGCACACCATCGCGTGCTTCGCTTCCAGCGCGTCCCAGTCGTAGGTGAGCAGCAGGCCGCCGGGCTTGTGCGCGTCCAGCAGCTCCGACAGCTTCTTCGCCGTGTGCAGCTCCACCGGGCGGTGCTGCTTCCAGAGCACCCGCGCGGGGTCCTCGAAGGTCAGCGTGTACTGGCGGAAGGCCACCGCCACGTTGTCCTTGTTGCCGTGCGCGGCGCCGGAGAGGCGCTTCTCCGTGACGATGCCCTGCACCACCAGCGGCGAGGGCGGCGGGTCGAAGACGCCGGACAGCGCCAGCCGCACCCGCACCAGGTCCGGCTTGCTGAACGCGGTGAACAGCGCCGCGTCCGCCTTCTCCAGCGACGTCCAGAACGTCAGCTCGCAGCGAAAGCCGGTGGGCGTCATCCGCAGGGAGAAGTCCCGCACCTGGCCGCCAGGAATGGGGAAGGCCTGTTCGCCCGCGGTGACGGTCAGCTCCAGCTTCAGCTTGTCGGAGAAGGGGAGCGCCATGCCGTGTTCACCGGGCCTTCGCCTGGACCTCTTCGCGGGTCAGCGCGCCCCGGGCCTCCAGCGCGTCCATCATCGCGCGCATCACGCGCGCCTGCTGCGCCACCATGCGCTCCAGGTCCGCCACCTGCTGCGTGAGCGCCTCCACCTTCGACGCCAGCTCCGCGTCGCGCACCACGGGCGGCGGGGTAGGGGTGCGC
>NZ_RAWK01000519.1 GCF_003612165.1 Corallococcus aberystwythensis | reverse complement strand
GGGAGTTTCAGCGTCTCGTCGCCGGGCGCCCTGCCGCCGGCACCCTGCGCGGGGCGCAGGGCCGGGCGCTTCGTGGAGGGCGGCGGCTCGTCTTCAGCGCCCAGGGGCGGCCCGGGGCGCATGGCCGCGCGGCGGCCGGTGGGCACGGGGGGTTCGTCGTCTCCGAGCGCCGGCCCGGAGAAGTCCTCGATGACCTTCACGCGGGGGTTGCGCCCGGCGCGCGCGGAGGAAGGGCCCTCCGCCCCACCCTGCGCTCCAGCCGGACGGCGGTGCTTCTGGAGGACGCCGGGCGGCGCGTCCCAGCCCTGCTCCAGGGGCCCCGCGTGCGAAGGGTCGGTGCTCCGCGCTTCGCTCGCGGGTTCGGACTCCGGAGCGGGTTCGTCGTCCGCTGGTGCGGCGTCTCTGTCCGACGCGTAGTCCTGGGGACGGAAGGCCTCGAAGCCGGGGGCGGCCTCCTGCGTCTCCGCGGACGCCTCCTGCTCCGTGGGCGCCCGGCTGTACGGCGCGCGCTGGACGATGGACGCCTCGTGATCCTCGGCGTGCAGGTCCTCCATCTCCGCGCCGGAGACGGGCTCCAGTTGGAAGGGCTCCACGAACGGCGGGGCCCCGGGGGCGGCGAGGCTCACCTCGTTGGGGAACAGCTCCGACACGAAGCGCCCCACCTCCTCCGCGCCGGGCAGGCCGCCGCCCGCGGAGAGGAAGTTGCGCAGGGCCTGGGCGAACTCGCCGCACGAGCGGAAGCGCCGCTGCGGCGCGGGGTCCAACGCGCGCATGATCGCGGGGTCCAACCGCGAGTTGATCCGCCGGTCCAACCGGCTGGGCGGGGGCAGCGACTCGCGGCGGGTGCTCACGCCGCTGCCGGGAACCACGGGCTCGCGCAACGTGAGCAGCTCGTAGGCGATGGCCCCCAGCGAGTACACGTCGGACGCCTCCGTGGCCTCCTCCCCGCGAGTGACCTCCGGCGCGCGGTACGTGCCGCGTCCCCGGTGCGCGAACGTGCGCTTGAGCTGGGGCACGGACAGGAGCGCCTGGAGCGCGCCGAAGTCGCAGATGGCCGGGAAGCCGTCGCGGGACAACAGCACGTTGCCGGGGGTGATGGCGCCGTGGACGACGCCCGCGTCGTGCGCGAGCTGCACGGTGTCCAGGAGCTGGATGACGATGGAGAGCGCCACCGTGGGCGGCAGCAGCACCTCCTTCGTGTTGAGGCGCTGGAGCGCGACGCCCAGCGTGAAGCCATCCACGTCCTCGCGCACCACGGCGAGCCGCTGCTTCACGAAGCCCACGTCCACGACGTGGAGGAGTCCCGGGTGGCGCACGGGCTGTAGCCGCCGCACCGTCTCCGCCAGCTCGCGGGCATAGGCGGGGTCGGAGGTGCGCGGCAGGAAGAGCTTCACCGCGACGGGGATGGAGGGCAGCAGCACGGCTTCGTACAGCTCCGCCAGGTCCCCTGCCTCCGTGCGGCCGGTGAGCCGGTACGTCCCGCTCATCGGGGCTTCCGGGGCGTCTTGGGCCCGGTGGCGCGGCGGCGGGACACGGCGGCGAACATGAAGCCGCACCAGACGCACGACTCACCGCGCCGTCCCCGGGGCAGCTCCAGGGTGCAGCCGGGGCAGCGGGGCCGGGGCCGGGCGGTGCGGACGGTGGCGGCGGAGACGCTGGCGCGGGTGCGGACGGGGGGCGGCTTGCGAGCCTCCAGGCTGTCTCTTATACACCTCTCCGAGCCCACGAGACATGCG
>NZ_RAWK01000518.1 GCF_003612165.1 Corallococcus aberystwythensis | reverse complement strand
GCACCTGGGCGTGAAGTTCGCGCTCGCGCTGGGCGCGCACGTCACCGTGTTCAGCCATACGGACCGCAAGAAGCAGGATGCGCTGCGACTGGGGGCGCATGAGGTCGTGGTGTCGTCGAAGCCGGAGGAGATGGCGGCGAAGGCGAACTCGCTCGACTTCATCCTCGACACGGTTTCGGCGGCCCACGACGTCAACGCCTATCTGGGGCTGCTGCGGCGCGACGGCCACCTGGTGCTGGTGGGCTTCCCGGCGAAGCCGCTGGAGGTGGCTCCCGTCGCGCTCCTCTCCCGGCGTGCCAGCTTCTCCGGCTCCGGCACGGGAGGCCTGCCGGAGACGCAGGCGATGCTCGACTTCTGCGGCGAGCACGGCATCGTCTCCGACATCGAGTTGATTCCCATCCAGGGCATCAACGAGGCCTTCGCGAGGCTGGAGAAGGGTGACGTGAGGTACCGCTTCGTCATCGACCTCCAGAGCCTGCGGTGATGCGCGAGGCGCTCCAGGCCACCGGCGACGCGAAGCTGGTCGAGCACACGGAGAACGACGACGACTGGGGCGACGGAGGAGACGGCAGCGGCAGCAACATGCTGGGCCGCCTCCTCATGGAGCTGCGAGACACAGCCAGGTAGGTCTCCTGGCACCTCCGAAGATCCCAGGCGACAGAGGACGCGAAGGGCTGTCGCCGCTCACGAAACAGGGGATCTGGGGCGCAGGCCGTGGAGCAACCAGAGGCGAGCAGCCCACCAGCCCCTGGGTGGGGCGCCGTGAAGAGGTCCGCCCTCGTTGCGCGCTGCCCCGTGGGTTTGGGGGGAGCCCGTAAGCGGATCCTCGGACTGAATGCTCCCATCCGGAGACGAAGCGTCCGAACCTACCCGACAGTCAGGCAGGTCGCTCGGGGTTGTGTCCGTCAGGTCCCGTCCGGTGCACGCCCCACCGGGCTCGCAGGGAGTGGTCTGCGGTGCCTCCGGAAACAGCAGCACCCCGCTGTCGGTCTCCAAGGGAAGAGCGTCACCAGGGGAACGCGGTGTCTCCCCAAACGCCTCCATGCCCTCGGTGACTGACATGGTGGCGCCGGAGCCACGCGTCTCAACGCGAGGGTGTGCCACAAGCGCATCATCCTGCGCTGTGTCTGATGCAGGGCCACCGGGGCTGCACTCCTGGGCGTGAGGAGCCTCGGGGGGCGCAGCCTCCTGAGGCACGGGGGCGAAGGCGTTCAGCACAAGCTCGTCGTACGTCTTCATCAGCGCCGGCAGCTGATGCTGAAGCGCCTGCACGTCGCGCGCATACAGCGCATCCAACGCGCAGAGGATCCACTGGCGCATCGCATCGCCGCCCATGAAGGGCAGCAGCCGGTCCGCGATGCCCCGGAAGGCCCGCTGCAGCGACTGGATGAGGAGCAGGTGCCCGGGCCGTGCCGCCGCCCAGGCAGACAGCCGCAGCAACTCGAATTCCAGCTGCGCGCCGCGCTCCTTGGGGTGGTACCAGCGCGCTGCGTCCTGGAGCGTGTAGAGGGTCTCCCCTAGCCGCTGCAGGTCCAAGTCGGAGGCATGCGCGCAGCAGTCGGAAAGCAGCTCCACCAGCACCTGCCGCTTGAGACTGAAGAAGCCCTCCAGAAGGCGCCGGCACTCCTGGGTGCGCGTGTCATGCAGCGCCAGCCCCAGGTTCTCCAGCGTCAGGGACTCGTCCAACGCCACCGCACGCGCCTGTCGCCCGGGACGCAGCACCACCAGGCCCCTCGCCGCCAGCCGCCGCAAGGCCTCGCGCACCGTGCCCCGGCATACCCCGAAGTGGCGCGCCATCATCCGCTCCGAGCGCAGCCCCCCATTCCTCGGCA
>NZ_RAWK01000517.1 GCF_003612165.1 Corallococcus aberystwythensis | reverse complement strand
CCCCGCTCCCGTCCCCTCCGCCGCTCCTGGGTGTGGGCAGGCATCGCCGTGGCGTCGCTCGGTTTCATGGGCGTGGCGATCCACGACCTGGTGCAGGGCCGTTCGCAGCCGCCGCCCAGGCTGGGCGCCCTGCCGGACTTCACCTTCACGCGGCAGGACGGGCAGCCCTTCGGGCTGAAGCAGCTCCGCGGCCACCCGTTCATCGCCAACTTCATCTTCACCCGCTGCCCCACCGTCTGCCCCGTCTTCACGCAGAAGATGGCGCGCGTGCAGGGGAACACCGCGAAGCTGGGGACGGACCTCCAGCTGGTGTCGTTCTCCGTGGATCCGGCCTACGACACCCCGGAGCGGCTGACCGAGTACGCGAAGAAGTACCAGGCGGACTTCACCCGCTGGAACTTCCTCACCGGCGACTACGTCACCCTCAAGGACACCATCGTCCAGGGCTTCAAGATCAGCATGGGCCGCGAGCCCGGCGCCGCCGAGGACGACCTGCTCTCCATCTTCCACGGCACCCACTTCGTGCTGGTGGACGGCACCGGGGAGATCCGCGGCTACTACGACAGCGCGGATCCGGAGGCGACCCGGAAGCTGGAGGCCGACGCCTTCCGCATCACCCGCGAAGAGGGCTGAAGCCCGCAAAGCCGAAGGGCCGGCCCCACCTTTCGGTGAGTACCGGCCCTCGTGCCTGAGTCACGCCAGCTTCAGCGGGGAGCTCAGTTGAGCAGCTGCGCCTGCGCCTGCGCGATGATGTTCTGGAAGTTCTGCTGCGCGGGCTGGGAGGCCAGCGCGCCGACCTGGTCCGCGCCGGTCTTCACGGTGGTCGCGATGTCGCCGATCGCCTTCACGGTGGGGGCGAACTTGGTCAGCTGGCTCAGACCGGCCAGGGGGCCCTTGGAGAGCATGGCCGCGCCGGAGTCGATGAACTTGTCCACGAACGGCTTCGCCAGCTTGCCCAGGCCGAACGGGAGCTTGTCCAGGAGGCCGCCCGCCAGACCCTTCAGGCCGCCCGTGATGGCGCCCATGGGGTTCTGCACGAAGTTCAGCGCCTTGCCCGCGATGTTCGCGACGCCGCCGGCGACGCTGCTGACCGTCTTCGCGATGCTGCCAACAACCTTGCCGATGCCGCCCATGGTAATACCCCCTGCTTAAGTCTGGTTTGGAGAGTGTGCGCCGAAGTGAAGCTGCAAAAGGATTCTCGGAAGGGGGAGGAAAATGTTTCCTCCGAATTTCCGATCTATTTCACGGGGATTCCGGGCGGGCTTCAGCCGCGGGTTCCGCCGCCGCCCTTCTTCAGCTGATCCATGAGCTCCTGACGCTTCGCCTCGTCCTGGGGCGCCTTGGGGGCCTCGCCCGTGGGGTTCAGCGCGGGCTTGTTGGCGGCGGCGCCGCTGCTCTTGCCGGCCTCGAACTCGGACTTGGCGAAGGGGTTGCCCTGGCCGGGCAGCTCACCCTTGGCGCCGGCGACGAGGAACTCACCGACCTCTTCCACCGTGTGCACCGGGAAGCCGTTCGCCTTCAGCTCCTCGTCGGACACGACGTTGAGCATGGGCTCCTTGTCCTTGTCCTGCGCGTACTCGAGCACCAGCTCGACGTAGTCCTCCAGCTTCATGCCCACGGCATCCGCGATGCGCTTCGTCTCGGGATCCTTGAGGAGCTCCGCGCGCACGACTTCCACGGGACGGGACAGACCACGCTTCTTGCCAGGGGCTTGCTGGGACATGTGAGTTCGCTCCGGAGAGGAGAGGAAAGACGGCTGGGAACAACTCTAGCCCATCTTTCCAGTACTACCCATTCCCCGGCCCGGACTGGCCCCGGCCCCCTCTGGGGACACCCCTGTCC
>NZ_RAWK01000516.1 GCF_003612165.1 Corallococcus aberystwythensis | reverse complement strand
TGGCGAACCTGGCCACGGAGGGGCTGGCGGCGCCCGCCGCGCCGGAGGTGTACGTGCCCTATGAGCAGGCGCGGACCACGGACATGACGCTGGTGCTGCGCACGTCCGGCGAGCCGCTCGCGTTGGCGAGGGCGGTGCGGGCGGAGGTCCGGGGGCTGGACGCGAACCTCGCGGTGGGCAGCGTGCGGACGCTGGCGTCGGTGGTGGATGGAACGGTGGCGCCGCTGCGCTTCTATCTCCTGCTGGCGAGCCTCTTCGCGGGGGTGGCGCTGGTGCTCGCGGCAGTGGGGCTCTACGGGGTGGTGGCCTACGCGGTGGTGCAGCGCACGCGGGAGTTGGGCATCCGCATGGCGCTGGGGGCACAAGCCCATCAGCTCATGCGGATGGTGTTGAGCCACTACCTGCGCCTCACGTCGGTGGGGCTCGTGCTGGGCCTGGGGCTCGCGTGGGGAGCCAGCCGCGCATTGGCGCACCTGCTCAATGGGGTGCAGCCCACGGATCCGCTCACCTATGGCCTGGTGGTGGCGGTGCTCGGCGCCGTGGCGTTCCTCGCGGCCCTCCTGCCCGCGCGAAGGGCCGCGAACGTGCCCCCCGCGGTCGTGCTCCGGGCGGACTGAGCCCATGGCCACACGCGGCAGACAGCCGCTCCCTGCCGCCCTCCTTCGCCGTGAGCGTCAGGGCGTCAGGCGCTTGAAGAAGAGGACCGTGGGGTGCAGCTCCCCGTCGGTGTGCCGCGCCCAGTCTGGAATCTCTCCGGCGCGCTGCCATTGGCAGTGCCGGTAGACGGCCTCCGCCTTCGAACCCGCCAGCGTGTCGAGCACCAACAGGGTGCGCCCCGCGCCCCGGGCGAACTGCTCGACCTCCTGGAGCAGCCGTGACGCGAGCCCCTGTCCCCGGGCTCGCGAGTGCACGAGCAGCTTCTGCACCTCCGCGCGGTGCAGCCCGTTGGGACGCAGGGACGGCACGAGCTGCACGGTGCCGTCGATGCGCCCGTCCACCTCCGCGACCCAGAGCATCAGCCCCGGCCCCAGCGCCGCGAAGACGCCCCGCCAGTACTCCTCGGCCACGCCCAGCGGGAGCGGCGGCAGGAAGCCCACCGACGCGCCCCCGTCGACGGAATCGATGAGCAGCTCGGCCAGCGCCAACCGCTCCTCGGGAGTCGCCTGTTCGAGTCTCCGGATGGAAATCATCCCCGCCAATCTAGCCCCTCACGGCGCGGCTGGCTTCGGGGGCTTCGGCGCCGGGGTGACGCGAGCGCCGGTGAAGCGCAGCAGCTCCTCCATGAAGAGGCGGCGCCCCTTCTCCGGCCGCTCCAGGTGCACGAAGTGCGTCGCGCCCGGCAGCACCACGGCCTTCACGCTGGCCGCGTGGTTCAGGTGCTCCTGGAGGCGCGTGACGTCCTCCGGCCGGCTCCAGAAGTCGTTCTCCGCACGCACCAGGAGCACCTTCGCCGTGATGGCGGCCCCGTCCCAGAGCTGCCGGCCCGTGGCCAGATAGAAGCTGTCCTCCAGCGCTCCGGACGGCGCCCGGAAGGCGAAGGGCGTGCGCGAAGGCCCCAGCGGATCACTCGTGACCGCCTCGCGCTGGAAGGACGCCGCCACCTCCGGGTCGCGCCACTTCGCCCGCTCCGCCTCCTCCGCCGGCAGCTGCCGGTCCCACACCGCCATCAGCGACGCGCCCGTGTTCCAGCGGTAGGCGCCCATGCCCTCCGCGTTGAAGTGTCCCGGCCGCTTGGGGTCCTCGAAGTCCGTGCCCTTCCCCAGCATCTTGTGCTCCGCGCTGCCCGCGTACAGCGCGTTGAGCATCACCAGGTGGCTGACGTTGTCCGGGTGGAGGCTGGCGTACATGCCCGCCCAGTGCCCTCCCGTGGCCCAACCC
>NZ_RAWK01000515.1 GCF_003612165.1 Corallococcus aberystwythensis | reverse complement strand
CGCCCACGCTCGCCGGCCTCACGCTCTCCTACAGCGCCCGCGCCGAGCTCACCGCGACCACCCCGGCCACGCAGGAGGACCGCTTCTTCCACCTCCACGCCTTCGGCGAGACGCGCGAGGCCGTGGGGGACTCCACCCCCTGGCTGCCTTCGCACGCGAGCGAGGGGGAGCTCTACATCGGCCTTGCGCACACCCGTCCGGGGCAGCGCATCAGCCTGCTGTTCCAGCTGGAGGAGGGCAGCGCGGATCCGCTGCTCGAGGCCGCGGAGGTGGAGTGGAGCTACCTGGGCGCGGATCAGCGCTTCCACACGCTCCAGGGCGAGGCGCTGGGGGACGGCACGGAGGGGCTGGTGCGCTCGGGACTGGTGCGCGTGGTGCTGCCCTCCCTGGCCACCGACGCGGGAGGCCGCCTGCCCGCGGGGCGCTTCTGGCTGCGGGCCTCCGCCGCCGCGCGCACCCGCGCCACCTGTCGCCTCATCGCCATTCGCGCCCAGGCGGCCAGCGCCACGCTGCTGCGGCCCGAGCTGCACTCCGCCCACCTCGCCTCCCCGCTCCCTGCGGGCAGCGCCGGCAAGCTGGAGAACCGGCAGGTGGCCATCAAGAAGGTGGAGCAGCCCGTCGCCTCGTTTGGAGGCCGCGCACCGGAGACCCCGCTGGCCTTCTCCCGGCGCGCCAGCGAGCGGCTGCGCCACAAGGGCCGGGCCCTCGGCCCGCATGACTACGAGACACTGGTGCTGGAGGCCATTCCCTCGCTCTACAAGGTGAAGTGCCTCCCCCACACCCGGCTGGAGGGCGGCGCGGACCGGGAGATCGCCCCGGGCTCGGTGACGGTGGTCACCATCCCCAACCTCATCGGGCGCAAGGGGCACAACCCCTTCACGCCCTACACCAGCCAGGCCACGCTCGCGGCGGTGGCGGCCTTCCTCCAGCCGAGGGTGGGCCCCTTCGTCCGCGTGCAGGTGAGGAACCCCACCTACGAGCCCGTGCGGCTCACCTTCCAGGTGCGCTTCACCCCCGGAAACGATCCGGCCCTCTGCCTCTCCCGGCTGCGGCGGGAGGTGGATGCCTTCCTCTCGCCCTGGGCCTTCGAGCAGGGCCAGGAGATCGTCTTCGGCGGCACGCTCCACCGCTCCACGCTCCTGCACTTCGTGGAGCGGCGCGACTACGTGGACTTCGTGACCGACTTCCAGGTGCAACACCTGGCCGGGGCGGGGCCCGGGTCGGACGAGGAGAGGGTCGTCGCGCGGACGGCCCGCAGCATCCTGGTCTCCAGCGGGGACCACTCCATCCGCATCCTGGAGGAGGGCCCATGAAGCTGCCCGGCATCCCCAAGGAGCTCGCCTTCCCCACCGTCCTCGACTTCGACGCGCTCCGGCGCGAGGGCATCGCCCACATCGAGGCACTCGGTGCCTCGCTCTGGAGCGACTACAACACGCACGACCCGGGCATCACGCTGCTCGAGGCCCTGTGCTTCGCCATCAATGACCTGGGCTACCGCTGCGGCTTCCCCATGCGGGACTTGCTGGCGCCCGCGCCCGGCCAGCCGCGCCCGGCCGCGAGCGAGGGGCCGCTGTTCTCCGCCCGCGACATCCTCACCTGCCACCCGGTGACGACGCTCGACTACCGCAAGCTGCTGGTGGACGTGGAGGGCGTGCGCAACGCCTGGCTCGTCCCGGCGCTGCGGCCCTGCCTCCCCTTCTACGCCGACCGCAAGCAGAGCCGCATCGCCCTCACCCCGCCCGAGGACGAACCCGAGGCGGAGCAACGGCTGCCCTCGGGCGTGTACGACGTCGTGCTGGAGCTCGCCGACCACCCCATGCTCGGCAGCCTCAACGACACCACCTGGCCGTGGCAGCCCACCCCCTCGGGCCAGCCGCCCCTCCCGCT
>NZ_RAWK01000514.1 GCF_003612165.1 Corallococcus aberystwythensis | reverse complement strand
GGCTGGCGGTGGTGCAGGTGCTGGGAGAGCTGCGCCTCCAGGCCCGCGGGGGCCGCGCCGGGCTGGGCGGGACGGGGCGGCGGGACGATGCGCTTGGCGCGCAGGTCCTTGATGACCAGCCGGGTGATGGTCTTGAGCGTGTCCAGCACGCCTCGGCCGTTGGCGGCGGCCGTCTCGAAGTCGGGGACGCCGCGCGGATTGAGTTCCCGGCGCAGCTCCTCCACGGAGAGGATGTTGTCCAGGTCCCGCTTGTTCCACTGCATCACCAGCGGGAAGCGGTCCAGGCGGATGCCGTTCTCCAGGAGGTTCTCCTCCAGGTTGGCCAGGGACTCGCGGTTGGCGTCCATGGCCTCCGCCTGCGAGTCCGCCACGAACACGACGCCGTCCGCGCCCTGGAGCACCAGCTTGCGGGTGGCGTTGTAGAAGACCTGTCCGGGCACGGTGTAGAGGGCCAGGCGCACGGAGCAGTCGCCCACGCGCTCCACCTTCACCGGCAGGAAGTCGAAGAAGAGCGTCCGGTCGCCCTCGGTGGCGATGGACATCATCTCGCCGCGGTGGGCCGGGCGAACGGTCTCGTAGACCTTTCGCAGGGTCGTCGTCTTCCCCGACAGGCCGGGGCCGTAGAAGACGATCTTCGCGGCCACTTCGCGGGCCATCAGGTTCACGCTGCTCACGGTGTCAGCTTACCTAGAACGACTCGGCGCCTTGCGCCAGTTGCGGGGCGAACATTCGCGGGCGTCCCGGCCCGGTGCTCGGCCGCGAGCAGGGCGAACAGGGCCGCTTCCTTCGCCTCCTCGGGGAAGCCCAGCACGTCCAGGCGCTCCAGCGGCACGGGGGCCAGCCGCGCCCGCAGGTCCGCCATGAGCACCGGATTCCGCGTCCCACCCCCCGAGGCGTACACGGCCTCCATCCGGGGGAAGCGGGGCCGCAGCCAGGTGTCGAAGGCTCTCGCGGTGGCCTCCACGGTGAAGGCCCGCGCGGTGGCCATCAGGTCATGGGGCCGCTCCGGCGCCGCCTTCCAGAGCCGGTCCACCAGCGCCTCGCCGAAGCCCTCGCGGCCCGCGCTGCGCGGGGGAGGACGCGCGAGGAACGGATGCGCGAGCAGTTCCTCCAGGAGCCCCGGGATCACCTGCCCCTGGGAGGACAGGCTCCCGTCCCGGTCACACCCGAGCCGTCCCTGCGTCGCCCGCCGAGCCAGGCCGTCCAGCACCATGTTCGCGGGCCCGGTGTCGAACGCGAGCGTGTCGTCCAGGTGTTCACCCACGACGCTCACGTTGGCGATGCCGCCCAGGTTGAGGAACGCGCGCGTGGCGTCCGGGCGCTCGCGGTTCCGGAAGACGGCCCAGTCCAGGTAGGGCACGAGCGGCGCGCCCTGGCCGCCCACCGACATGTCGCGGGTGCGGAAGTCGCTGACGACGGGCAGGCCGGTGCGCTCCGCGATGACGTCCGCTTCGCCAATCTGGAGCGTGGAGGCGATGGGGGACAGGTCCGAAGGCAGGTGGGCCATCGTCTGACCGTGCGAGCCGATGACGTGGATGTCCTCGCGGCTCACGCCCGCGCGCGCGATGACGGCGAGGACCGCTTCGGCGAAGCGTTCACCCAGCTCGAAGTTGAGGGCGCAGAGGCTCCGGGCGTCCTGCGGGCCCAGCACCCGCGCGATGAGCTCCGGAGAGAAGGGCTGGGAGACGTGCGCGAGCAACTGGAGCTTCACGTCCGCGCCCGTGCCCTCCACCTGGCATAGCGCCGCGTCCGCGGCGTCCACGCTGGTGCCGGACAGCACGCCCACGCACAGCCGGGGCGGCAGGGACCGGCGCGTGCGCGAGTTCGCGCGCCTGGTGCAGCGCGAGCACGTGGCCGCGCTCTACGCGGACCTGCCGCCCCTGGTGGTGCCGCAGCTCATCCAGGCCCCGCAGGCGATGGTGATGCTCAAG
>NZ_RAWK01000513.1 GCF_003612165.1 Corallococcus aberystwythensis | reverse complement strand
CCTCCCCACCGCCTCCCGCCAGCACGATGGGACGGTAGCGGAAGTTCGGATGACGCTCCGCCAGCGCCCGGAGCGCGTCCACCCGGTACAGCCCGCCCGGGTCCCTCGCCCCGTGGAACAGGTGGATGGACCCGGTGTGCCCTGACTCCAGCGCGTCCCGCAGGATTCCATACAGCGGCGCGAGCCCCGTACCCGTCCCCGCGAGCAGCAGCGGCGCCTCCGGCTGCCCGGGCACGTAGAAGCAGTCTCCTGCCGGCCCCTGCACGTGCACGCGCTCCCCGGGCCTGACGTCGCGCGCGAACCAGCCGCTCATGGCGCCCCCGGGCACGAGCCGCACGTGGAGCTCCAGCTGGCCCTCGCGGGGCAGGCTCGCCAGCGAATAGCTGCGCGCGAGCCCGTCCGCGCGCACCACCGTGACGTACTGCCCGGCGCGATGGTCGAGCGGCGCTTCCAACTCCAGCCGCACCGCGAGCACGTCCGCGCTGAGCGACTCCAGGTCCACCACGCGCGCGGGGACGCGCAGCTCCGCGGCCCCCGCCACCTCCAGCGCCGTGCCCTCCTGGGGCCTGCAGGCGCACGCGAGGAAGTAGCCGCGCGCCCGCAGCGTGTCCTTGAGCCCCACCTGCGCCGCTTCGGGCACCGGGCCCGACACGGCCCGCATCAGACAGGACTGACAGGCCCCCGCCCGGCACGCATGCGGCACGGGCACGCCCTGGCGCAGCAGGCCGTCCAGCACTGTCTCTCCCGACTCCAGCGGGTACCACGCGGATTCATGCCGCACCTTCGCCATGACGTGCCTCCCGTATCGCTTCAGCGATTCAACACGTCCGCCCGCGCGCCTTCCGCGACCGCCATCACCTGGCCCACCAGCTCCGCGGGCACGCCCAGCTCCTCCAGCGTCTCCTTCAGGTGCCCCGCCACCGCGTCGAAGTGCGACGCGTTCAGCCCGCGCTCCACCAGGTGCTTGTGCCCCGCGCGCATGTCCTTGCCCGAGTAGGCCGACGGCCCCCCGCACACCATCGTCAGGAACGCCTTCTGCTTCGCGGCCTGGCGCTCCATGTCCACGTCCTCGAAGAAGTGGCTGATGCGCTCGTCGCCCAGCACCTTCCGGTAGAAGACCTCCACCGCCGCCGCCATCGCCGGCTCCCCGCCAATCCGCTCGTACACGCTCGACATGACTTCGTCCCCTTCCGGGCCCAGGCCCTTAAAGATGCATCCTGAATGCATCTTTAAGGGCACGGCCGTCAACACCCCTGCATCGGGCCAACTTCACGGCCATGTTCGAGCGCCTCATACCCACCGTCGCGGCGGTCGCCCTGCTGGCGGGGTGTGGAGCGCCCGCCTGGCGGGTGTGGGCCGTGCCTCGCGAGGAGATTCAGCTGCCTCGCATCGAGCCCTCCGTGGTGCTGGAGCTGCCTGCCCGCGGATCCGTCGTGCCGGCCAGGCTGGGTGACGGCGCTCCGCTGTGGCTCGTGCACCGGGAGGACGGCACCGTGTCCGTCTTCTCCGCCATCAATCCCCGGACGGACGACGCATCCTCCGTGGGGCTCATCCACTGGGTCCCCACGATGCGCCGCTTCGCGAGCGGCTTCGTCTGGCATCCCCCCGCGGAACGCGGGCCTGGAGGTCTACGTCCATGGCTTCGCGCTGCTTCGCCGCTACCGCGACGGCTTCGTCCAGTACGACGTGGGCAGGAAGCCCGGCGCCGCGCACGCTGGAGGGCACCTGGACAGCCCCGTGCCTCCGGACCTCGCCAGCTGGGACGTCACCCAGCCTCCACGCGTGCCCATCTGCAAATAGGCGAAGAGCGCCTCATTCACGGCTCGGATGAATCCGTCGATGGTCGCGGGTTGAATTTGCATGAGCCGGCTGGAGCTGAGTGAGGAGCAGAGGGGCGAGCTGGAAGCGTGCTTCCGAACGACGGAGGACCGCCGATTGCGC
>NZ_RAWK01000512.1 GCF_003612165.1 Corallococcus aberystwythensis | reverse complement strand
GTGTCCGCCGTGCCGCCCGCCCGCCCGTCGCACGGGGGCACCCACGCGCAATACGGGGTCGCTCCCGCGCCGCCTCCAGGCACCCATTCCCCCCCTCCGACGGGCACCCACGCGGCCTATGGGGGCGCGGCCGCGCCGCCGCCGCACGTGGCGGCGCCTCCGCCTCATTCGCCCGCCCCCGCGCGGCCTCCAGCGGCTCCCGTGGCCGCGCCGCCCGCGCCCGTGCACGCGGTGGCACCCGCGGCGCCGGTGCCTCCCGCCGATGCGACGGGCAAGGGGATGACGCCCGGCCAGCGCAAGGGGCTCGTCGTGGGCGGCGTGGGTCTGGTGCTCGCGGGGCTCGCGCTGGTGTTCCTGCTGCCCAAGGGCGGCGTGGAGGTGCGCAACGCCCAGGAGGGCGAGCGCGTCTACGTGTCCGGCGTGCTGCTGGAGCCGAGCAACGCCCTGCCAGAGGACGCCTCCGGCTGGCTCGTCTCCACGGCCGTGGAGGGCAAGCTGCACCGCTTCGGCAAGGTGCCGAAGTCGGAGCACATCGACCTGCGCACGCTCGCGGACGCCGCGCCCCAGGCGGATGCCCGGGGCACGCTCAGCGTCACCGGTGCCCAGGGTTGCCGCGTGGCGCTGGGCTCGCAGGTGCTCCAGGGCCAGACGCCGCTCGCCAGCCCCATGCCCGCGGGGCGCGAGTTCGAGGTGCGCGTCACCTGCGGCGGCAAGCCCGACGTCGTCCGCTGGGTGATGGCCGTGCCGGGACAGGGCGTCGCGCTGGACGTGCCCTGAGCCGGACGGAGTGACACGGGCCTGGGGCCGCCGCTCGGACGGCGCCCCTCCCGCCAGAGGCCGTGCGCGGTCTACAGCTTCTTCAGCATCAGCTCCTTGTAGGTCCCGTAGCCGGGCAGGTCCTCGCCGAGCGAGCCGTCCATCTTCGCGCGCAGGGTCATCGTGCCGCCCGCCAGGTCCAGCGCGAAGCCCGGGTCGTCCTTGTGCGCCAGCTGGATCGCCTTGATGCCGTCCCGCACGGCCTCCTTGCCGACATCGTCGTTACAGATGTTCTTCATGTCGTCGATGAGCCGGTCGAAGAAGCCGTTGGAGATCATCTGGATGGCGGCCACCGTGGTGAAGCTCGCCTCGTCGATGCTCACCTGGATGTCCGCGCCCCCCGCGGCCTCCTTCAGCTCCGCGATCTTCGGCGCGAGGTCGTTCGTCTTGAAGGAGGCCATTTCCTTACGTTCCGCGAGACCCATGGTGTCTTGCTCCGGGGGGTGTCCGAGCAGGAATGCCCGGAAAGAAGTGAAAACCTCGTAGACACACCGGCCGCGTGTCAAACGGGTGCATGGCGCTGTCACTTCTCAGCCACTGAGAATGCACGCCTCAGTCGTGGGTCCCGACGTGCAGGTCGCCATGACGCACGCAGACCCAGTGGAAGGCGCACGAGCACGCCACCGCGCGGGCGTGCGTGCAGCAGCGGCCGCCGAAGTCCTCGGGCAGGGGCTCACGCTCGGCGGGGGGCGGCTCGGGGAGCTCCCCGGACTCGCGCCCGTCGAACACCTCTCCGGCGGTGCCACGGCGCTCACAACCTCCACAGGCGTCGAACATGGACGGCCTCCTCGCTCAGTCTTGAACGAAGGTAGAGGAGGGGTCCGACATCACGGGTCGTGCGGGCGCGTCTGGCGCTCCGGGAGGAGGGAAGCGACGGCCAGGTGACGCTCGCGCCGCGCACCTTCCACGGGTGGACGGGAGCCGGGCCGCACGGCGGTCCGTGATCCCTTGCGGCGTTGGCCGGGGATTCGCATGGAACAGGGGTACACGTAGTTCCGGTCTTTCGGGGAGGACGCAGTCATGCGCAGACACCGCCGCATCATCGGGGTGTTCGGCTCCGGGACGGAGACCCACGCCGCGTGGGTCGTCCCCCTGGCGCGGTGGATCGCGGAGGCTGGGTTCGCCCTGCAAACC
>NZ_RAWK01000511.1 GCF_003612165.1 Corallococcus aberystwythensis | reverse complement strand
AGCCGGAGGCGCCGCAGTCGGGCAGCACCTACGAAGCACCTCGCACGGAAGCCGAGGCGAAGCTGGCGGCCATCTGGGCGGAGGTGCTGCGTCTGCCCCAGGTGGGCGTGAAGGACTCCTTCTTCGAACTGGGCGGCCACTCGCTGCTGGCCACGCAGGTGGTTTCGCGCGTGCGCTCGGAGTTCAGCGTGGAGCTGCCCCTGCGCGCCCTCTTCGAGTCCCCCACCGTAGAGGCGCTCGCCGGGCGTCTGCATGGAAGCACGGGCCCGCAGGCTCCGAAGCTCACTCGCGTCGCGCATGACGGCCCTCGGCCGTTGTCCTTCGCGCAGCAGCGGCTGTGGTTGTTGGATCAACTCCAGCCAGGGGATGCGTCCTACAACATCCCCACCGCGCTCCAGCTCTCGGGACGCGTGGACGTGGAGGCCCTGCGCCGTGCGTTCGAGGCGCTCGTCCAGCGCCACGAAGCCCTGCGCACCACCTTCGGTCAGCATCAGGACCAGCCCATCCAGATCATCCACGCTCCCAGCGGATGGGAACTCCCGCTCGTGGACCTCTCCTCTCTGCCTGAAGCACTTCGGGAGAACGAGGCGCGGCGGCTGGCTGACGAGGAGGCACGGCGGCCGTTCGACCTCGCCAGGGGTCCGCTGCTGCGCAGCACATTGGTGCGGTTGGCCAATGACTCGCACTTGCTGCTGATGACGATGCACCACATCGTCTCCGACGGCTGGTCCATGGGCGTCCTCGTCCGGGAAACGGTGGCCTTCTATGAGGCCTTCGCCACGGGCAGCTCCCCGGCCTTCGCGCCACTGCCCATTCAGTACGCGGACTTCGCGACGTGGCAGCGCGACTGGCTCCAGGGCGAGGCCCTGCAAGCGCAGCTCGACTACTGGAAGCAGCAGCTCTCCGGAGCGCCCGCGGCGTTGGAGCTGCCCACGGACCGTCCGCGCCCGCCCGTGCAGTCGCACCGGGGCGCCACGGTGGACGTGCGCATTTCCTCGGAGCTCTCTCACGCGCTCAAGGCCCTGGCGCAGCGTGAAGGCGCCACGCCCTTCATGACGCTGCTGGCGGCGTTCCAGGTGCTGCTGTCGCGCTACTCCGCGCAGGATGACATCAGCGTGGGTTCGCCCATCGCCGGCCGTACCCAGGCGGAGACCGAAGGCCTCATCGGCTTCTTCATCAACACCCTGGTCCTGCGCGCCCAGCTGAACCCGCGCGCGACCTTCCGTGAGCTGCTGGCGCAGGTGCGAGGCACGACGTTCGCGGCCTACGACCATCAGCACCTGCCCTTCGAGAAGCTCGTCGAAGCCGTGCAGCCCGCGCGCGACCTGAGCCGCAGCCCGCTCTTCCAGGCCATGTTCGTCCTGCAGAACACGCCCGCCGAGGCGCTGCGTCTGCCGGGCTTGTCCTTCCAGGCCCTGCCGCTGGAAGCCCACTTCGCCAAGTTCGACCTCTCCCTGGGTCTGCGCGAGGGGAAGGACGGCTTCGTCGGAACACTGGAGTACGCATCGGACCTCTTCGACGCGTCGACCATCGAGCGCATGGCCGGACACTTCGGCGTGTTGCTGGAAGCCATTGCGAAGAAGCCGGACACGAGGCTGGGCGACCTGCCCCTGCTCATGGACTCCGAGCGCCAGCAGCTCCTCGTTGATTGGAATCCGCCTGCCTCGCACGCACCGCACGAGCCGAGCATCGTCGCGATGGTGGAAGCCCAGGTGCGCCGCACGCCGGACGCCGTGGCTGTCATCACGCCCGAGCGGCAGCTGACGTATCGGGAGCTGGATGCCAAGGCCAACCAGCTCGCCCACCGTCTGCGCGGCTTGGGCGTAGGCCCCGAAGTCCGCGTCGGCCTCTGCGTCGAGCGTACCGAGGACCTCGTCATCGGTGCTCTCGGCATCCTCAAGGCCGGTGGCGCCTATGTGCCGTTGGATCCCGGCTACCCGCGTGAGCGGCTGGGCT
>NZ_RAWK01000510.1 GCF_003612165.1 Corallococcus aberystwythensis | reverse complement strand
CACGACAGCCGGCGGAGTCGCGACCGGCGGCGGAGGCCGCAGCCACCACCCGAGTCCCACGGCACCGAGGACCAGCGCGGCGGTGCCCACGATGGGGAGCACGCGCGACTTCGGCGGGACCGGTGCAGGCCCTGGCAACGTCATCGGGCCGGGCATCCCCGGCTGACCCGTCACGCTCACAGGCGCAGGCGCGACAGCCCCCGCGAGACTGCCCGGCGCAGCCTGCTGGCCACCGAAGCTTCCCGGCACGGCCTGTTGCCCGCCCATGCTCCCGGGCGCGACGTGCTGGCCCGTGCCGTAGCCCTGGGCGGCCTGCTGTCCGCTGTAGCTGGCCGGCGGCTGCGCGGGGACACCGGGCACCGGCAGGGCCACGCCCGAGCCTCCCATGCCACTCCCGGGCGCCTGCGTGGCTCCGAAGCCCATCGTGCCGCCCGCGACCTGGGACTGCTGTCCGTACGGGACCGTGCCGCCAGCGCGCGGCGCCATCGTCGCGTCGAAGCCGATGTCCTCCGTCGCCGCGAGCGCATCCGCCCCAAAGCGGCCCGTCCCCGGTGCCTTGTTCGCGGGCGCCATCGTGGCGCCCATCGCGTCCTCGTCGCTCGGTGCCACGGAGGGGAGGGCGACGCCCGAGGGACGCTTCACGCGTGAGAAGGTCCGGGCCGCGATCTGCTCCTCGGTCTCCGGCAGCGACTGGAGCGTCGCCCCCGTGAGCTCCGCGATGAACGACGCGACGTCCGGATGACGGTTCTCCGGCTTCTTCTCCAGCGCGCGCGCCACCGCCCGGGCGACGTTCTCCGGCAGATCCGGCATCAGCGTGGCGAGCGACACCGGCGGCTCGTGCACCACGCGGTAGATGATCTGCGCGAGCGAACCCCCGCCGAAGGGCGTCATCCCGGAGATCATCTCGAACACGATGCCGCCCAGCGCGAACAGGTCCGTCCGCGCGTCGATGCGGCTGTTCTGCCCCTGCGCCTGCTCCGGCGACATGTACTGCGGCGTGCCGATGAGCACCGCCTCCTGCGTCTGGAGCGTCTCCGAGGACATGACCTTGGAGATGCCGAAGTCGAGCAGCTTCACGCGCTCGCCCACCACGCCGCCGGAGTCCGTGGGCACCAGGAAGATGTTCGCGGGCTTCAGGTCGCGGTGCACGACGCCCGCGCGGTGCGCCGTCTGCAACGCCGACCCCATCTGCCGCGTGAAGGAGAACACCTCCTCCAGCGACAACCGCCCGCGCCGCAGCCGGTCCGCCAGGCTCTCCCCGCGCAGGTACTCCAGCACCAGGAACGGACTGCCGTCCTCCAGCGTGTCGAAGTCCAGCACCTCCACGATGTTCGGGTGTCCCAGCCGGGAGGCGATCTCCGCCTCGCGCCGGAAGCGCACGTGGAGGTCCGGCCCTACGTGGTCCCCCACCCGCAGCACCTTCACCGCGACCTGCTTGCCCGGAAGCCGCAGGTGCTGGGCCAGGAACACCGAACCCATGCCGCCCCGACCCAACACGGAGACGACTTTGTAGGTGTTCCGGAGGACCGAATCGATGTGCAGCTCACCGTCAGCCGAGCGCGTCATGGAAGAGGGCGTGTCCTGATGACGAAAAGGGGTGCCAGGCACCACCGTGAATCAGGGCGCCACGCTACCACGCCCCATCCGCCAGGAGGCCAGCCCAACCCCTCCGTTCACACCCCGGAAAGTCAAACGCCCGGACCCTCGAAAGAGGACCCGGGCGTCATGAACTCCATCCATCCCTGCTCACCCGGGAAAGGCGCACCCCTCAGGGCCACGCCCTACCCGGGAAGGGGGCTTCAGCCCCACTTGGACATCGTGCGGCGGGCCGGAGGCGAGCTCGGTCCCGCGGCAGGCGAAGCCACCGCCGGCCGGGCCTGCTGCGGACGCCCCTGGCCACCCGAACGGGGCGCCTGGGCGTTGCCTCCGCTGGCCTGACGCTGTCTCTTATACACCTCTGACGCTGCCGACGACTTAATAGGT
>NZ_RAWK01000050.1 GCF_003612165.1 Corallococcus aberystwythensis | reverse complement strand
TTCCAGGGGAGCGGGAGGACTGACCGCGACTTCGGAGGCGTGGAGGATGGCCCTGCGCACCAGCGTGGGCGTGTCCAGCAGCAGCCCCACCCGGCCGTCCCCCAGGATGGTGGAGCCGGAGATGCCGGGGATGTTCTGGAAGAGGCGCCCCAGGGGCCGGATGACCCGCTGGCCCTCGCCCTGGAGCTCATCCACCGCCAGCCCGATGACGCCATCCGGGTGCCTGAGGACGACCACGTTCTCCCGGGCCGGCATGCCGCCGCCCAGGCAGAACACCTGGCGAAGCCGCAGGTACGGCAGCGGCTGGCCGCGCAGGGACAGCACTCCCGCCGCCTCCGACGTGCGCTCGCCGGCGGGGACCTCCATGCACTCCTGCACGCCCTCGATGGGGACGACGTACACCTGGTCCCCCACGCCCATGGCGAAGCCCTGGATGACGGCGAGCGTGAGCGGCAGCCGCAGCGTCAGCGTGGTGCCCTGCCCCTCCTGGCTCTGGATGGACACGGAGCCGCGCAGGGCCTCGATGTCCCGGCGCACCACGTCCATGCCCACGCCGCGGCCGGACAGCTCCGTCACCTCGGTGGCAGTGGAGAAGCCGGGCTCGAAGATGAGGCGCAACAGCTCGTCATCGCGCAGCCGCTCGGGCGCCGCGACCAGCCCCCGCTGCCGCGCGCGCTCGCGGACGCGCTCGCGCTGGATGCCCCGGCCGTCGTCGGACAGCTCCACCACCACGCTGCCGGCGTCATGGTAGGCCTTGAGCCGCAGGCGGCCCCGGGGGTCCTTGCCCGCGGCCCGCCGCTGGTCCGGCGTTTCAATGCCGTGGTCCAGCGCGTTGCGCAGCAGGTGGAGCAGCGGGTCGCGCAGCGCGTCCAGCACCGCGGTGTCCAGCGTGGCGTCCTCGCCCTCCAGCTCCAATTGGGCCAGCTTCTGCTGGGAGCGGGCCAGGTCGCGCACGGTGCGCAGGTGCTGACGGAACAGCGGTCCCACCGGGACCATCCGCACCTTCATCACCTCTTCCTGGAGCGCCTCGAAGAGCGGGTCCATCTCCCGCTGCTGGTTGAGCGCGTCCTCCCAGTGGGCCCCGGACTCCTCCGCGCGGGACAGGAATTGCGCCATCCGGCCGCGCGCCACGGACAGCTCCGCGGTGAGCGTGACGATGCGGTCCAGGCGCTCCAGGTCCATGCGCGCGCGGCCCCGCCCCGAGCTGCGCGGCTCCGGCAGGCGCGGCAGGGCGATGGGGAGGGACGGCGCCGCCGTGGGGGCCCCCGCGACGATGCCCTCGCGCAGCCGGACGAGGTGGGCCTGGTGCACCGCGCCCAGCGAGTCCACGCCCGCGAGCGACGCCCGGGACAGTTCGCGAAGGTGGTCCATCGCGCCGAGCAGCAGCGACACCCGCGTTTCGTCCGGGGCAAGGCGCCCGTCGAGCAGGGCCTGGAGGAGGTCCTCGACGCCGTGCGTGTAGTCCGTCACGGCCTGGAAGCCGAGCGACCCCGCCGCGCCCTTCAGCGTGTGGGCCCCGCGCAGGATGTCCTGGAGCAGCCCTTCCGCCGGAGAGACCTCGAGCGCGATGAGGTTCTCTTCCATGGAGGAGACCAGCCCCTCCGCCTCGTCCGCGAAGACGGCCAGCACCTTCTGCCATTCCGCGGTGGTTTCCGACGACATGTCCCCCGGGCCTGTCGTCACCTTCCGCTCCGGGAGCGAAGGGCCATCCGCGCACGCATGGGGACAGCTGGAGGGTCCTTCAGGAACAGCGACACGCGCCCCCCTTCCTCAAGATGCAAGGCATTGCCATGAAGGTGGGCCGACCCCCAGGCGAGGAATCAATCGAGAAATCAACAGTATCCAATTAAACAAAAGGAAACAACCTCACCGCTGATTTCACGCTCAGTTGGAATCAGCGGGCAGGCGGCGCTCGGAGTCAGAGCAGGACGTCCCGGGTTGGATGACAGACATCGACAGATGGAGACATCTCTCGCCTGTCCCGAGTTACATGTTTCAATTCCATCCACACCCAACACAGTGCGTCTCGTACGTTTGTCCAAGACACTCACTCGCACTCCGGGGTGATGCGGACTCGCCGGCTCATGCGCGACGCTCGCTTGAGTACACAGCCGACGGCCGGAGGAACTGCATGCCCAGCGTCATCGTGGTGGGAGGCGGAGTCGCGGGTCTGACGGCCGCGCACGAACTGGTGGAGCGTGGCTTCGAGGTCCACGTCTTCGACACGCGGACGACCTGGGGCGGGAAGGCGCGCTCGCAGCCCGTGGCCGGTACGGGGACGGACGGGCGGCGCGATCTGCCGGGCGAGCACGGCTTCCGCTTCTACCCGCGCTTCTACCGCCACGTCATCGACATGATGCAGCGGACGCCCGCGGTTCCCGGTGTGGCCACCCCCACCGTGGATTCTCACCTCCGGGCCACCACGGAGAGCGCCATCGCGCTCATCGACGAGGACACGTGGTACCGCTTCTCCCGCCGCCGGCTGGACAAGCCGTACGACGTGCTGGAAGCGCTGGAGCTGTTCTTCCAGAAGCTGGACATCGACCAGGCCGACAGCAGCCTCCACAGCCTCAAGATCCTTCAATTCCTCTCATCCAGCGAAGCGCGCCGGTTTGGCCAGTACGAGCAGCTGTCGTGGTGGGACTTCGCGCAGGGCGACCTGTACTCGCCGAAGTTCCAGCGGCAGCTGCGGGCCGTGCCGCGCACGATGGTCGCCATGGACCCGAAGCGGGGATCCGCGCGAACGATTGGCGCCATCTCCATGCAGCTCATCCTCGACTTCGCGCAGAGCGGGGTGAACAACGACCGGACGATGGGCGGCCCCACCAGCCAGATGTGGCTGGACCCCTGGGTCGCCCACCTGCGCGGCCTGGGCGTCCAGTTCCACGCGGGCACCCGCTGCACCGGCTTCGACGTCGCGAGCGGCCGCATCTCCGGCATCCGCTTCGCCAACAGCGAGTTCCGCGCGGCCGACCACTACGTGCTCGCGGTGCCCCTGGAAGCGGCGCATGCCCTCATCACGCCGGAGCTGGCCGCGTTGGACCCGGCGCTGGCGCGGCTGCGCGCGGCCAACGTGGAGGAGCTGGTGTCCTGGATGGTGGGCATCCAGTTCTTCCTCTACGAGGACGTGCCGCTGGTGCGCGGCCACACCTTCTATCCGGACTCGCCGTGGGCACTGACGTCCATCTCGCAGCCGCAGTTCTGGCGCGAGCTGGGCCTGTTCCGGCGCCAGTTCGGGGACGGACAGGTGGGCGGGCTGTTGTCCATCGACATCTCGGATTGGAACACGCCCGGCACGTTCGTTCCGAAGCGCGCGAAGGACTGCACGCCGGAGGAGATCAAGACGGAGGTCTGGGGACAGCTCAAGGCCGCGCTCAACGGCAGGGACGCGGAGGAGCAGGTGCTGACGGACGAGCTGCTGCACTCCTTCCACCTGGACTCGGACCTGGACTACGCCAAGGGGCTGCCGCCGCTCAACTCGTCCGGCCTGCTGGTCCATCCGCCCGGCTCCTGGGAGGTGCGTCCGGAGGCCGCGAGCGCCATTCCCAACCTCTGCCTCGCGGGGGATTTCGTCCGCACGCACACGGACCTGGCCTCCATGGAGGGAGCGTGCGAGGCGGGCCGCCGCGCCGCCAATGCCATCCTCGACCGGACGCATTCACAGGCGGGCCGCGCGGCCATCTGGCCCCTGGAGGAGCCCGCGTGGCTGGAGCCCTGGAAGCGCCTGGACACGGCGCTGTATCAGCGCGGACGCCCGCACCTGTTCGAGTTGCTCGGCCTGCACACCGCGCTCCAGGCAGCGGACGTGCTGCGCCGGTACGCGGCCGTCACGGGCATCACCGACGTGGATGACTGGTTGGATCAATTCCGCGTCACCGGCATGGTCGACACGCTGCTGGCGCGGCTGGGCGTCCGCTGAAGCGCCTCGCCTGCTCGCGGGGGCTATTGGAGGGACGGCTGCGTGGGTTCCTCCTGCTTGCCGCCCCTGGCCACGGCGTAGTCCTCCGCGCCGGTGAAGTCGACGACGCGGCAGGGCTCATCGCCCACGACCCAGGCGTCATGGCCTGACGGAACGAAGGCGACGTCGCCCGGCTCCAGGTCCAGCTCCTGACCGTCCTCCATCTGGATGTGCATCCGCCCGGACAGGACGCTGAGGGTGTGGACCACCTCGCAGCTCTCCGTGCCCGCGATGGGCTTCACGTGCTGCGACCATTGCCAGCCGGGCTCGAAGTGGCCCCGGCCAATGCTGAGTGCTCCCAGGTTCAGGATGGTGGCCTCTCCGTGCGAAATGAAGGGCCGGCGCTCGTCCGCCTCGTTGGCCTTCTTGATGATGGCGCGTGCCATGGTGTGACTCCTCCGGGTGAATGGGTCCCAAGAGGAAAACTGGGGGCCGCGCGCGCTGGAGGAAAGGGTCCGGGCCCGGACACGGCGGTGGACTGGAGCACGGGGTGTAGCGCCCGTCCCCACCTCCGTACCTTCGTGCCGCAGTCGACCTGGTACCAAGGGGGAGTCGAGCCATGCGCCTTCCGTCGCGCCTTGCCCTGTGGGCGTGTCTCGTTGTCGCGCAGGGATGCCGCACGCATTCCGAGCCGCCTCCCGCGCCGCCTCCCACGCCGCCCACCGCCACCGCCCGGCCGCTCCACCTGGCGAAGCCGGAAGCCATCGAGTTCGAGTTCGGACGGGCCCAGGCCACCGCCTGCAATTGCTTCAAGGCCGACGCGACCGCGAAGGAAGGGGGCGCGTGCGCCACGCCACGCTTTGGCGCGTACCTGCTCGCGCTGACCTGGGCGCCCACCTTCTGCCGGACCCATCCGGACAAGGAGGAGTGCGAACACCTGGAGGGCACCTTCGGCGGGACGCACCTGACGATCCACGGGCTGTGGCCGCAGTTCACCGACGCGGAGGCGCAGGAGAACAAATGCACCTACCCGGCATACTGTGGCGGGCTCTGCGAATGTCAGGGCAGCAACGCCCCCTCGCGGTGCTTCCCGGACCCCGCCACGATTCCACCCGCCATGGGCACCTACGGCCCGGGCTTCGTCACGGACAACTTCTTCCTCGCGAACCATGAATGGCCCAAGCACGGCAGCTGCACGGGGATGGATGCGAGGACCTATTTCCAGAGCAACATCGACGCGCTGCTGTCATTGCCGGGCGACCAGGGGACGCCGGCCGCGATCACGGACAACGTCGGCGGCAGCGTGGCGCTGGAGGAGCTGCGCGCCTCGTTCGGCCAGGGTGACAGCGTGGCGTTCGCTTGCGATTCAGGCTGCAACCTCACGGAGGTGGGCGTCTGCTTCTCCGTGGATGATCAGCGGCGCCCCGCCGCGCGCATGACGTGTCCGGGGAACGTGAAGAGCGGCGGGACCAACAGCTGCGTGGGCAATGGCTCGCAGCCCCGCTGCCCCACCGTGAAGATTCAAGCCGCGAAGCCCTTCGACCCGGGCGGCGGACCGTCCTCCACCTGCGGGCAGCCGGGCCAGGGCCCCGCGTGCACGAATGATCAGCTCTGCCAGGACCAGGGCTGGGTCCGCTGCGCGCGCTCCGGGTGCTGCACCACCGTGCCAAAGCGCTGAATCAGGCCACGGCCTGGAGGCCCGCGTCGCGAGGCACCTTCGCGGCGGCCACGCGCACGAGCTCCGGATCCGCGCCGTCCTTGTGGGCGTTCTCGCTCAGGTGCCGGCGCCAGGCGCGCGCGCCGGGCAGTCCCTGGAAGAGGCCCAGCATGTGCCGGGTGATGGCGCCCAGCGGCGCCCCCTGGCTCAGCTGCGTTTCGATGTACGGCAGCATCGCGTCCACCACCTCGTGCCGCGTGAGCGGGGCCTGCGTGCTTCCGAAGAAGCGCCGGTCCGCGTCCGCCAGGAGGTAGGGGGATTCGTAGGGCGCGCGGCCCATCATCACGCCGTCCACGCGGCCCAGGTGCTCCGCCGCCGCGTCCAGCGTCTTGATGCCGCCGTTGAGGCTGATGTCCAGGTGCGGGAACTCCGCCTTGAGCCGGTGCACCAGGTCGTAGCGCAGGGGGGGCACGTCCCGGTTCTCCTTGGGGGACAGGCCCTGCAGCCATGCCTTGCGCGCGTGCACGATGAAGCGCGTGCAGCCCGCCGCGGAGACGCGCCGCACGAAGTCCTCCAGCGTGGGCCACTCCTCCAGGTCGTCGATGGCGATGCGCGACTTCACCGTCACGGGGATGCGCACCGCTTCGCGCATGGCGGCGACACCGCGGGCGACGAGGTCCGGCTCCGCCATCAGGCACGCGCCAAAGCGGCCGGACTGCACGCGGTCACTGGGGCAGCCCACGTTGAGGTTGATCTCGTCGTAGCCCCACTCCTCGCCAATGCGCGCGGAGGCGGCCAGGTCCGCGGGCTCGGAGCCGCCCAGTTGGAGGGCCACCGGGTGCTCGGCGGGCGTGAAGCCCAGCAGGCGGTCGCGCTTGCCGTGGAGCACCGCGCCCGTGGTCACCATCTCCGTGTAGAGCAGCGTGTGGCGGGAGATGAGCCGGAAGAAGTACCGGCAGTGCCGGTCCGTCCAGTCCATCATCGGCGCGACACACAGCGGCATGGGGTAGGCCAGGGCAGTCATCGCCCTACCCATATCCGGACTCCCGCCGTCCGCCCAGGGTCTCCCGAGGCCCCCTCCGAAGGCAGGCGGGCTGGCGTGCACCGGACAAGGGCTCAAGCGGGAGCGCTGAGCACCACGCCCTGCTCCGCGAGCCACGCGTCCACCAGCCGCTGGCCGGCGTCCGTCAGCGTGAAGCCCAGCCCGGCCCACTGCTGGCCGTTGAGCATCACCACCTGCCCCAGCGCGCGGCCGAAGGCCACCTCCGGCGCCGCGTGCTTGAGCAGCGCCCCCGCGTAGTGGTGGAGGAACAGGTCGAAGTTCTTCGCGAAGTCCGGGTGCCCGGGCAGCGAGTCGCTGCGCGTGTCCGCCGCCACGTCATACGCCTGGATGTGCGCGCCGAAGCCCAGCACCTCCACCAGGAACGCATGCATCCGGTCCTGTCCGCGCACCCGGCCGGGCAGCCACCGCTCCGGCCCCGCCGGCGTATGGAACGTCCACAGCCCGCGCTGACGCGTGGCGGCGAACGGCAGGCCTCCCCCCTGGGCCTGCCGCTCCAGCCGCGCCGCGCGGCGGTGTACCCGCAGGGGCGCCGCCTCAGAACGCGCGGGGAAGTAGACGATGACCGCCGGGGCCGAGCGGGCGCAGTTCATGGGGGACACGACTCCAGAGGGGGAACACCTGCACCGGAATTATCCGGCGTCAGTGCCCAGGAGTTGCTTCCCAGCCAACGCTTTTCAGGGGCCTCCCGGCACGGGCCCGGCGAGCGCCTCCACGGCCTCCGGGAGCATGCCCCGGTCGAGCGCGGCCAGGAGGGTGTTCAGCTGGGCGGACACCACCGCGCGCGACACCTTGGCGCCCGCGCCGTCGCGCACCAGCAGCTCCAGCGTGGCCTGGGCCAGCAGCAGCGGCAGCGTGGTGAAGGCGAGCACGTCCCGGGGCGCCCCGGCCAGGTGCAGGGCCCGCACGTAGCGCGCGGCCGCGACCAGGTCCTCACCCGCCAGCCGCTCCACGTCCTGGAGCTGGACCCCGTCCGGCAGCCACACGCGGCCTTCCTTCCGGTCCTGCCGCGCGTCCTTGAGGATGTTGACCAGCTGCAGCCCCTCGCCGAACAGCGGGGCCAGGGAGCGCAGGTTCGGCGCGTACGGCGCGAGGCGCGGATCCAGGACGAACAGCTCCGTGAGCAGCTCGCCCACCAGTCCCGCCACGATGTAGCAATAGTCACGCAGGGCCTGGAGCGACTCCAGCCGCAGCAGACCCCCTTCGGAGGCGCCCGCCAGCACCTGCCCCATGCCCTGCACCGTCTTGCGCACGAAGTGGCGGAGGATGGCGCCGGCCTCCGGGCGCAGCGCGTCCAGGCTGGCCAGCAGCGTGGGGGTGCTCGCGAGGAGGTCCAGGTAGCCCGCGTTCTCGCTGGGAGGACGCGTCAGCCACTCGCGCGACAGGGCCTCCGCGTCCGCGCCCGGGGGCTCCTCGAGCAGGGTTTCAAAGGCGGCCAGCGCCTGGCGCCGCTCGTCGCGCGTCCAGGGGGCGGCGTCCTCCAGCGTGTCGGCGACGCGCAGGAGGAGGTAGCCGAGGCCCACCTCCCGGCGCAGGGGCTCTTCGAGCAGCGGGATGGCCAGCGCGAACGTGCGGCTGGTCCGCTCAAGGAAGTCCGCCAGCTCTTCATCCCGGAACGGCAGGGGGACCGTCGCGGTGGGGGCGTCACTCAAGGAACCGTCCTCCGGAACGGGCGAGTCCTTCCGCCCGGGCCCTCACTGCCACAAGCCACCCACCGACACACGCGAGAACATGCGCGCCCGGCGCGCGGGTCCCACAACGGACACCCGCGCGACGGGTCTTCCAGGGGCTTCAGGGCGCCGGAGCGACCGTCGGCTTCGCCGCGGGCTGCGCGGGGGCCGCGGGCTGGGCCGGGGCGGCGGGGACCGGCGCGGCCACGGGCTTCGGCTCCGGCTTCTCACGCGACTCCAGCATCTTGCCGTTGTCGGCCGCGATGCGGCGGTACCACGCGTCCGGGTAGCGCGGGTGGCCCACCTTGCCGGTGGCGTCGCGCACGTTGCCGTCGATGTACTTCACCAGCATCTGCTCGCCCAGCTTGCGCCAGCGCGCGTGGACCTTGTCGCCCTGCTGCAGGGAATACTCGGTGAGGTACTGGCGGGCCTGCTCCGGCGTCCGCTTGTAGAGCACCTGCGCGATGCTCTCCACGTTGGCCTGATCCGCCAGGAACTGGCCCTCCAGGTCCCCCTGCGCCTTCTGCACGTCGACAATCATGTCGCTCCAGCGCCCGTAGGCCTGGTTCGACACCCAGTTGAAGACCCAGAAGGACGAGTCCCAGGAGAACTCGCCGCGGCTGGCCACGCCCTGCGCGAAGTTCTTCGGCACCTGCCGGATGCCCGCGTACATGGGCGTGTAGACGGTGGTGAAGGTGTCATCCACGCCGAACCAGAGCACGCCGCCAATGGCGTCCGGCAGCGACGAGCGCATCTGCGCGACGAAGGAGAAGCCCGTCTGCTGCGTGGAGATGGCGCGCTCGTGCACGTAGCTCTTGCCGTCCACGTCCCACGTCATGGGGCGCCAGCGGTAGGGCACCGCGTAGGGCCCCGCGCCCACGTCCTTGGACATGTCCAGCGGCGTGCCCTCGAAGTGGTCGCGCATGAGCGCCATGGCGTCCTGCACGGACACCTTCTTGTCCGGCTTCACCCACAGGGGCAGCCGCTTCGTGGTGTCCGCGCCGTCCGCGTACTCCACGCCCAGCTTCAGGGACGGGGCCGCGCGGCGGAAGATGCTCCACACGCGCGCCTCGCTGAAGCGCTGCCCGCCGAAGTCCAGCGGGTGGTACGTGTCCGCGAAGCTGAAGTCCTTGTCCGCGCCCTTGTACCAGCCCTTCGCGCGCGCGAAGGAGATGACGTCCGGCGCGTACAGCGTGGTGGCGCTGTCGTTGAGCGGGAACTGGCGGATGCGCGACTGGTTGGCGTGCGCGGAGATGGCGCCGTCCGGCAGCTTCCGGGCCACCCACACCGCGCCCTTCTGGCCCTCACCCTTGCCAATCATCTCCAGGAGCCACGCCTCCTTCGGGTCGGCGATGGAGAACGTCTCACCGGTGGAGGCATAGCCGTACTCGGCGACCAGGTCCGTCATCACCTGGATGGCCTCGCGCGCGGACTTCGCGCGCTCCAGCGCGATGTAGATGAGCGAGCCGTAGTCGATGATGCCCGCGGGCCCCTCCAGCTCCTTGCGGCCCGTGAACGTGGACTCGCTGATGGAGAGCTGGTGCTCGTTCATGTTGCCCACCACGGAGTACGTGGCGGCCGGCTGCTTGATGCGGCCCAGGAACTTGCCGGTGTCCCACTCCATCACGTCGCGCATGGCGCCGGCCGCGTGGCGGCGCGCGGGCGTGTAGTAAAGCTCGCCGTACAGCTCGTGCGCGTCCGCCGCGTAGGTGATGAACGTGGAGCCGTCCGTCGTGGCGCCCTTCGTCACCAGCATGCTGGTGCAGGCGTCCGCGACGACGGGGGCCACCAGCACCGCAGTCAGCGGCAGCGCGGTGAAGAGGATGGAAGGGAATCGGTTCATGGCGGCGCAATCTAGCAGGACCGCCGCCCGCTGCCCGCCCGGACAGGTTGCCCGACCGTCGGGCACCCGGGCCCCTGCCGCACGACACCATGCGTGAAGCCGATGGACACCGAGCGCCCCGCTACTTCCCGGCCCTCACGCTGGATGGCACCGCCCGGACGGGGACGCTAGGGTTGGCTTTTCGCGCCCCGGGGCCGTCCCAGCCCCGGAGGCTCCCGCTGGAGGAAGCCGTGACGGAGATCGTGGTGGGCCTGGTGGTGTTCTTCGTCCTCACGGTCGTCCTGGGGCCCGCCCTGTGGAGCTCCCGCATCTGGTGGAGCAAGGCGGACCGGGATCAGGTGAAGGACAAGTACGGCCGCCCCCAGAAGGACGCGAAGGACCCTTGAGGGACGGCCGTGAGGGCTACTCGTCGTTCTGGCGCAGCGCCGCCAGCACGTTGAGGTCCTCCAGCGTGGTGGTGTCCTGCGAGGACTGCTTGCCCGCGGCCACGTCGCGCAAGAGCCGGCGCATGATCTTCCCCGAGCGCGTCTTGGGCAGCCCTTCCGCGAAGCGGATCTCATCCGGCCGCGCGATGGCACCAATCTCCTTGCCCACGTGCACGGCCAGCTCCTTCTTGAGTGCGTCCGAGGGAGCGTTCCCCTGCTTGAGCGTCACGAAGGCCACCAGCGCCGTGCCCTTCAGGTCATCCGGGCGGCCCACCACCGCGGCCTCGGCCACCTTCGGGTGCGCCACGAGCGCGCTCTCCACCTCCGCGGTGCCCAGGCGGTGGCCCGCGACGTTCACCACGTCGTCCACGCGCCCCATCAGCCACACGTAGCCGTCCGGGTCCGTGCGCGCGCCGTCGCCGGTGAAGTACATGCCGGGCAGCTCGCTGAAGTACGTGCTCACGTACCGCTCCGGGTCCCCGTACACGGTGCGCAGCATGGACGGCCAGGGCTTCGTCACGAAGAGCAGCCCGCCCTGCCCCTTGGGCACGCGCTTGCCGTCGCGGTCCAGGATTTCGGCGTGGATGCCGGGCAGCGGGAAGGTGGCCGAGCCGGGCTTGGTGGGCGTGGCGCCGGGCAGCGGTGAGACCATGATGCAGCCCGTCTCCGTCTGCCACCACGTGTCCACCACGGGGCAGCGCCCCCCGCCGATGACGTCGCGGTACCACATCCACGCCTCGGGGTTGATGGGCTCGCCCACGCTGCCCAGGAGGCGCAGCGAGGACAGGTCGTGCTTCTTCACCGGCTCATCGCCCAGGCGCATGAAGGCGCGGATGGCGGTGGGCGCGGTGTAGAGGATGGTGGCCTTGTAGCGCTCGATGATGTCCCAGAAGCGGTCCGGCCCCGGCTGCGTGGGCGCGCCTTCGTAGATGATGGTGGTGACGCCGTTCATCAGCGGGCCGTAGACGACGTACGTGTGGCCCGTCACCCAGCCCACGTCCGCGGTGCACCAGTAGACGTCGTCGTCGCGCAGGTCGAACACCCAGCGCGTGGTGAGCGACGCGTTCATCGCGTAGCCCGCCGTGGTGTGCAGCACGCCCTTGGGCTTCCCGGTGGAGCCGGACGTGTAGAGGACGAACAGCGGGTGTTCGCTCTCCACCCACTCCGGTTCGCACACGTCGGACTGGCCCTTCACCAGCGCGTCCCAGGCGACGAACTTCGGACCTTCCGGCAGCTTGCCGTCACCGGTGCGCGTGAGGACGACGACCTTCTCGAGGCCGGGGACGTTCGGGAGCGCGGCCTCCACGTTCTTCATCAGCGGCACCACCGCGCCCTTGCGCCAGCCGCCGTCCGCGGTGAGCAGCACCCTGGCGCCCACGTCCTTCATGCGGTCCTGGAGCGCCTCCGAGGAGAAGCCGCCGAAGACGACGGAGTGCACCGCGCCCAGCCGCGCGCACGCGAGCATCGCGACGGCGGCCTCCGGCACCATGGGCAGGTAGATGCCCACGCGGTCGCCCTTCTTCACGCCCAGCGACTTGAGGCCGTTGGCCAGCCGGTTCACCTGCCCGGACAGCTCTCCGTAGGTGATGCTCCGGCGGTCGCCCGGCTCGCCCTCGAAGAGGATGGCGGGCTTGTCCTTCAGCTTCGGCAGGTGCCGGTCCAGGCAGTTGTAGGCGAGGTTGGTCTTCCCCTCGACGAACCAGCGCGCGTGGGGCGGCTTCCAGTCCAGCACCGTCTGGAAGGGCTCCTTCCAGTAGAGCTCCTCGCGGGCGCGGTCGCCCCAGTACCTGTCCGGATCCTTCGCGGCCTCGTCCCACAGCCGCTGGTAGTCCTCCATGCCGCGGATGTGGGCCCGCTCGGAGAACTCCTTGGGCGGGGGGAAGACGCGGGACTCGGTCAGGACCGAGACGATTTCCTGCGGGTCTGCCATGGGCGTTCCTCCAGCTGAAGCGTGGGAACAGCCCTCCTGTTGTAGGAAGCCCTCCGCGCTATCTCAAGGGTTCCCTTCGCAGCGGGTGTTCCCCTGAACGCCGTCGAAGCGGAGCCACAGCTCGCAGGTGCAGGCGGTGTTGTTGTTGGCGTCGTAGGTGAGGCGCAGTTGCCCATTGAACTCGGTGGCGCACCGGGTGGTCGCGTCCAGGTGCACGCGGACCTGGTCGAGCAGGCACTCATTCGTCCCGTCGACGACGGTGCTGACGTTGGCCACGCTGCCGTCGGCGGTGAAGGCCTCGCCGTCCTCCAGGAAGTAGCCGAGCAGCTGCATGTTCTGCACGCCGAAGTCCGCGCGCACCACGCGGCCGGAGATCTGGAGGCTCAGCTGGAGGTTGCCCTGGAACTTCTCCAGCAGGCCGCAGTCGTCGCGCAGCGTCTCCGTGGGGAAGAGCTCGTACTCGCCCTCGTTCTGGCTGTAGGGCAGGCAGCCCGCCAGGGTGGAGGCCAGGAGGGCGGTGAGGCACAGGCGTCGCAGGGTAGACACGGCACGCACCATCGCCCACGGGAGGCATCCGGAACGGGCGCTCGGCGGGGGGCTTTGGGTAGAGTGCGACGCCATGCCTGAATACCGCAACCCCAAACCCACCGTGGATTGCATCATCGAGCTGTCCGGCGAGCGCATCGTGCTCATCCGCCGCGCGAACCCGCCCGTGGGCTGGGCGCTGCCAGGCGGCTTCGTGGACGAGGGCGAGCCCCTGGACAAGGCGGCCATCCGCGAGGCCAAGGAGGAGACGGGCCTGGACGTGACGCTGGAGGAGCAGTTCTTCAGCTACTCGGATCCGAAGCGGGACCCGCGCCTGCACACGATTTCGACGGTGTTCATCGCGAAGGCGACGGGCGAGCCGGTGGGCGCGGACGACGCGGCGGAGGCGAAGACGTTCACCGTGGACGCGCTGCCCAAGGACCTGTGCTTCGACCACGGCACCATCCTGTCGGACTACCTGACGTACAAGCGCACCGGGAAGCGCCGCAAGCTGTAGGCGGTACGGGCCTTCGCGGATGCACTACCTGTTCGTCCTCCTGGCGCTCGGGGCGCTGCTCATCGTGCATGAGCTGGGGCACCTGGTGGCCGCGCGCCTGTTGGGCGTGCGGGTGCCGCGCTTCACCGTGGGCTTCGGCCCGCCGCTGCTGTCGTTCCGGCTGGGCGGGACGCAGTTCGTGCTGGGCGCGGTGCCGCTGGGCGCGTCCGCGAACCTGCAGGGGATGAACCCGCACCGCTCCGCGGAGGAGGACACGTCGGGCTTCGGAAACCTGGGGCCCCTCAAGCGGATGGCCATCATCCTGGCGGGGCCGCTGGCGAACTACGCGGTCGCGCTGGGGTTGTTGTTCGCGCTGTATTCGTCCGGGACGCACGTGGTGGTGCCGCTGACGGTGGGCACGGTGGTGCCGGGTTCCGAGGCGGCGCGGGCGCAGCTGCTTCCCGGAGACCGGCTGGTGGGCGTGGACGGCAAGCCGCTGGAGAGCTGGTCGGACTTCGTCACGCGCGTGGCGGACGGCGTGGGCGGGCAGCTGGCGCTGTCGGTGGACCGGCACGGCGAGCCGCGCACGGTGACGGTGCGGCCCCGGGCGGACGAGCGCGGCGCGGGGCGCATTGGCGTGAGCCAGCAGTACGTGTTCCGCACGCACGCGCCCGGCGAGGCCTTCACCCAGTCGCTGGTGCACACCGGACGCGTGGCGTCCGAGGCGCTGTCCACGCTGGGGGCGATGGTGCGCGGGCCCCATGCCGCGGGCCGCGCCGGGCCGGGCGCGCTGATGCGCCAGGAGTCCTCCGACGTGGCGTCTTCCACCGCGTCCGGGGTGGATGCGCTGGTGCGCGCGCTGGTGGCGGCCTCCGTGGCGCTGGCGATGCTGACGCTGGTGCCGGTGCCGGGACTGGACGGAGGCCGGATGCTGCTGCTCGCCATCGAGGCGGTGAGCGGCCGGCGCATCCCGCCGCGCGTGGAGACGGTGGCGCAGACGGCCGGGTTCCTCTTCCTGTCCATTGGCATCCTGGCCACCGCGGGCGCGGAGATCCGCCGCGCGCTGCCGTCGCAGGAGGCGCCAAACATCGGGACGAAGGCTCCGGCGGGCGAACCCCTCGCGACGGTAGCCCCCGTCGCTCCGGATGCGGGCGCTCCCGTGGCCGTTGCCGCACCTCCGGTCACGGACGCGGGCACGTCCGGGACCGCCACCGCGCCTCTCGCTCCGGACGCGGGCACGTCCGGGACCGCCGTGCCCCTGCTGGCTCCGGACGCGGGCGCCGCGCGCGTCGTGGCGCCCTCGCCTCCCTGAGACGGCCGCCCGCCTGCCCTGCTGGCATCCAGCCTGGAACCGAGCGCCTGCTGGATGGCAGGTGCCGCATGGTTGCGTTCAACCTCGTTGATTGCACGGCCGCGTGTGCGCCACTAGAAGCCAGGACCCGTTTCCACCTCGAACCGACCTAGAGCTCCTGCATGCCCCAGCCCCTGCCCCCGACCCTCTCCTCTTCCGATGAGCGTCACTTCGCGGGCGGCGATGAGATGGGTGAGCTGGTGCGTTCGCTGGACTGGTCCCGCACGCCGCTGGGTCCTTCACGCGACTGGCCCATCAGCCTGAAGACGATGGTGGGCGTCGTGCTCCACAACCGGTTCCCCATGCTCATGTGGTGGGGCCCGGAGATGATCCAGATCTACAACGACGCGTACCGGCCGGTGCTCGGCCACAAGCACCCGGCCTCCATGGGCGCGCCGGGCGAAAGAATCTGGCCGGACATCTGGGACGTCATCGGCCCCATGGCGCGGAGCGTGCTGAACGGAGGCCCCGCCACCTGGAGCGAGAACCTGGCGCTGTTCCTCACCAGCCGCGGGTTCATCGAGGAGACGTTCCACACGTTCTCGTACAGCCCCATCCCCGACGAAGAGGGCGGCGTGGGCGGCGTGCTCGTCACCGTGCGCGAGACGACGCAGGAGGTGCAGCACGACCGGCAGCTGCGGATGCTGCGCGACCTGGCGGCCCGCTCCGCGGATGCGAAGTCCCCGGAGCAGGCGTGCCACGCCAGCCTGGAGGTGCTCGAGGGCAACGACCTGGACCTGCCCTTCAGCCTGCTCTACCTGCTGGACGCGGACGGCGTCACCGCGCGCCTCGCGGGCGGCACCCGTCTGTCCGACACCGTCCTGGCCGCGCTGCCCACGCAGCAATCCCTCTCCGCCGAGTCCGGCACCGACTGGCCCTTCGCCGAGGCCGCGCGCACCGGTGGCGCCATCGTCGTGAAGGACCTGGGCCCGCGCCTCTCCGCCCTGCCCGGAGGCCGCTGGAACACGCCGCCAGCGCTCGCCGTGGTGCGCCCCCTGACGCGGCCCGGCCAGTCGCGGCCGTCCGGCTTCCTCGTGGGCGGCGTCAGCCCCCGGCGGCTGCTGGACGCGCCCTACCACGCCTTCTTCCAGGCCACCGCCGAGCACGTCGCCGCCACGGTCGCCAACGCGCGCGCCTATCAAGAAGAGCGGCAGCGCGCGGAGGCCCTCGCCGCGCTCGACCGCGCGAAGACGGCCTTCTTCAGCAACATCAGCCACGAGCTGCGCACGCCGCTCACGCTGCTGCTGGGCCCCACCGAGGACGCGCTCGCCAGCCCCGAGCGCGCGCTCCAGGGCGACGCGCTGGAGACGGTGCACCGCAACGGCGTGCGCCTGCGCAAGCTGGTCAACACGCTGCTGGACTTCGCGCGCATCGAGGCCGGCCGCGTGCGCGCCACCTACGAGCCCACCGACCTGGCCGCGCTCACCGCCGGGCTCGCCAGCGCCTTCCGCTCCGCCATCGAGCGCGCGGGGCTGGTGCTCGACGTGGACTGCCCGCCCCTTCCGGAGCCGGCCTGGGTGGACCACGAGATGTGGGAGAAGATCGTCCTCAACCTCGTCTCCAACGCGCTGAAGTTCACCTTCACCGGCACCATCACCGTGGCGCAGGCCCTGCGGGACGGGCACATCGAGCTGCGCGTCACCGACACGGGCACCGGCATCCCCGCGCACGAGCTGCCGCGCCTCTTCGAGCGCTTCCACCGCGTGCACGGCGCCCGCGCGCGCTCCCACGAAGGGTCCGGCATCGGCCTGGCGCTGGTGCACGAGCTGGTGCGGCTGCACGGCGGAACGCTCACGGTCCAGAGCGAGCTGGAGCGCGGCACCACCTTCACCGTGTGCATCCCCACGGGCTTCGCGCACCTGCCGCGGGAGCACGTGACGTCCATGCCGAGCCAGCGCTCGCTGCCCGCGAGCGCGGACCCCTACGTGCGCGACGCCCTGGGGTGGCTCAAGGAGGTGCCTTCCACGCCCGACGAGGACAGCGGGCCTCCGGAGCCCGCCGGCGTGGACGCGCTGGGATTGGAGGAGCGCGGGCGCGTGCTGCTCGCGGACGACAACGCGGACATGCGCGAGTACGTGGGCCGGCTGCTCGGCGCCCACTGGACGGTGGAGATGGTGGCGGACGGCGAGGCCGCGCTCCAGGCCGCGCTCGCGCGCCCTCCGGACCTCATCCTGTCCGACGTGATGATGCCCGGACTGGACGGCTTCGGGCTGCTCCAGGCCCTGCGCGCCGACGAGCGCACCCGCACGGTGCCCGTCATCCTCCTGTCCGCCCGCGCGGGGGAGGAGGCCCAGGAGGAGGGGCTGACCGCGGGCGCGGATGACTACCTGGTGAAGCCCTTCTCCACGCGAGACCTGCTCTCGCGCGTCACCGCGCAGCTCACCCGTTCCCGGATCCGCAAGCTGGAGGCCGCGCACGGCGAGCGGCTGGCGCGCATCTTCCAGCACGCGCCCGTGGGCATCGCCATCCTGCGCGGCCCGGAGCACGTCTTCGAGTTCGCCAACCAGAACTACCTCCGGCTCATCGCGAACCGGAACGTGGTGGGCAAGCCCGTCCGCGAGGCCATGCCGGACCTGGCCTACCAGGGCTTCTACGAGCTGCTGGACGGCGTCTACACGACGGGCGAGCCGTACATCGGCCGCTCGATGCGCGCCGTCTTCCAGCACGGTCCGCAGGCCGCGCAGGAGATGTTCTTCGACTTCGTCTACCAGCCCATGAGCAACGCGCAGGGCCAGGTGGACAGCATCATCGCCGTGGTCTTCGAGGTGACGGAGCTGGCCACCGCGCGGCGTGAGGCGGAGTCCGCCAACCGCGCGAAGGACGAGTTCCTCGCGATGCTCGGCCATGAGCTGCGCAACCCCCTGGCCCCCATCCTCACCGCGCTCCAGCTGATGCGCCTGCGCGGCGACACCGGCGCGGAGCGCGAGCGCACGCTCATCGAGCGGCAGGTGACGCACCTGGTGCGCATGGTGGATGACCTGCTGGACGTCAGCCGCGTCACCCGGGGCAAGGTGACCCTCAAGCGCGAGCGCGTCACGCTCACCGACGTGGTGGCGAAGGCCATCGAGCAGGTGAGCCCGCTCATTGATCAGCGCCAGCACACGCTGGAGGTGGAGCTGCCCGAGCGCGGCTCGGACCTGAACGGCGACCCCACGCGCCTGGCGCAGGTGTTCGCCAACCTGCTCACCAACGCCGCCAAGTACACGGAGCCGGGCGGCTTCCTCGCCATCACGGGCACGCGCGAGGACCAGGAGCTGGTGGTGAGCGTGCGCGACACCGGCGTGGGCATCGCGCCGGACATCCTGCCCCGCGTGTTCGACCTCTTCGTGCAGGAGCACCAGGCCCTGGACCGCTCCCAGGGAGGACTGGGGCTGGGGCTCGCCATCGCGCGCAGCCTGGTGACGCTGCACGAGGGCACCATCAGCGCGCACAGCCAGGGCCGGGGCCTGGGCAGCACCTTCACCGTGCGCCTGCCCGCGCTGGAGGCGGAGGTCCCCGCCGCGCTGCCCACGCCGCAGCCCGGCGCGCTGGTGCCGCCGGAGCCCACCTCCGTGAGCGCGCGCGTGCTCATCGTGGATGACAACCGGGACGCGGCGGACGTGCTCTCCGAGTCCCTGGAGTTCCTGGGGTGCACGACGCGCGTGGCCTACGACGGCCCCACGGGCCTGGAGGCGGCGAAGGCGTTCCGCCCCGAAATCGCGCTCCTGGACATCGGCCTGCCGGTGATGGACGGCTACGAGCTGGCCCGGCTGCTGCGCCAGCAGGAGGAGCCCCGTCCCATGAAGCTGGTGGCGGTGACGGGGTACGGCCAGGAGTCCGACCGCCAGCGCAGCAAGGCCGCCGGCTTCGACGCGCACCTGGTGAAGCCGCTGCACTTCGAGACGCTGGAGACGCTGCTCAAGGACCTGACGGGCGCCTGAGGAGCAGGCCGCCCGTCGTCCAGGGGACGTCAGGCCCCACGAAGCCGGGCCGGGCGGCCGTGAAGGCTTTATGCTCCGGCCCCACATGGCCACGCCTTCCGCGCCCTCCGCCCCCGTGGCGGACGGTGGACTCTTCTGCGAGCTGTATTGGGGCACCTCCCTGGCGGAGGCCTGGAGCTACGGCCCTGAGCTGGCCCAGGTGCACGCCGCGCCCGACGAGACGGCCCCCCTGCCCCTCTACGGCTTCACGCTGCCGGAGGAGCCCTTCCTCCTGGCCGAGCGCACGCCGAAGGGCTGGCGCATCCACGTGCCGCCGTCGGCGCGCGTGGAGAAGAGCCTCAAGGGCGACAGCTTCCAGCCGGTGGGCCCGGAGGAGCTGACGGGCACGCCCGGCCGCGCGGCGGTGGAGCTGCGGGAGGGCATGACGCTGCGCCTGATGGAGGGCGAGCTGCGGCTGCTGGTGCAGCCGTCGGTGGTGAAGGAGCGCGCGGGCCGCTTCCGCGTGCGCGACGTGGCCTGGCTCATCACCGTGGCCATCCTCTTCCTGAGCGCGCCCGTCGCCTTCCTCACCATGGGGCCGGACCCGGCGCGCCTCGCCGCGAACAACGCGAGAGCGCTGCAGGTCGCCCACGAGAAGGAGGAGGCGCGGCGCAAGGAGATGGGGTTGGACCAGCCGCTCAAGCCGCTGACGGAGGCGGAGCGCGCCGCGCAGAAGCAGGACGGCGGCGCGCGCGTCAACGTCCCCGCGAGCTTTGGCGTGCGCTAGTCAGGGCCCCAGCCCCACCCAGACCTCGCCGTCCTCGAAGAACTCCTTCTTCCAGATGGGCACGTCCTGCTTGAGCCGCTCGATGGCGTACTCGCAGCCCCGGAAGGCCTCCTTGCGGTGCGCGGAGGCCGCGGCGATGACGACGGCCAGCTCCCCCGGCACGAGCGTCCCCACGCGGTGCATGATGGCCAGCCGCGTGCCCGGCCATGTCCGGGCCACCTCGTCGCCAATCTCCGCGAGCTTCGCCTCCGCCATGGGCGCGTAGGCCTCGTACTCCAGCCGCAGCACGCGCCGGCCCTTCGTCTGGTCGCGCACGGCGCCGGAGAACGTCACCAGCCCGCCCGCCCCTTCGGAGGCCACCGCGTCCACGACCTCCGAGAGCTGGAGCGGCCGGGCCACCACGCAGAAGAGGCCCCGAGGCGCCCCGCCGGCCACGGGCGGAATCAGCGCCAGCTCCGCGTCCTGCGACACCGGCGTGTCCAGCCCCACGAACTGCTGCTGCACCGCCACGCGCAGGTGCGGCAGCAGCGGCGCCAGCGGCGGGTGCTTCGCGGCCAGCAGCGCGAGCACGTCCGAGACACGCGCCCCCGGGGGCACCTCCAGCGATTCGCGCGACAGGCCCGCGCGCTCGCGGGCCGCGGCGAAGTACAGCACCGTGACGGACATGGCCTTGAAGCCTCCTGGCGAGTCCCTAGCGTTCGCGCAGCACGACGCGGCCCTGGAGCCGCCCGCCGCCGTCCACGGGGGAGAAGTCGAGGAACCCGTACTCGAACGGGGTGAGCCGCTCCAGCAGCGCCGTCACGAGGACCTGGCTCGCCATGAGCTCCCCCGTCCCGAGGCCCGGCACCGAGCGCACGCCGGCGAGGTCCGCCCGCAGCCGCCCCATGTCCACCATCAGCGACAGGTGGCCCGGGCCGAACGCCTCCGCGCCGAAGCGCGTGCGCAGCGTCGTGCCCACGTCGCCCGTCTCGCGGCCGGTGAGCACCTCGCCCGCCTCCAGCGTGGCGCGCTCCGGGGTGAGCGTGAGCGACACCGGCTGCTCCATGAGCCGCGTGCGGAAGCGCGTGGTGTTGCCCTGCGCCTCCTTCTGGAAGACGAGCGCGTTGTCCTGCAGCTGCTTCTGGATGAGCTGGAGCACGGGCTGCACGGCCGTGAGGCCCGCCTCCATCACCACCGTGCCCTTGGGCGCGGGGCGCCGGTCCCGGATGAAGGCCCGGAAGAAGGCCGCCGCGTCGAAGTAGACGAGCATGGCCACGTCGCCGCGCAGCGCCTTCAAGAGCGGCTCCGCGTCCAGCCCCTGCTTGCGCCAGCGCTCCAGCGTCCGCTGCCGCCGGGGCGACTCCGGCGAGCCGAACACCAGCCGCGCCAGCTCCTCCGGGGGCACCGACAGCTGCGCCGCCGCCACCGGGCCCACCGCCGCGCGCCCCAGCAGCTGGGAGGCCGGGCCCCGCGTGCCGCCCAGCAGCGGCCGGGACGACGACAGGAAGCCATCCAGCTCCGCCTGATCCGCCTGCACCGCGAGCGCGCCGAAGAAGCCACGCACCGGCATGTCCTCCTTCTCCGCCTCCGGCACCGGCGGCGCGGAGAAGAGGAACACGCTGCCGTCGCGCACCTTGCCGCGCAACTCGCCCAAGAGCGCGTTCTCGGAGAGGCCCGGGCCGGTCAGCGTCTCCACCCGGCGGCGCACCCGCTCCACGTCCGGGGACTCGTCCACCGCCAGCGCCTTCACCGTCTCCCCGGACTCCGGGGCGTCCGGCGAGTCCGGCACCGCGAGGTACACGTAGCCCCGGTCCGCGAACAGCAGCATGGACCGGCCACCGTCCACCGGATCCACGCGCGCGCTGCCGTCCTCGCGGGGCAGCACCTGGTGGCCGGCGTCGCGCAGCTCGCGCGCCACGGCCGCGAGCGCCGCCCGCGAGTCCGTCACGCCCAAGAGCGCCACCACGCCGTCGAAGTCCGGCAGGAGGAAGAAGCCGAAGCCCTCCTCGGGGTCCACCTCCGATGGGCCTCCCGCCAGGCTGCGCAGGAGCAGCGGCACGAGCGGCGTCTCCCCCAGCGTCTGGCGCGCGTTGCCCCGGCCCACCAGCCGCTCGTAGAAGTCCACCAGCCCCTCCACGTTGCCGCGAAGGCGGGGCACCCACAGCACCGTCTGCGCGTCCTGGGGCACCGCGCGGAGCACCGGGCGCGGCACCACGGTGAGGACCACCCGGGCCAGCTCCTTGTCCCCGTCCAGCGCCCGCACCGTGTAGCGGCCGGCGCTGTCCCAGGCGTGGCTTGCGCCCGGGGCCGTGCGCGGCGGTGTGCCGTCCCCGAAGTCCCAGGTGAGGGTGGGCGCCTTCGGGGCGGTGGAGCCGAAGGTCTCCGGCACCCCCGCCTCCAGCGTGCGCTCCGGCCCCAGGTCCGGCCTCAGGCCCCGGCAGCCGGAAAGTCCCAGCCCCACCGCGGCCAGCAGGAGGAACAGCCGAAGCGGGGATGGGAGCGCGCGGGGACGGGAGGCCATGGGCCTTTCGGTTAGTAGTCCAACGCCAGACCGAACATCCAGCGGCGGCTGCTCAGGACCAGGCCCTTGCCGCCGAAGTTGTTCACATCCGCATGGGTGTACTCGGCGAAGAGGTACGAGTGGTTCACGCCCAGGTCGGAGTCGAAGTCGCGCGCGAAGCGCGGCTCCAGCACGTCCAGGAGGAACGACACGCCGGCGGTGCCCGCCCAGCCCCACTTGCCACCGCTGGCCTTGCTGCCCTCCACGATTTCCGTCTCGCTGCCCTTGGTCATCCACCAGGGGGAGTAGACGAGCCCCAGCTTGGCGTACGGCACCAGCGGGATGCCCCAGCGGAAGGCGGCGTAGTCGAACTTGTAGAAGCCGTTGAGCTGGATGGGCAGCACCTTCAGCGCCGCCTTGTCCGCCGCCGCCGAGCCGTCCTCGAGCTTCGCGTCGGCGTACTTCTCCCCATAACCCGCGGACAGGCCCAGGCCCGCCGTGCCGATGCCCTGGTAGAAGAAGCGCTGGATCTCCAGCTCGACGAGCAGGAGCGATGCGTCACCGAAGGTGTCCTTGTACGGCGTCGCGCCGTTGAGGGCCTTCTCGGTGTCGATGCGCGGCTTGTAGCCGCCCCCACGGAAGATGACCGCGCCGGTGCGCGGAGAGCGCGTGGGGATGGTCACCTCCTGCGCCACCGCCGGTACCGCCAAGAGAAGCGCCGCGACTCCCAGGCCCACAGCCCTGCTGCTCATGACACCTTCCTCCGAGACGACAGCCAGATGCCCAGCGCGGCCAACACCGCGCCACCCGCGATGCCGCCACCGGCCGCGGCACACCCGCCGCGCTCCTGGCCTTGGGCTTCTTTATAGGCATCGAACAAACCATTGCTCTTCACGGGCGTCGCCTCCACCGCGGCGGATTGCGCGCTCTCGTTGCCCGCGGCGTCGATGATGGTCGCCTGGAGCCGGTACGTCACGCCATTCGTGAGGCCGGTGACGACGACGTTGCCTTCGCCGGCCGCCTTGGTGACGCGCGTTACGGGCCCCACGGTGCCCTCCACCGCCAGCGCCCCCACCAGCCCCAGCCCGCCGTCGTCCGTGCCGGCATCCAGGTCCGTGCCCGCATCCACGTCCGTGCCGGCATCCTCCGTCCCCGTGCCCCCATCCGCCAGGGCCACCGCCGCCGCCTCCACCGCGACGGTGGAGTCCGCCTCCGCGCCATCCACCTGCACCGACAGCGCCGAGTCCCGGACGATGACGGTGGCGATGCTGGGCTTCGCTGGCGGCTGCGGGTCGTACTTCAGCACGAAGGCCGGCGTGCCGACGTTGGCGTAGGCCGTCTGGCATTCAGTGCCATAGAGGCCGCCCACCTGCCGTGCGGACGCGCACAGGTTGAAGGAGATCTCCCCCGTCTGGGTATCGCACGTGGTCCCGGTGCCCCCATCCGTGCCGGTGTTCCGCGCGGCCAGCAGCTGCGCCACGCTGAAGTTCACCGTGCCGCTGGTCGTCGTGCTGGAGTTGGTGAAGGTCTCCAGCCGCAGGTCGGTGGCGGCGGGCTCCGAGCCGCAGGTGCCCGTGGTCGCGTAGATGAAGAGCGAGCCGCCGCAGATGGCGCCGCCACCGCGCTGCCAGGTGAAGCGGCGCGCGTTGTCGCACTCACTCTTGGGCACGGTGACCGTCAGGTTCGTCGAGCCGGTGGCCGCGGTCGCGAACGTCACCGTGGGCCCCGTCTGGGCCACGGCCGTGGACGCGAAGAGCAGGACTCCAATGAAGGGGAGGCGCATGGATGTGCGGGAGGCTAGCAAGGGCGGGGCCACCCACAACCCCCGTCCGGACGGCCTGTTTCCCAAGGAAAACCCCGGGTTCGCGCGCCAAACAGGCAAGGGGCCCCCGGGGGCTTTGCCAAATTGTCAGGCGGGGCGTTCCGCCAGCTTGAGGCCCGCGTCCACCAGGTGGGCGGCGGCCCGGCCGGCGTTGTCCACCGACGCGAAGAGCGTCACCCACTCCGGGGCCTGGGGGAAGGCGCGCACCCGGCCCACGTGGACGGCCGGGTCGCTCATCACCAGCATGGGCATGGGGTAGATGCGCTCGCCGGGGGCATCCAGCACCTTGAGGGACGGGGACGTCTTCAGGGCGGCCCGCACCTGCTCCACCGGGCCCGGCTTCTTCAGCTGCACGTTCACCGTGAGGCCATGGCCGTGGAAGGTGGGCACCTGCACGGCGGTGCCGGCCAGGACGGGCGTCTCGCCCAGGGCGGAGAACAGGCGCGCGGCCTCCAGCGTCCAGCCGCCCTCCTCTTCCGTCCACGGGCTGTTCACCATGAAGCCGCCCACCTGGGGCACCAGGTTGAAGCCCACGCGGTGCGGGAAGACCTGCGGCTCCGGCTCGCGGCCGGACAGCAGGTCCGCGGTCTGCTTCTCCAGTTCGGAGATGCCGCGCACGCCCCCGCTGGAGGCTCCCATCAGCGCCGTCACCTGCGCGCGCACCACGCCGAACGCACGGCGCAGCGGCTCCACCAGGTGCACGGTGGCGCTGGTGACGATGCCGGGCAGGCTCACCACGCGGCCCTTGAAGCTGAAGCCCGGCCCCAGGGCCTCCGTGTTGAAGCCCGGGAGGATGAGCGGCACGTTGCCGTCGCTCCGGAAGGCGGAGCTTGCGTCCACCACCCACGCACCCGCGGCCTGCGCGGCCGGGGCCAGCGTGCGGGAGGCCTCCGCGGGCGTGGCCAGCAGCACGACGTGGATGCCCCGGAAGGCGTCCGCCGAGGCCTGCTCCACCTCCAGCGTGTCCTCGCCGTACTCCACCTCCAGGCCCTTGGAGCGCTCCGAGCCGAAGGCCCGCACCTGCTCCATCGGCACATCGCGCGCGTACAGGTTGGCCAGCACCTCGCGGCCCACCACGCCCGTGGCGCCCACCACGGCAATCCGAAGGTTCTCTCTCATGACGGGCTCCTTTACGTCACCGCCTCCGCCCGCGCGAGCACGACGAAGCGTGCTCGAGGCTTCGGCTTCAGTCTTCCTTCAGCCGCGCCGTGGGCACGGGGCCCGGCAGCGGCGGGAACTTCGGATTGCGCTCCGGTTCGGACGCGCGGACGTAGTGCGGCTCCAGGGCGAACAGCGCCTGCTGGGAGTACGCCTCCGGCAGTCTGGCCAGCCGCCCGACTTCCACCGCGGACGGGAAGGCCGGACCGGACAAGAGCCGGTGCGGCGCGACGCCGTGCTTCTCCAGCGCCTGCCGGTAGTCCGCGAGCGCCGGGCCCAGCGCCACGGCCTCCGGTTCGGCGGCCATGCGCTGCGCCACCTCCTCCGGAGACATGGCCGTCTCCGGCGCCAGCGCCTCCACGGTGTGGCCCACGCGGCGGTAGGCGCCCAGGTACAGGTCGTCCTTGCGCGCGACAGCGAGGCAGAACAGCGGCACGCCCTCCGGCCCCTCCAGCGCCACCGCCGCCAGCGAGGACGCGCCGGCCACCTTGAGCCCCGTGGCGTACGCCAGCGCCTTCACCGTGGCCAGGCCGATGCGCAGGCCGGTGAAGGACCCCGGGCCCAGGCCCACCGCCAGCCCCTCCAGGTCCTTGAGCTTCAGGCCGTGACGCTGGAGCAGGTCCCCGACGACGCCGGGCAGCGCCTCGCTCTGCTTGTCCGGCGGTGGCACCACCACGTGCTCCACCGCGCGCACGTCCTCCCCCTGGCGTTCCACCAGGGCGAGCGACAGCGTCAGCGTGGAGGTGTCCAGCGCGAGCAACACAGGCGACATCCCTTCTTTCGGTTCACTTCACTCAGGCCGGAGCGGCCCAGAACTCCACCGGCACCTGCGACACGCGGTCGCCGCACCGGAACAGCCGCACGCGCGCCAGGCCCTTGTCCAGCATGCCCAGCTGCTTCGCCGCGGCCTTCGACACGTCGATGATGCGGCCGTCCACGAAGGGGCCGCGGTCGTTGACGCGCACCTCCACCTGGCGGCCGTTCTCCATGTTCATCACCTTCAAGCAGGAGCCGAAGCGCTCCGTGCGGTGCGCGGCGGTGAGGGCGTTCTGGTTGAACTTCTCCCCGCTGGCGGTGGGCCGTCCGTGGAGGCCGGGGCCGTAGAAGGACGCGATGCCCTCTCCCAGGTAGTTGCGCGGCATCTTCTCCCGGCGCGTCACCTTCGGCTCGTCACCCCCAGAAGAGGTCTCCGGCGGCTGGGGCTTCGCCGCGCGAGACGCGCAGCCAGCAAACAATCCCATCCCCAGCAGCAGGAGCGCGGTCCGTCCGTGCATCATCACCTCGTTAGCGGGTCACGTCGTTGGTCACGGCCAGGAGCATCAGCAGGATGAGCAGCGCCAGGCCCACCATGTTCGCCACCTCGCGCACGCGCACGGGGATGGGGCGGCGGCGGATGCCCTCCCACGCCGCGGACAGCAGGTGGAAGCCGTCCAGCACCGGGATGGGCAAGAGGTTCATCACGCCCAGGTTGATGGAGATGATCGCCATCAGGTTGAGGAAGCTGTCCAGGCCCTGCTCGGCGCTCTTCGCGGCCAGCTGGTACATCATGATGGGGCCGCCAATCGTGCTGGGCGACACCTTGCCCACGAACAGCCCGCCCAGCACCTGCACCATCTGCCCGACAATCTTCGGGACGATGAGCGCGGCTTCCTTGAACGCCTGCGCCGGGCCCAGGTCGATGGTCACCTTCTCCACCGGCGGCAGGTCCGCGCTGCTGAAGCTCCACGGGCGCACGCCGAACACCAGCGGGGCGGTGGTCTGGCCGTAGTCGTCGCGCGTCTTGAGCGGCGCCTGCGCCAGCTGCTGCGTGCGCTCGCCCTGGGCTCCACGCCACGTCAGCGTGAAGGGCTGGGCCTGCAGGCCGTTGAGCACCGTCGCCAGCTTGTTGAAGGACTTCAGCGGCGTGCCGTTGATGGCCACGATGCGGTCACCCGGCACGATGCCGGCCCCTTCCGCCACGCTGCCGGCGGCCACGCTCGCCACGTAGAGGTCCGCGGCCTCCGCGCCCAGCGCCGCCGCGCCCTCGCCAGGCTGACGCGGCAGGGACACCTCCACCACTTCCGGCAGCCGGCCGGTGACGCCGCCCACGGCCACGGGGGCCAGGCGCGCCACGCTCAGCTTCATGGGAGTGCCTTCCGGCACCTTGGCCACTTCCCGGTAGAGGGCGGCCTCGTCCTGCACGTGCACGCCGTTGACGGACAGCACGCGGTCAAAGCTCTTCAGGCCCGCGGTGGCCGAAGGCGACGTCGCCGGCACGCCCACCACCGGCGGCTGCGGGTAGGGGCTCACGCCAATCATCCCGCGCTCGACGGTGTCCACCGGGGACACCTCCGAGCTCTTCTCCGGCGTCACCTCCACCACGCGCTGCTGCCCGTCGCGCTCCAGGGTGATGGGGACGGGGCGGTTGAACTTGCCGACGAACGCTTCGCGCATGTCGTCGAAGGTGCGGACCGGCTCGCCCTCCACGGACAGGATGCGGTCTCCGGGGCGGATGCCCGCGGCGGCGGCGGCCATGTCCGGCGACACCATGCCCACGCGCGTGGACAGCGTCTCCTGGGGGCCCAGGAAGACGAAGAAGTAGACGAAGATGGGGAACAGCAGGTTGAAGGCCGGGCCCGCGAGGACGATGAGCCCGCGCTTCCAGGGCGGCTGCGCCAGGAAGCCGCGCGCGGCCTCTTCCGGGGGGAGCTCCTCGTGAGGCAGGTCCCCGGCCATCTTCACGAAGCCGCCCAGGGGCAGGAGCGCCACCTGGTACTCCGTCTCGCCCTTGGTGAAGCCGATTATCTTGGGGCCGAACCCGATGGAGAACTTGAGGACCTTCACCCCACAGGCCTTGGCCACGAGGAAGTGGCCAAGCTCATGCACAGTGACGAGCACGCCCAGCAGGAGGATGAAGAACCCGAGGTTCTGGAGCATGGGCGGAAGAGTAATCGCGCCCCCCGGGACGGACAACGCACAACGCACGCCGCAAGGCGGGCGGGCAGGCGCGAAATCAGGCACTTACGGCAGCAGGTGCCTCACGAACTGCACATAGACGAACACCAGCGGCGCGTTGAAGATGAGCGCGTCGATGCGATCCAGCACGCCGCCGTGTCCGGGAATGAGCTTTCCGGAGTCCTTCACGCCGTAGGCGCGCTTGAGCATGGACTCGCACAGGTCACCCACGGGGCCCAACAGGCCACCGGCGATGCCCAGCACCACACAGTCCCACACGGTGAGGAAGGGGAAGAAGCCGAGCTTGGCGACGAACATGCCCAGCACGGAGCCGACCATGCCGCCGAAGAAGCCCTCCCACGTCTTGTTCGGGCTCACCGCGGGGTAGAGCTTGTGCTTCCCGAGGAAGCGCCCCGCGAAGTACGCCAGCGTGTCGTTGGCCCAGGTGATGGTCAGCGCGCAGATGACCCACGCGTGCCCTTCCGGCAAGAGGCGCAGCGCGGACAGCGCGGTGAGGCCGATGGAGCCGTAGAGGAAGCCCGTGACGAGGTGCGCGGCCCGGGTGGGGGCCTCCGCGAGCGCGCCCCGGAACAGGTTGTAGATCCACGCGAAGAAGAAGAAGACGGACGTGAGCCAGAAGGCCGCCTCGCCCGTGCGCGCGGCGTCCCGCAGGGGGAGCAGCGGCATCACGAAGGCGAAGGCCATGCCCACCCAGGCGGCGGCGCCCAGGCGCTTCTGGGTGATGAGGTAGTACTCCCCGGCGCACACGGCCGCGGCGGCACCCAGGAGGATGGCGCTGTAGTACCCGCCCAGGAACAGCAGCAGGAGCACCAGCGGCAGGAGGGTGAGGCCCGTGACGACCCGGATGAGGAGGTTCTTGTTCTTCTCGTTCACGCCTTGGCCCGCTGGGGGGTGTCGTCCCGGTTGACCTGGGCGGACGTCAGACCGAAGCGCCTCTCGCGGCCCTGGTACTGAGACAGGCAGCGCAGGAACTCCTCGGTGCGGAAGTCAGGCCACAGGGCGTCGGTGAAGCACAGCTCGGCGTACGCCAGTTGCCAGAGCAGGAAGTTGGAGATGCGCTGCTCGCCGCTGGTGCGGACGATGAGGTCCACCGGCGGCAGTCCGGCGGTCCACAGCCGGGACTCCAGGTCCTCGGCGTCCAGGTGCGCGGGGTCCAGCTCGCCGCGGGCGGCGGCCTGGGCCAGGTCGCGAGCGGCGCGAAGCAGCTCCTCGCGGCCTCCGTAGGACAGCGCCAGCGTGAGCACCATGCCCGTGTTGTGGGCGGAGTCGGCCCGGAGGCGCTCCAGGGGCTCGCGGACGTAGCGGGGCAGCTTGTCCACCTCGCCAATGGCGTTGAGGCGGATGCCGTTGTCCAGGATCTCCGCGCGCTCGGACTCCAGGTACTCGCGCAGCAGGTCCATCAGCCCGGCGACCTCTTCGGCCGGGCGGGCCCAGTTCTGGGAGGAGAAGGCGTAGAGCGTGAGGGCCTGCACGCCGATGCGTCGGGCGCAGCGGGTGACTTCCCGGACGCTGACGCTGCCCTCGCGGTGGCCTTCCAGGCGGGGCTGGCCGCGGAGCTCTGCCCAGCGACCGTTGCCGTCCATGATGATGCCCACGTGGCGCGGGAGCGGCCGGGCCTTGACCTGGACCTCGAGGGAGGTGGGCAACACGGTAAGAGGGCGATCCATGGAGCCGCGCACCCTAGCGGCGGCGCCGCGTCGCGTCCACGGGCGCGTGGCCCCTCGGTCCCCCTCCACGGGTGGGCGGTCGTCTGAAGGGGGTGAACGGTTCATGAGGGGACAGGAGCCCGGTTAAAGTGGGCTTCCATGAAAACTCATCGTGCCCTGCCCTCCTTCCGGTTGCTCGGTGGGCTGCTCGGGTTCTGCGTGTTCGGGGTGGGTCCGGCCTTCGGGCAGGCGGCGGGGACGACGGCCTCCCGGCCTACGGGCACGTACTTCGACGCGGCGATGGCGGAGGCGGCCCGGCTCTATGAGGACCTGGAGTCCGAGCAGGCGCTGGCGGCGGTGACCCGGGCGCGGCGGCTGGCCCGTTCCGATGAGGAGCGCAGCAAGGCCGCAATCTACGAGGGCGTCATCCTGGCGGACATGGGACGGCGCGACGAGGCGCTGGCTTCGTTCCGGGCGGGTCTGGTGCTGGCGCCGGAGGCGAAGCTGCCGGCGAAGGTGTCACCGAAGGTGGAGGGGGATTTCGAGTCGGTGCGGAGCGCGGTGCGGAAGGAGCGCGCGGCGGCGGAGAAGCCGGCGGATGCGCCGGTGCGGCCTCCGGTGGTGGAGACGCCGGCCCCGTTGAGCCCGCCCACGGTCGCCGCAGCGCCGGCTCCGGGCGTGGACCTGAAGGCGGATGCCCGTGAGCGCGGGATGCGCCGTGTGCCGACGGTGTCCTGGGTGCTACTGGGAACGGGCGTGGTGGCGGGCGGCGTGGGTTCTGTGTTCGGGCTTCAGTCGCGCGGCAACGTGAGCTCCGCGCGCGAAGCGGACCTGTCCGCGGACGTGAGCGGGCACCTGGACGACGCGCGGGGCCAGGCGGTCGTGGCGAACGTCCTCTTCAGCACGGCGGTCGCGGCGGCCACGGGCGCGGTCGTGACGTACTTCCTGGGCGGCGGGTCCACCACGTCGACGGAGTCCCCGTGAAGACGTGGAGGTGGGCGGCGCTGTCGGCCTGCATGGCCGTGGGCTGCACCGTGCCTGATACCGAGTCGGTCCTGGTGGAGCGCTACTGCGCCGAAGGCGGACCTGGAGATCACGACCGGAGCCTCCGGCTGGAGGGCGGCGCCACCTGCGACCGGGGCCTGACCGTGGAGCTGACGGCGGGGGGCTTCCGTCCCGGCTGTGTCCGGGTATCGGTCCGCGATGCGGCGAACCAGACGCTGGGCTCCCTGCTCATCGAGGACGTCGCGGGTTCGGGACAGGACTGGACGAACCGGCTGGGCATCACCCTGTCGGAGGCCCAGGGGGAGGACCTGGTCCTGAGCGCGACGGCCTTCGAGCGCGCATGTGACGAGATCAACGTGTCCGATCACGTCAGCGGCATCGCGGCCGAGAAGGGAACGCTCCCGCTTCGGAAGGTCGAGTTCAGCGCCCTGGACCGGGACGGGGATGGCTATGTCGACGTGGGGACCCGAGGCACGGACTGTAACGACTTGGATGCCGCGCGCCACGAGGGCTTCCGCTGGTTCGTGGACGAGGACCTGGATGGCAAGGCGGGCCGTGACGTGGGCGTGCACTGCACCGCGCCCGTCCCCGGCGCGGTCACGACCTCCGAGGACTGCGACGAAAGCTCGCGCGACGTGGCGAACGGCCTGTCCGAAGTCTGCGACCGGCTGGACAATGACTGTGACGGCCTGGCGGACAACGGTCCGGGTTGCAGTCGCCTCGCGTGGAACAGCGTCGGGGGTGTCGGGACCGAGGACCTGTCCGCCGTGGCCGCGTACGCTTCGGGCGGTGCCTGGTTCCTCAGCGGTTCGAACCCGGACATGTTCACCCTGGACGGGGGAGCCGTGGTCCCCGTGCTTGGCCAATGCACCGGGGGTGCCTTCGGCTTCCCAGCCGCGTGGGCCGACGTCACGGGACAGCTCCTCTCGGTGGACCGCGACTACGGGATGATGGCGCGCCGGCCGGGACAGCCCTGCTACCTGGCCTCGAGCGCGAGCGTGAAGCATCCCGGCTTCACCGGCGTCACGGGCGTGGCGAACCGGGATGGAGGGCCCGCCATCGCCTATGGCGTCACGAGCCGGGGCGCAATCTACCGCTGGCCCTCGTTCAGCACGGAGCCTGAGTTGATGGCGCTGGTGCCCGCGAACCTGCAAGCCATCGACAGCCACGGCACGGAGGACACGCTCGTCGCCGTGGGCGCGGAGGCATTGGATGGCGGCGCGGGCTGGGTGCCGCGAGCCTTCCGCTACGATCCGGCCCAGGGCGGCTGGCACTCCGAGCGCCTGGGCGCGCTCCAGGGGCAAGGCTTCCTGCGCGACGTCCACGTCCTCGATGCCCAGCGGGCCCACGCCGTGGGGGACAACGGGCTGGCCCTGGAGCGGGATTCGAACGGCTGGCATCCGCTGCCCGCCCCTCCTTCGGGGACGGGGCCGCTGGACGACCTCACCAGCGTGATCTCCTTCTCACGCAATGCCGTCTACTCGGTGTCCCAGCAGGGGCGGATCCACTTCTATGGGTTGCAGCCCGACGGCGGGACCGCCTGGCGTCAGGATTTCGTCGGAACGAACGGCCGGGCCCTGCGGTCCATGGACGGAACCTCCCCCACCGACATCTGGGCCGTGGGCGACGAGGGCGCGCTCTTCCACTTCGGACTTTGAAGCGCCGTCACTCCGCCGCGAGGTTGAGCTTGAAGACGTTGTCCTGGCCCGCCTTCACATCGAAGGCGCGCGTGACGTCCTTGCCCAGGTCCTTGTTCACGACGCGCACCTGATGCGAGCCCTCCGTCGCCTCCACGGCGGCGAAGGGCGTCTGCCCCAGGTTCTTGCCGTCCAGGTACACCGTGCCGAACGGACGGACGCGGAACTCCACCTTGCCCTTGGGCAACTCTCGACGACCCGAGGGGGACGTGCGGCGGGTCGTCGACGTTCCCGTGCTGGCCGTCACGGGCTTCACGACAACCGAGGGGCGTGGAGGCGGCGGCACGGGAGGATCCACCACCTGCGTCACCTGCCCCGCATCGCGCGTCTCCTCGGAGGTCCCCGAATCGGGCGTCACCTGGGCCACGACGACCGACGTGCCACTGTCCACCGAGACGGACTCGACCGGTATCGCCACCACCCGTTCCGGGGACTTCCCGGGTCCGGCGTCGTTCTGGACCATCGGCGTGGGCGCACTCGGAGCAATAGGGACCTTCTCACCCCGGCCCAGGAGCGCCAGTCCCCCCACGAGCCCCGCCAGGCTCACGAATGCCACCGCACCAGCCGCCATCCTCCGGCCGGCACGCGGTGTCGTGACAGGCTTGCCGGACTCCGAAACATCCACCGGTTTGAACCAGGTGGACCGCTCGGACCGGGACTCCGGCAACAGGCTGCCCGCCGACGGCGTCGCGGGATCCGTCGCCGCGTCGAACCGGCTCGAGGGCACGTCGTTCCCCGATGTCGTCGCCGCGGGCGCCTCCATCGACACTCGTGAGGACACCGGCTCCCACGCCGTGCCCACCACACGGCCGGGCATGGGCGTCGTCACCGGCCCCCTGCCCTGCTCCTTCGCGGGAGTCCCCTTGTCCGCCCTGACCAACTCCGCCGTCTCCCGCCCCTTCGCGGGCGTGGGCGCCATGGGCGTCGCCTCCACCCCTTCCATCACCTGCGCCACCAGCCGGGCAATCTGGTACGCGCCCACCGGTTCGCCCAGTGACAGCACGAAGCGCTCCAGATCCGACTGGAACGCGCGGCAGTCCGGGTAGCGCTGCTCCCGGTCCTTCGCGAGCGCCTTCTCCAAAATCCGCTGCATCGCCTCCGGCAGGTCCGGCCTGCGCTGCACCGCGGGCACGAACGGTTCGAAGAGGATGGCCTGCATCATGCTCACGTCCGTCGTCGCCTCGAACGGACGCTTCCCGGTGAGCAGTTCGTAGAGCACGATTCCCAGCGCGTACACGTCCACGCGCCCATCCATGCCTTTCGCCTGGAGCTGCTCCGGCGGCATGTACGCGACCTTCCCCTTCACCACCCCGGTCGCCGTGCGGTGCCCCTGCCCCGCCACCTTCGCGATGCCGAAGTCCACCACCTTCACCGCGCCCTGCCTCGATACCAGGACGTTCTCCGGAGAGATGTCCCGGTGCACCAGCCCCAGCGGCGCCCCCGTCTCCGGGTCCGCCAGCTCGTGCGCGAACGCCAGGCCCTCCGCCGCGGCGGCCACCATCTTCGCGCACACGCCCAGGGGCAACGGCTGCTTGAGCTCCATGGAGCGCTTGATGAGCCGGCGCAGCGTGGGCCCGTCGATGAACTCCATCGCCAGGAAGTAGCTGCCGTCCACCTCGCCGAAGTCGAAGATCTGCACCACGTTCGGGTGGTCCAGCCGGGCGGCCAGCTGCGCCTCGCCCAGGAACATCTCCACGAACGCCTCGTCCTCCGCCAGGTGCGGGAGGATGCGCTTGAGCACCAGCGTCTTCTCGAATCCCCGGGGTCCCGCCGCCTTCGCGAGGAACACCTCCGCCATGCCCCCCGAGGCGATCTTCCGCACCAGCTGGTACTTCCCCAATTGCATGGACCCAGAGCTTTCCCATGGTTCGCGGGAAAGGGAAATCCCCGCCCCACCGTGGGCGTCCACCCGCTCACGCCACCCGTGCCACCCACCGGGCCAGCGCGTCCAGGCCTACCGGTTCGCCCAGGGACAGGGTGAAGCGCTCCAGGTCCGCCTGAAGCGATTGGCAATCCGGGTAGCGTTCCGCCGGGTCCTTCGCGAGCGCCCGCTCCAGGATGCGCTGCATCGCCTCCGGCAGGTCCGGCCTCCTCGCCACCGCGGGCACGTAGGAAGCGGAACGGATGGCCTCAAGGGTGCCCACGAGGTCCGTCGCGGCGAAGGGACGCAAGCCCGTGAGCAATTCGTAGAGCACCATCCCCAACCCGTACACGTCACCGCTCACGTCCGGGGCCTGCCCCTGGAACTGCTCCGGCGGCCGGTACGCCAGGGCGTCCACCGGCGTCAGCCGCGTGCGGAGGTCGTGCACTCTCAGCTTCGCGATGCCGAAGTCCACCACCTTCACGACGCCCTCCCGGGACACCCGGACGGTCCCAGGCTTCACGTCGCCGTGCACCCACTCCAACGACGTGTGCACGTACGCCAGCCCCCTGGCGGCGAAGCCCACGATGGCCGCGCACACGCCTGGCGGCAGCGGCGCCCCCTGCTCCGTGGACACCTGGATGAGCTGGCGCAGCGTGGGCCCACCCCCGGGCTCCATCACCCGGAACAGGGTCCCGTCCACATGTCCGAAGTCGACGACCCGCTGCACGTTCGGGTGGTCCAGACGCGAAGCGCGCTCGGCGTCGGCCAGGGACGCCTCCACGAGCTCCTCCCTCACCCGGATTGCAGGAAGGACGCGCTGGACCTCCCACGCGCGCCCGGAGTCCGCCGCCTCCGCCAGGAAGGTCTCCACCACCTCGCCCTCGACAAGCTTCCGGATGAGCCGATACTTCCCGATTTGCATGGTCCGTGAGACTTCACACGCCTCACTGGAAAAGTGAAACACCCCTAGGGGCCGGGCGTCCGCTGACTCTCGAGCGCTGTCTGCGTGTTTGACCCTGACGTGACGTGCTCCGTAGGATCCGCGCTCCCATGCCTCCCAAGGCCATTGGTCCCTACCGCGTACTGGAGACGCTCGGCAGCGGCGGAGCCGGAACCGTCTATCGGGCCCTGGACCGCCGCAGCAACGACGAGGTCGCGCTGAAGCTCCTGTCGACGGGCGGCCCGTCGCTGGACGACCGCGCGGCCCGGAGACTCGCGCGCGAATTCGAGACGCTGGCGGACCTGTCCCACCCCAACGTGGTGAAGGTCTTCGAGGCCGGCGTCCACGCGGGCCAGCCGTACCTGGCCATGGAACTCATCGAAGGGCTCACGCTGCGCCACTACCTGGACGTCAGCTTCAACGACCTGCACACGCCCACGCCTGCCTCGCGCGGCCCGCTCGCCATCCGCCGCACCGAGGACGACGACTTCGGCAGCGTCGACAGCCCGGACGAGGAAGAGGACGACGACGTCGAGGACGACGGCACCTTCGACCTCAACGCCTTCGCGGAGGAAGCGCCCAGCGAGGACCTGGCCAGCTTCCACGGCGCTGGCGACGACGACTCGGATTCGGACGGGATGCTCGTGGTGGACCCGCGCCGGGCCGCCCCTCGCGCGGCGCCGCAGCCCTCGCGCCCCGCGGCGCCGAAGGTGGCGGACCTCAACCGCCCGGAGCGCATGGGCAAGCTGAAGGACGCCATGCTCCAGGTGTGCGAGGCACTGGCGTACATCCACGGCCACGGGCTGGTGCACCGCGACCTGAAGCCGTCCAACATCATGGTGGACGACGACCGGCAGGTGCGGCTGATGGACTTCGGCCTGGCCAAGTTCCTCGCGGACGACGCGGGCATCACCGCGGACGGCAAGCTCGTGGGCACCTACCGGTACATGGCCCCGGAGCAGATCCTGGGAGAGCCACTGGATGGGCGCTCGGACCTGTACAGCCTGGGCGTCATCCTGTACGAGCTGCTGAGCGGGCGTCCGCCGTTCGACGCGAAAACGCCGCACGAGCTGTGGCGCCAGGTGCTGGAGACGGAACCGCCGCCGCTGCTCGCGCTCAACCTGCATGGCGACCCGCAGCTGGCGCGGGTGGCCCATCGCCTCATCCGCAAGGAGCCGGACGACCGGTTCCAGACGGCCGAGGAAGTGTACGAGGCCCTCTCCGAGTGAGCACGACGACGACGCACACCCTCACCGTGGACGCCGCCAAGGCGGGCCAGCGGGTGGACCTGTTCGTGGGTGAGGCCCTGGGCCTGTCCCGCGCGCGCATGAAGCGCCTCTTCGAGGAGGGCCAGGTGCGCGTGGATGGCCGCCCCGCGAAGAAGGGGCTCACCGTCACGGAAGGCCAGAAGGTCACCGTGACGGTGGAGGAGGCCCCGCGCGAGGCCGTGCCCGACACGGACTTCCCGCTCGTCGTCCTGCACGAGGACGCCGCCCTGCTCTTCGTGGACAAGCCCGCCGGCCGGCCGTCGCACCCGCTGCAACCCGGTGAGACGGGCACGGTGGCCAACGCCCTGGTGGCCCGCTACCCGGAGGTCGCGCAGGCGTCCCAGGACCCGCGCGAGGGCGGCCTGTGCCACCGGCTGGACGTGGAGACGTCCGGAGTGGTCGCGGCGGCCCGCACGCGCGAGGCCTGGACCGCGGTGCGTGAAGCCTTCAGCAACCGCGCCGTGGACAAGCGCTACGTCGCCCTGGTGACGGGCCCGCTGGCGGACGAGGGCGAGGTGGAGGTGCCGCTGCGCCACCACCCACGCCACCCGGACCGCGTGGAGCCCGCCCCCTACGGCGCCGAGGACGCGCGCGAGGCGCTGTCCCACTTCCGGGTGCTGGCCCGGTCCGGGGACTACAGCCTGGTGGAGGTGAAGATCCTCACCGGCGTGCTGCACCAGGTGCGCGCGCACCTGGCGGGCGTGGGCGCCCCCATCGTGGGGGACGCGCTCTACGGAGGCCGCGAGGCGCCGGAGCTGGGGCGGTTCTTCCTGCACGCCTACTCGCTCACCGTGCCGCACCCGGTGACGAAGGAGCCCGTGAAGGTGGAGAGCCCGCTGCCGCCGGACCTGGTGGCGGAGCTTTCGCGGCACGGCCTGCCGTGGCCCGTGGCCGGCTAGTCGCCCATCACCTTGACGATGACGCGCTTGCGGCGCTGGCCGTCGAACTCCGCGTAGAAGCACTGCTGCCAGGGGCCCAGGTCGAGCTTGCCGGCGGTGACGGGAATCAACACCTGATGGTGGACGAGCATGGACTTCAGATGCGCGTCTCCGTTGTCCTCGCCGGTGCGGTGGTGACGGTAGTCGGGGCCGGAGGGCGCCAGGTGCTGGAGCCAGTCCCAGATGTCCTCATGAAGGCCGGGCTCGTCGTCGTTGACGAAGATGCCCGCGGTGATGTGCATGGCGGACACCAGCACCATGCCCTCCTGGATGCCGCTCTTCTTCACCAGGGCGGCCACGGTGTCCGTGAGGCGCACCAGCTCGCGCCGGGCCTTCGTCTCGAACCACAGGTATTCGGTGAGGGTCTTCATGGCTCGCACTGTCAGAGGGGGCCACTAGAGTGACTCACGCCATGCGAGCCATCCTCCACGTGGACATGGACGCCTTCTATGCGTCCGTCGAGCAGCGCGACAACCCGTCCCTCCGGGGCAAGCCCGTCATCGTTGGCGGGCATGCACAGCGAGGCGTGGTGGTGGCCGCGTCCTACGAGGTGCGCCCCTTCGGCGTGCGCAGCGCGATGCCCATGGCGCGCGCGATGAAACAGGCGCCGCACGCCATCGTGGTGAAGCCCCGCTTCTCCGCGTACGCGGAGGCCAGCGAGCACGTGTTCGCCATCTTCGAGCGGTACACGCCGCTGATTGAACCCCTGTCCCTGGACGAGGCGTTCCTGGACGTCACCGCGTCGGTGGGGCTGTTCGGCGCGGCGGCGGACATCGCGAAGCGGATCCGCAAGGAGATTGCCCACGAGTTGAACCTGCCGGCGTCCGCGGGCATCGCCACGGCGAAGTTCGTGGCGAAGATTGCCTCCGACCTGGCGAAGCCCAACGGCCAGCGAGAGGTGCGCCCGGAGGAGACGGTGGCCTTCCTGGCGGGGCTGCCGGTGTCGCGGCTGTGGGGCGTGGGGCCCAAGACGGAAGAGGCGATGAAGCGCGCCGGGCTCACCACGATTGGTGACGTGGCGACGCGGGACGTGGCGTGGCTGGAGGAGCGCTTCGGCGCGGCGAGCGCGAAGCACCTGTGGGAGCTGTCGCACGGCATCGACGCGCGGGACGTGGTGCCGGACCGGGCGGCCAAGAGCGTGGGCGCGGAGGACACCTTCGAGGAGGACCTGACGGGCCTGGAGGTGCTCAAGCCGCACGTGCACGCGCAGGCCCTGCGGGTGGCCCGGCGGCTGCGGCGCGCGGCGCTGAAGGGGCGCGTGGTGCAGCTCAAGCTGAAGTTCGCGGACTTCACGCTCATCACCCGGCGCACCACGCTGCGCGAAGCGACGGACGACGGGCAGGTCATCTACCGCGCGGCGCTGGAGCTCCTGGAGCGCGCGCACGAGGGCAAGGCGTTCCGGCTCACGGGCGTGAGCGTGCAGCTGGACGAGGACGAGGCGCAGCTGGGCCTGTTCCCGGCGGCGGCGCCGAAGTCGTCGAAGCTGAACGAGGCCATGGACCGCATCGCGGCGCGCTTCGGCAGCAAGGCCATCACCATGGCGGACATCGCGGGGGCGGAGGCGTCGGACAACGACGACCCGCGCTCCGAGAAGCCGGTGGACAAGCCGAAGCGCTGAATACGACAAGGGCCGGAGCACCTGAGCGCTCCAGCCCTTTGGCTGCACCACGAGGCGCTGGGGGAAACTACCCCTCGCCCGCGTCGGAACCGGAGGAGGCGCCCGAACCGCCGCCCTCTCCGCTCCCGTTGCCACGACGGCGGCGGCGGCGGCGGCGCTTGCGGCGGGGGCCTTCCGCGTCTCCACCGCTGCTGGCTCCGGCGCGCGGCGGCGGCACCTCTCCGGAATGCCAGGCCTCCAGCGCCTCGCGTCCCTCGCCCGTGGCCTCCACCGTCATCGTGAAGACGGCCAGCGCCTCGTTGAAGAGCGGGTGGCGGCGGAAGGCGCCCGTCTTGCGGCGGCGCTCCCCGGTCAGCGTGCGCTGCATCAGGAGCAGCATGCGGCAGCGCTCGGCGATGCGGCGCGGCAGCCGCGCGGACTCCACGAAGCCCGCGAGCAGGTCCTCGATGACGCGCGACACCGACGCGCGGCCCTCGTCCTGCGACTCCTCCACCGGCGGCTGTGCACGGCTGATGGGCACCAGCAGCGCCGCCAGCAGGATGGCGTCGTCCAGCACCTCGCCCGAAGACACGCGCTTATCCAGCGCCTGCGCGAAGGCGTAGAAGGTCTTCTCCCCTTCCTTGCCGTGCTCGCGCAGGTACTCGTCCACGGGCGGCAGGAGGATCTTCAGCGCGTCCAGCGCCGCCAGCAGCTTCAGCGCCGGGGCGGACACGCCGCCTCGGATGAGCCGGAACGTCTCTTCCAGGAGGCGCGCGGGGGCGCAGCGCGGCAGGTCCTCCACCGCGCCCTCCATCGCCGCGTACGTGCGCGACTCGATGTCCAGGTCCAGCTTCGCCGCGAAGCGCACCGCGCGCAGGATGCGCACCGGGTCCTCGCGCATGCGGATTTCCGGGTCGCCAATCGTCCGGATGAAGCGCTCATCCAGGTCGCGCCGGCCGCGCACGTAGTCGATGACCCGGCCTTCGGCCGCGTCGTAGAACAGGCCGTTGATGGTGAAGTCGCGGCGGCGCGCGTCCTGCTGCGCGGTGCCGAAGACGTTGTCGTGCGTAATCAGCAGGTCCTCGCCGCCCTGCCCGTCTTCCGAGCCCGGCGCACCCGCCGCCGCGGCGGCGGCCGCCGGCTCCAGCTCCGTCGGGTTCGCGCGGAAGGTGGACACCTCCACGATCTTCCCGCCCTTGAAGTAGACGTGCGCCAGCCGGAAGCGCCTTCCGATGAGCCGGCAGTTGCGGAAGATGGCGCGCACCTCGCCCGGGTGGGCGCTGGTGGCCACGTCGAAGTCCTTGGGCTTCTTGCCCAGGAGCAGGTCGCGCACGCAGCCGCCCACCAGGTACGCCTGGTGCCCGTGCTGGTGCAGCCGCAGCACGACCTTGAGCGCGTCCGGATCCATCTCGTCCGGGTCGATTTCCGCCGGCTCGCCCGTGCGCGTGGTGGTGGGCGCCTGCAGCTCCGGCTCGTTCGCGGCGGGCTCGGGCTCCGGCTCCAGGATGACGGCCTCGGGCTCCTCGGCTTCGTCACCGGCCTCGGCGGCGGCCTGGGCGTCCTCCGCCTCCGCGGCCTTCAGGGCCTCGGTGGCGCGCAGGATTTCGTCGCTGACCTCGGGACTGGCGTCCTCGATGTCGTCATCGTCGTCGAACCCGTCGTCCTCACCCGCGTCCACGGAATCGGAGGGCTCGTCGGGGGCCTGGGAGGCCCGGGTAGGGGTTTCGTGCTCGCTGGGGCGCTCGGCGGAGTCCGCGGGCGCCTGGGCCTCGGTGCGCTCGGTGCGCTCCTCGGGGCCTGTCAGGTCCAGGGGGGAAGACATGGAAAGTACCTCGTGCGCGGACCCGGATGCCTCGGCCGCTGCCGCCTCGAAGGAGGCCTCTCCGCGCGCGTCGTCTCCGGGCGCGGCTGGCAGCGTTCCGCCAGGGGGCGGGGGATGGGTCGGGTCTCGCGTCATTCGCCTCGGTAGGGCAGCCGTCTAGCACGCATCCTCCCACCCATGGGGGCCGTGCTTAAGGACATTCTTCAGGGACGGCGGGGGTTCGGCGTGGCCCCCTGCCCGCCCTCCGTGCGCCGGGTGCCCGGGGGCGCGGCGCTTCCACTGGATAACACCCGGGCCCGGGCCAGAACCCGCGTGCCCCGGCCGCTGGAGGGGCCCTGGGGCAGGCGGGCAGGCACCCGAGCCTGGGGGGAGAGCCAGGCCTCAGGGAGGCGGCTTCGTGGAGCGACCCTTGTGGGTCCGGGGCAGCGCGTGGGAGATGAGCGACACGTAGTCCACCGCCTGCACCCGGGGTGGGGGCGGCTGCGTGCCCAGCGCGGCCAGGCGCTTGCTGAACGCGGCCAGGATGTCCGGCACGGGGCGCATCGCCTTGAGCAGCGCGTTGGGCCCCTCCATCGCCTGGGACAGCGCGATGGCCGCCTGCTGCAGCGGCAGTCCGCGCCGCAAGAGGTCCTGGAACGAGTTCGACAGCGTGATGATGTTGTGCCCCGCCGTCTGCACCATCTCCACGGCGATTTTAAGCACCTGCGGCGCCGTGAGGTGGCCGTCCGCCAGCAGCACCAGCGCCGCCTGGAAGTAGTTGAAGATGGGCACCACGCGCGGGCCGTAGGCCGTGAAGTGCGCGGGCGGCGTCAGCCGGTCCAGGTGGATGAAGATGCGCCGCACCGGGTCCGCGATGGGGATCTTCTTCCACGCCTCGTGCACCCGCGCGGCGTCGTCCGGGTACACCCCGCCCGCCTCCAGTACCTGGGCCAGCACGCGCTCGTCCACCCGGCCCGCGATGAGGTCCGCGTAGAGCGAGTAGATGAACGCGTCCGCTTCCGCGTCGTCGCCGAAGAGGACCTCTTCGGCCTCCACCGGCGCGTGGATGCGGCTCTCCAGGATGACGGGCAGCTTGTAGCCCACCTGTCCGCGCAGGGCCCTGAAGCGCCCGCGCAGCAGGTTGCTGACGTTGTCCTTGAGGACGAACTCGTCCCACTGGATGCCGTCCAGCTTGAGCTTCTCCTCCAGCACCGCGCGCATCTGCTTGGGGCTGCCGGACACGATGCACAGCCGCGAGTCCCCCTGCTCCGCCAGCTCGCGGATGAGGGCGGACGCGCCCGGGATGGCGACCTTCTCATGGGCCTTCTGGAAGGCGGTGCGGAACAGGTCGCGCAACGACTCGAAGTCCGTCTGGAGGTACGTCTTGTCCAGGTCCCACCGGTAGATGCGGCGAGGAGGACGCGGGTCGATGCGGTCCGGCAGGCTCACTTCGCCAGGCCCTCCTGGATGGCGGTGCCCAGCTCGTTCGCCACCGCCTTCGCGGCCACCTTGCCCGCGTTCGCGATGGCGCGCGCCTTGGAGCGGCCGTGCGCCTTGATGAAGATGCGGTCGAACCCGAGGATGGGCGCGCCGCCGTACTGCTCCCAGTCGGTGATGTCCTTGAGCCGCTCGATGCCGGAGGACAGCATGGCCAGGCCCGCGCGCCAGCGCAGGCTCTCCTTGTAGGCGTACTGGGCCAGCTCCATCACCGTGTCGTGCACGCCCTCCAGCATCTTCAGGCACACGTTGCCCACGAAGCCGTCCGTGACGATGACGTCCACCGTGCCGCGCGGAATGTCGATGCCCTCCACGTTGCCCGTGAAGTTGAGCCCCGACATCTGCGACAGCCGCTGGTGCGCCTCCACCACGCGGGGCGGGCCCTTCTGCGGCTCGACACCATTCGACAGCAGCGCCACCTTGGGCCGCTCGTTGCGGGAGATGATGCGCGCGTAGGCGCTGCCCATGACGGCGAACGCCACCAGGTCCTCCGCGGTGGCCTCCACCGTGGCGCCCACGTCGAGGATGAGGCTGAAGGGGTCCTGCTTCGCGCCGCGCACGCCCCGCGTGGGGTACACCGTGGCCAGGGCCGCGCGGCGCACGCCGGGAATCAGCTGGAAGTGGCGCTTGCACGCCAGCACGCCCGCGCCCGTGTTGCCCGCGGAGACGAGCGCATGCGCTTCACCCTCCGCCACCAGCCGGGCGGCCACCGCCACGGAGGACTCGGGCTTGCGCGCCAGCGCCTCGCCGGGCTTCTCGTCCATGCCCACGAAGTCGCCCGCGTGGTGCACGGAGATGCGCTCCCCGTTGTGCTTGATGCTCGCCAGGGCCTCGTCGATGACCGGCCGGTCCCCCACGAGCAGCGCGTGGATGTGCGGAGACTCCAGCGAGAGCTGGGCGGCGCCTCGCACCACCTCCAGCGGACCGTGATCGCTCCCCATCACGTCGAACGCGATGGTGATGTGCTGCGGCTTGCCCACCATGGTCCCCATCCTATGAGCTTTGCTCCGCGCCCGCTCCGGACAATCGCACCTGTGTCACCAGCGACAGTGCCAAAAGTCCACCCAGCGCCACCAGTACCGCCCCCGTCCCGTAGGGGGCCGTCGGGCCCAGCCGGGTGAAGAGCAGCCCGCCCAGCGCGGGGCCGATGATGCGTCCCAGGGAACCGGACGCCTGGTAAGCCCCCAGCACCGCCCCCTGCCGCTCGGCCGGCGCGTGCAGGGACACCAGCGCGGACAGGCACGGCGTCACCAGCGCGGACCCCACCGCCAACAGGCCCATCACCGGGAAGAGCCACCCGTACGACGGCGCCACGGGCAGGAGCGCCAGCCCCGCCGCCGTCGTACGGGTGGCTCTTCCCGGTGATGGGCCTGTTGGCGGTGGGGTCCGCGC
>NZ_RAWK01000509.1 GCF_003612165.1 Corallococcus aberystwythensis | reverse complement strand
GGGCCCGGGTTTCGGTGCGCTTGCGTGGGCTCATGTGATTCTTCACGGGGGCGGCGGGACACCCTACCCGTAAGGCCGGGTCCGCCCGCCGTTTTTACCGACGGCAGGGGGCGGTTGTCCGGCCGGCCGTCCCCCTTCTGGCGGGACGGGCGATCGTCTATAGGATGCGCCGCGTCCATGGCCCGCCCACCCATCACCAACGACTTCTCCTGGTCCAAGAGCCGCCACGAGAAGTTCTCCGAATGCCTCCGGGCCTACTACCTCTACTACTACCGCTCCTGGGGCGGCTGGGAGGCGGAGGCGGCCCGGGACGTGCGCGAGCTCTACGTCCTCAAGAAGCTGCACAACCGCTACACCTGGGCGGGCAGCATCGTGCACGAGGCCCTCAAGGACGTGCTGCTGGACTGGCGCGCCGGCCGCGAGGTGGACCCCGCGAAGGTGGAGGCGCGCACGCACCGGCTGATGCAGGACGACTTCCGGCACTCGCGCTCCAAGGCGTACTGGACGCAGAAGTACCGCAAGCCCTTCACCGGCCTCTCGGAGCACGAGTACGCGGAAGAAATCCCCAACGAGGCCTGGAAGCAGAACTTCGAAACGGTGCGCAACGCGCTGACCTGGTTCTTCCAGTCACGCTGGCCCACGGTGGCGAAGGGGCTCAAGCCCGCGCAGTGGCTGGAGGTGGACGCGGGCTTCGACTTCGCCCACTTCGTCATGGACGGCGTGAAGACCTTCGCCATCCCGGACTTCGCCTACGTGGACGCGGAGGGCTCCGTCGTGGTGGTGGACTGGAAGACGGGCCGCTCGCGCGAGGGCTACGACGAACAGGTGCTGGGCTACGCGCTCTACATCGCGCAGCGCTACCGCTACCCGTTGGAGAAGGTCCGCGCGTCGCTCGTCTACCTCAACGAGGGGCTGGAGCACGACGTGACGGTGGATCCGTCCGCCATGGACTCCTTCCGCCAGCACTTCGCCCGGAGCGTGGAGGGGATGCGCGGGCTCTTGAAGGACGTCGCCACCAACACGCCGAAGGACTCAGAGGCCTTCCCGCAGACGGGGAACCTGGACGCCTGCGCGCGCTGCGTCTTCCGCCGTCCGTGCGGCCGGGAGCCCGCGGTGGCGCAGGCCCGGCCCCGCGTCGCCTGACGCTACCGCGCTGACGCCAGCCGGCGCACCACCACGCCCGCGGCGTTCATGCCGAACGCGGAGGTGACGAACGCCACGCTGCCGTCAATCTGCGTGCGGTGGTCGCAGGTGTGGAACTCATTGTCCTGCGGGCAGACGCACAGGAAGCCGTCGGTCGCGTCGTCGTAGTTGAGCGGCACCGGCTGCCGGCGCGTCTCGATGGAGTACACGGCGGTGATGCCCGTGTGGCGTTCCGTCTCCACGCCGTACTTGCGCTTGAGCAGCTTGCGGATGTCCTTCGCGAACGGATCCATGTGCGTCTCGCTCAGGTCCTCCACGCGGATGGCCGTGGGGTCCAGACGTCCCGCCGCGCCCATGGAGCTGACCACCGGCAGGCCCAGCGTCACGCACCGGTGCAGCAGGTGCAGCTTCGCCTTCACGTTGTCGATGGCGTCCACCACGAAGTCGTAGCGGCCCGCGGGCAGCAGCGTCTCCGCCAGCTCCTCGCGGTAGAACTCGCGCAGGGCCTCCACCTTCGCCTGCGGGTTGATGTCCTGGCAGCGCTGGGCCATCAGCTCCGCCTTGGACTTGCCCACCGACTTCACCGTCGCGTGCAGCTGGCGGTTGGTGTTGGTGACGCACACGTCGTCGTGGTCCACCAGCGTGAGGCGGCCCACGCCGCTGCGCACCAGGCCCTCCGCGGTGAAGCTGCCCACGCCGCCCAGGCCGAACACCACCACGTGCGCGTTGGCCAGCCGCTCCATGGCGTTGTCACCCAGGAGGCGCGCCGTGCGGTCGAAGCGACGCGACAGCTTGAAGGGCTTCGCCAGCGAGTCCGACGGCGCGACGGCGTTTGAAGCGGCCGGGGAGGCGGGAGGCGCCTCGGGCTCGGCGGTGGG
>NZ_RAWK01000508.1 GCF_003612165.1 Corallococcus aberystwythensis | reverse complement strand
CGACGGCGCCGAGGACTCCGCCCCACCCCGCCCCGTCGCCGGCGCGTTGCCTCTACCTGTACCGTAGGATTCCCGCGACGTCGAAACGCGCGGCGCGGAGCCGGGCGCCGAAGGTCCGTCGTCCCTGTCATGCCGGTTCGCCATGGGTCCAGTGTACCCCTCATTCCAGGATTCCATGGTTCTTCGGCCTGGACGCCTGCCCGGTTGCGTCGGAAATCGCGCGTTCCCGTCAGATCCCGAAATCCGGAAGCAACCTCTGGAGTCTCCCGCGGATAATGCGGGAGAAAAAAGACCCAGAAGCGACAGGAGATGCCCGTGGCCCTCAACATTGGCTCCAAGCTCGATTCGGTCATGGCCCGCATCCGCCAGGCCACGGAGCAGGCTCGCGCCGAGATGGCGGCGGCCGCCCAGTCCGTGAAGGAACCCCTGCCGGACGCGCCGGACGCCAAGCCGCTCAACGCCGCGGAAGGGCGCTACCTGGACTCCTTCGAGGAGGAGCGCGCCAAGAAGATGGGCCTGCCGTCCCTGGCGGCCCCCCCACCGCCGGGCACGGACCCGGCCGCCAGCGCGGTCCCCGCCAACGAGGCGACGCAGGCCCAGAAGGAGCAGGGCTGGAACGCGCCCCAGACGACCGTCGCGCAGACGAGCAAGAAGGGCTGCGCGGAGGCCACCCTCACCTACCTGGAGCAGTCCAGCGCCGAGGAGGCCGTCCCGCTGACGCAGCAGGAGGCCCGGGACAAGGTGCGCAACAAGGCCGACACGCTGGCCACGTCGGAGACGGCAGGCGTGAAGGACCGCGTGCAGGTGAACCTGGATGACGGCGCGACCCCGGACGAGATGGGCGCCATGCTGGGCAGCATGGGCATCAAGGTCACCAACGGCTTTGACGAGTGCAACACGGACGCACTGAGCGGCGCGCTGAAGCACGGGCAGATGGCGCTGGCGCTGGTGGACTCCAACGCGCTGCTCAACACGACCCTGGCCGAGGGCGAGAAGGGCCCGGAGAGCGGCGAGCTGCACTGGCTCACCATCGACGGCGTGAACCCGGGCAAGACGAAGAGCACGGACGACGACCTCTACCGCGTGCGCGACCCCGTCAACGGCGCCTACTGGGTGAAGGCCAGCGATCTGAAGAAGAGCATCGCCCAGGCCCAGGAGAAGCACGACAGCGGCGGCGTGATGACCGTCAAGAAGGACGGCGCCGCGAAGACGAAGGAGCAGCGCGAAGCCCTGGCCCGCACGAACCTGGAGCACACCCAGCCGCTGGGCAAGGGCAACGGCGGCGCCAGCCGGCGCATGAGCGTGAGCGAGTCCAGCTAGGCTCCGCACCACTTCCTGCTTCACCCCAACGCCTTCCCCAGCCTCGCGCCAGGGGAAGGCGTTTCACTTTTTCCGAGGGCCAGACAGGTCGTCGGAGGTTCGCTGGCCCCCCCTGCACCCCAGATCCCTTCGCGAGGACGCGCGCCCCACGAAGCACGACGCTGTGCCGTGACAGGGGGCCTGAGCGAACGCCAAGAGGCAGGTCACGAACAGAAGCGCCCGCCGGGAGCGACGTCGCCCAAACGGTCCGACTGTCGGCCACCAAGGCAACCCCAGGCAAGGGGCTCTGCCGGGAGCGCTGTCACCCAACTGATCCGACTGTCGGCCACCAAGGCAACCCCAGGCAAGGGGCTCTGCCGGGAGCGCTGTCACCCAACTGGTCCGACTGTCGGACCGCCAAGGTGGCCACAGGCGGAGGCGCCTGCCGGGAGCGACGCCGCCCAACTGGTCCGACTGTCGGACCAGTTCGCAACGCCTGGCGCCCAGGAGCGCGCTGGCCTGGTAGGCGACGTCACCGGTGGGCCTTCGCGTCCATGTCAGACCCGTCTGGTTGGATGGGCGAAGCATCGGGCGAGGAGGCGGGGATGGTGAGGGTGGGGCTGGTGGCGTACGTGGAGGAGCAGCTCGAGCGGGACATTGCGCAGAGGAGGCTGCCGAGGAATGGGGGGTTGGCCTCGGAGCGGAAGATGGCGCGCCGCTTTGGGGTA
>NZ_RAWK01000507.1 GCF_003612165.1 Corallococcus aberystwythensis | reverse complement strand
GAGTTCACCGGGGCGGCGGGGGCCTGGGCTCGGGTGGCGTCCCGCTGGGCGAGCGCCGCGCCGATGAAGCCGGAGAAGAGGGGGTGGGGCGCGAAGGGCTTGCTCTTGAACTCCGGGTGGAACTGGCAGCCCACGAAGTACGGGTGGTCCGCGAGCTCAATCATCTCCACCAGGTTCAGCTCCGGGTTGTGGCCGGAGATGACCAGCCCGGCCTCCTGGAGCCGGCCGCGGTAGGTGTTGTTGACCTCGTAGCGGTGGCGGTGGCGCTCCTGGATGGAGTCGTTGGCGTAGAGCTTGTGCGCGACGGTGCCCGGCTTGAGCGCGCACGCGTAGCTGCCCAGGCGCATGGTGCCGCCCTTGTCCTGCACCTTCACCTGGCTCTCCATGAGCGTCACCACCGGGTGCGCGGTGTGCTCGTCGAACTCCAGGCTGTTGGCGCCCTTGAGGCCCAGCACGGTGCGGCTGAACTCCACCACGGCCATCTGGAGGCCCAGGCAGATGCCGAAGAAGGGAATCTTGTTCTCACGCGCGTAGCGGACCGCGGCGATCTTCCCCTCCGTGCCGCGCACGCCGAAGCCGCCGGGCACGAGCACCGCGTCCACGCCCGCGAGCGTCGTCTCCGGCCCCTGCGCCTCCACGTCCTGGCTGTCCACGAAGCGCAAGCGCACGCGCACGTCGTTGGCGATGCCGCCGTGGAGCAGGGACTCGTTGAGGCTCTTGTAGCTCTCCGTGAGGTTCACGTACTTGCCCACGATGGCGACGGTGACTTCACCGCGCGCGGGCTCGTAGATCTTCCGGACGATGGTCTCCCACTTCTCCAGGTGGGGCGCGCGGCTCCAGATGTTGAGCACCTCCGCCAGCCGCTCATCCAGGCCCTGGCGGTGCAGCTCCAGGGGCAGCTCGTAGATGCTGCGCACGTCCGGGGACGTGAACACGTTGCCGTTGTCCACGTTGCAGAACATGGCGATCTTGTCCTTCAGCTCGCGCGAAATCTCCCGGTCCGTGCGGCACAGGAGGAAGTCCGGCTGGATGCCGATTTCGCGCAGCTTCATCACCGAGTGCTGCGTGGGCTTGGTCTTCACCTCGCCCGCGGCGCCGATGTACGGCAGCAGCGTCAGGTGGATGTAGACCGCGTTCTGGCTGCCCACGTCGTAGCGCATCTGGCGGATGGCCTCGAGGAAGGGCAGGGACTCGATGTCGCCCACCGTTCCGCCGACCTCCACGATGACGACGTCCACGTCCTGGGCGGCCTGGCGGATGCTGGCCTTGATCTCATCCGTGATGTGCGGAATCACCTGGACGGTCTTGCCCAGGTACTCACCCCGGCGCTCCTTGGTGATGACCGCGTTGTAGATGCGTCCGGAGGTGAAGTTGTTGAGGCGGCTCATCCGGGCGTGGGTGAACCGCTCGTAGTGGCCCAGGTCCATGTCGGTCTCGCCACCGTCCTCGGTGACGAACACTTCGCCGTGCTGGAAGGGGCTCATCGTGCCCGGATCCACGTTGATGTAGGGATCCAGCTTGATGAGGGTGATGTCCAGCCCGCGGTTCTCGAGAAGGGCGCCAATGGATGCGGAGGCCAGTCCCTTCCCCAGCGAGCTGACCACGCCGCCCGTCACGAAGATGAACTTGGTTTTCTTGGAGCGCATGTCCCTTCCTGCCAAGAGGGCCAGGGTGCGTCAAATATTCTCTGACGCACGGACGGCCGGCTGGCCCCGGCCCGCGGGCTCAGCCCTTCACTGCGCGTCCCAACCGCCAGGGCGGGCGACGGCGAACTGCTGGGCGGTGGGCTGGCCCACGCGGAAGCGCCGCAGGTCGCACCCCCGGCAGCTCCAGCCTTCCCAGCCTTTCTTCACGACCTGGTGCAGGCAGGCATCGTAGTTGGGACAAAAAAGATTGCGCTGGTCGTCCACGGTCTCCTCGTCACGGAGAGCGGAGGGCAGGGGGATGGGACACGGCGTGATGGACACGGCAGTTCTCCGGCAGGCGACCCAACGGTCGTGGATGGCGCTTCCCCCCGGCGGCCACGAACCGGCGGGTGGACAGGACATTCCCGGTAGGGT
>NZ_RAWK01000506.1 GCF_003612165.1 Corallococcus aberystwythensis | reverse complement strand
GTAGCGCTCCTCCTGGAGCACCAGCCCGTGGAACAGCGCCCCCAGCACCGCGCACGCCCCGAGCGTCACCAGCGACGGAGCCCAGAGCGAGGCACCCACGAGGTACAGGTAGGAGAAGACGTAGATGGGGTTGCGCGAGTAGCGGTGGAGTCCTCTCTCGTGCAGCACGGGCGGGGCCTCCCCCGCGTCCACGCCGATGCGGAACGTCGCGCCCATGCCGTACTGCGCCGCCAGCATGCCCACCAGCCCGAGCACGCCCAGCGCCCAGCCCACCTCCGGCGGAAGGGCCAGCAGGGGCCGGCCCCAGGGCCGATCGGACCAGCGCGGCCAGAGCGCCGCCGCCACCACGGAGCCAGCCCACACCAGCGAGGCGCCGCTGATCCGCCGCGTGAGGCGCGTGTGGGCGGAGTCGGCCCCGGTGCTCCGGTAGGCCAGCGGGCTGCGGCCGAAGCGCAGGCGGTAGACGAGGCTTGCGCCCAGGTGCCCCAGCAGCAGGTGCAGCGAGATGAAGCCCAGGTAGAGCGCGGGCGCGTCGCGAAGCGCCTTCATGGTCCCACCACCTCCGCCGGAAGCCCGAAGCCCGTGGACGCCCAGCCCGCGAGCTGCTCGGTGAAGTCGCGCAGCTCGCCCCGGGTCCACAGTCCCTCGAACGTCGCCGTGTTGAGGGTGAGCGTGTCGCCAAAGCCCAGGCCCGTCGCGCCCCAGGTGGCCGTGTGGCTGCGCAGGGAGTGGATGCGGAAGGGCGCGTCCACGAAGTGCTTGTCGAGCCGCCCCAGGTAGGTCGCCACCAGCGTGTTGGTGCGGGGCTCGGCCACCAGCCCGGGGCGCGCGTTGCGCCGCAGCACGGGCCCCGGGGCGAGCCGCGCCACCGCCATGCACTCCAACGCCGTCGTCCAGTGCACGCCCTCGTCGAGCACGCGCCGCAGCGCCTCGCGCACCAGCGCCGCCAGGGCGGGCGCGTCCTCCAGCCGGGCGCGGACCTCCCGCAGGGGAAGCTCCAGCGGCACCGTCGAGCAGCCGTTGCCCAGCATCCGCCCCAGTCCCAGCATGCGCCGCAGGTCCACCGGCACCCGCAGGCGGATGAGCCCGTCCCTCGTGGGCTCGCGCAGCGCGACGCCCGCCAGCAGCGCGGCGAAGAAGACCTCCGAGGCCTGGACGTCCGTGCGGCCCGCCGGGAGTGTCAGGCGCGCCGTCGCCATCAACGAGCGGCCCGCGGTGTCTCCACTGCGGCGCAGGCCCAGGCCCCGCTGCGCGAGGAGCCGGCGGCGGGGGCTCGCGAGGCCCAGCACCCGGCCCGGCCCGCGCAGCGCCGCGAGCAGCACCTTGCCATCCGTCAGCGTCGAGGGGCCCAGCGGGGGCGACTCCGACGCGCGCCCCGCGCAGTGCAGCCAGAGCCGCTCCAGCAGGTGGGCGAGCGCCTTGGCGTCCCCGATCGCATGGTGGAGCTGGATGGCGAGCAGCCACGGGCCCGGCGCGCCATCGGCCAGGGGGTGGAGGTGCAGCCGCAGCGGCACGTCCCTCGCGAGGTCCACCCGGGTGTTGATGACCCGCGTCACCGCCTCGGGTTCGTCCAGCGGCTCGGCGCCTTCCAGCAGGGCCGCGTCCACCGCCCCGTCCGTGCGCGGCGCGGGCACCCACGCACCGCGCGCGTCGTCCCAGGCCACGTTGAGGCGCTCGCTCTCGCGCACCAGGGCGCGCAGGGCCCCGCGCAGCCGCGCCACGTCGGGCCGCGCGTCGATGCGCAGCAGCACCGTGGCCCAGATGGTGGCCACCTCGCCGTCCAGCCGCGCGAGGAGCGTGTCTACGAAGTTCGCGCGCATCGCTCCACCCATCCGCTCCACAGGGCCCGGGCCGCCTCGCCGTCCAGCCGCGCCCGCACCACCGCCTCGCGCGCACGCTCCGGCGCCGGCAGGTGCTGGAAGACGATGTCGTCGGGCACGTCCAGGCGCGGGCGGAGGCCCGTCGGCAGGTAGCCCGCCGCGAGGAGCACGGGCGTGGCCTCGGCCACCCGCTGGGGCTCGCCCATGGACAGGTGGACGAGGTCCACGCGCGCCCGCGAGGAC
>NZ_RAWK01000505.1 GCF_003612165.1 Corallococcus aberystwythensis | reverse complement strand
GGCTCACCGCGTGCGCCAGCTCCACCGTGTCCACGCCGTCGTGCAGATAGAAGCTCGCGTCCTCGGAGAGGAGCACCGCGTCCACCGCGGGCTTGGACACCGCCGACAGCGGCACCCACTGCTGACGGCGGCGCGGCTTGCGCCCGGCCTCGCGCGCCTCGCTCGCGCGCTGCTCCATCAGCGCCGTCGTCTTCGGGTTCTCCTTCGCCAGGGCGCTCGGGTCCGGCAGCCCGGCGAACGTGGCCACCGCGATGCCCACGCCCAGCACCAGCACGCCCACCGCCACCCAGCGCCCCCACCGCCTTCTTCGCGGCGGCGCGGGGCGCACCTCCGGCGGAGGCGGCCGGACGGGCTCGGCGGGTGCGGGACTCGGGACCTCGGGTGGAGCTTCGACGGTGGACATCGGACGGCCGTGTCTAGCGCTGTGCCGTCCGGGCGTCACCCTTCACGGCGAGCTTCGCGGAGGCCATGCGGGTCGGCTCGGGCGAACGCCAGCGCTCGTCCACCGACGCGAAGCCCGCCACCAGCTCCCCCGCCATGTAGCCGCGCGTCTTCTTCCCCTTGCGGCGCAGCCAGTCGTTGAGGATGTGCCCTTTCGCGTCCTTGCGCGCCTCCGGATGCAGGAGGTTGAAGCGCGAGCGCTTCACCAGCCCGCCCGACTTGTGCACGAACGTCACCGTGCCGTCCGCCCCCACGCGCTCCACGATGCCGATGTGCGTGAGGCCGTCGTTGATGAGGCCGTCGCGGTTGCGGTCGAACGTGTTCTTGAAGAACACCAGCGCGCCCGGCGTCGGCGTCTCCGTCAGCATGCCCAGCGCGCGCGCCTTGCGGTGGATGGCCGTGACGCCGTTCTCCTCCGGCAGCACGTCGTCCGGCAGCAAATCCAACCGCCGCTGCTGGAACGCCAGCCGCGTCATGCCCGAGCAGTCATCCGTCACCGTCGAGCTCATCTTCGCCAGCGTCGTCATCCCCACCCAGGACTTCGCCCGCCACAGCGCCCGGTCCGCCAGCTGGACCACCGGCCGGTCCTTCTTCGTCGCCGTGGCCTTGCTCGCTGCATCCGCTGCCCCGCCCCACACCAGCGCGCTCACCAACGCGCCCACCCACACGCCTCGTCCCATGCGGACGCGACAGAGCAACCGCCGTGCCCGGCCCTCGCGGCGTTGCGCGTGTCCAGCTCACGACGGATGGCGCTGACCCCTCGGCATGCGGTGGGCAAGGAAGTTCCCACCCACGGCAAGCGCGCGCCCTGAAGCCGTCAGGGCAGGACGGTGTCCGCGGAGGCCCTGCCGGTTCCGGGAGCCACGGCCGCGTTGATGGGCTCGGCCTCCGTGCTCGCGGGGTTGTTCCACTTCCTCCTGCCCGACGTGGCGCTCAGCCGGAGCACGTGCTCTTCGTGGACGATGCCCTCATGTCCGCGGTCAGGGTCCACGGGGGGCCGGGAGGGCGCCTCCATGTGCATCGGAGGCCCGCAGCCCCTGGTGGTGCATCCGGGGCTGAAGACCTCCTCACCGGAGGGCGTACTCGGGACGCCTCGGGGCCGGACCGGCGCGTACGTGGGCCTGGGCATGAGGCGACAGCCCGCGCCCTCCTCCGGCGGCGGAGCGCTCTTCTCCCGGGCCTCCAGCGCGACCATCAGCGGCAGGGCCAGCCCCAGGAACGCGAGCTGCCCCATGATCCCGGGCAGCCGCGAGCCCAGAGCGGGCAGCATCTGCGTGCGCAGGCTCGTGAAGATGAACACGCCGCCAATCACCATGCTCAGCGCGAGCGCCACCCACGTCAGGGTCTGCGCCTTGATGACGATGGAGGACAGGCGCCCGGTCGCGTTCTCGAGCACCGCCGTCCTCCAGGCCTGGAGCTTCCAGTCCGCCACCGGCCCGGCCATGCCATAGCCCACCACGCACGCCGCCACCCAGACGGCGGCGCCATACACCTCGCGCCGCAGGACCCAGCCCTGCGCCAGTCCCAGCACCACGCCCATGCCCACGGGCGCCATTCTCGGGGACACGCCCAGGGCCCCGGCCAGCGCCTCCGAGCCCGCCAGGCCCACCGCGACGCCCACCGCCGTCATCC
>NZ_RAWK01000504.1 GCF_003612165.1 Corallococcus aberystwythensis | reverse complement strand
CCTCCGTGGGCTCGGGGACGGGCTGCTCGGGCAGAGCCGGGCGGAGCCTGCGGGGCTTCGCGGGCGCGGCGGTGGGCGGCTCCATCAGCCGGGACGGGAAGCGTGGCGACTCGCCCAGCGTGGCCAGCATCGCGCGCAATTCCTTCGCCACTGCGGCGGCCTCCGTGGGCCTGGACTTCCGATCCTTGGCGAGCAGCGCTTCCACCAGTGACACCAGCGGCGCCGGAGTGTCCGGGCGCTGCGGCAGGAGCGGCGGCGGGGCGTCATACAGCACCGACTCCATCACCGACCGGCCCCGCTGGATGGGAAAGGGCCTCCGCCCGGCCAGCAATTCGTAAAGGCAGACACCCAGCGAGTACAGGTCCGCCCGCGCGTCCAGGACCTCGTCGCGGATCTGCTCCGGGGACATGTACGCCAGCTTCCCCATCACCACGCCGGACGTCGTCTGCGTGCCCTCGGACGTCTTCACGATGCCGAAGTCCGCGACCTTCACCGTGCCGGTGAAGGACAAGAGCAGGTTGTCCAGGGACACGTCGCGGTGGATGAGCTCCATCCACTTGCCCGACTCCGGGTTGACGAAGCGGTGCACGTACGCGAGCCCATCACACGCCTGGGCAATGGCATCCAGGATGGGCCCCAGCGGCAGCAGCTCCGGCCGGCTGGCCGCGTGGACGTGCGCGAGGCTGGAGCCCGCGACGTACTCCATGGACAGGTACACCTGGTCGTCGATGACGCCCGCCTCCAGCACCCGCACCACGTTGAGGTGGTGCAGCCCGGCGGCGACCTCCGCCTCGCGCAGCAGCCGGCGGCGGAAGCGGGCGTCGGTGGCGTGCTCGGAGTGGATGCGCTTGAGGACGACCGGCTCTTCCCAGCCCTCGCGTTGCGCGAGCGAGACGCGCCCCATGCCGCCTTCGCCAATGTCCCGCAGGACGCGGTACGGCCCGAATCGCTGGACGTCGTTCATTCCGGGGCAAGCCTACCGTCACTCGCGCCCGGAGCGCAGGACCGCGTCGCGGGTCAGCCGCCCACCCGGGCCGTGCGGGTGCCGGCCTATGCCTGGGGCTCCTCTTCCACCCCGATGCGGCCCTGGCCACTGCCGGAGTGCGTGGAGCCCGAGGACCGGGAGCTGTCGCCCGTCGCTACCCGCCCCGGCGAGTGGGCCGGCTCGAGGCTGGCGAACAGCTTCTTGAACAAGTCACCCAGCTTCTGGGCCAGCTTCTCCAAGGGGGAAGGCTTCGTCTTGCTCTCGCCCGATGCCCCGTCCTTCGGGGGCACGAAGCTGCACCCGACGTTGCCGGAGTGCCCACCGCCACCGCCCCGGACGCTGGAGCCGGAGGCGCAGGGCTTCATGTCGCCGACGCCCAGACCGCCCTGGGAGGCGCCCCCCTGGAACTGGTCCGGACGATCCCTGTAGCCCTGGGCATGGGTGGAGTTGCCCCGGCCTCCACCGAGAATGCTCTGGCCAGACGCGCACTTGATCGGAGACCCGTGGGACTGCTCGACCTGCGGGAGGCTCGACGGCGGACGGGAGATCTTCACGAAGCACCTCGGACGGCGGAGTTCCTGGAAACATCATCGGACCCAGCCGGTTCTTAGTTTCCGAGGAGTCCCTGAAAAGCGAAGAGAGGGCTGGGATGCAACGCGTTACCGTCCAAGGCCAGACACCCGTCCCGGTGCCGTGGGAGGCTAATCCTGGTTCTCGAAGCCGTCCGGGGAGCGCGGGGCTTGAGCGTTCTCGGGGTTGAAGCAGCCCAGCGCGGCTTCGGAGTTTCCCCGGCCGCCGCCGCGCACGCTGGTGCCCGTCGCACCCAACGGCCTCCGGTCGACAGGGATCTCCGAGGGGGACGTCTTCGGCGGCAGCTTCAGGTCCGGGCGCGGACGGGTCTCCCCGCGCGGCCGGGGAGGCACCGGCCGCGGATGGCCGTCATCGCTTCCAAGAGGCGGCTTGAACTGGTCCTTGTCCTCGATTCCCTGGCCCCCACCAGCGCTCCCGAGCCGGATGCTGCTGCCCGTGGCAGTGGGCGCGTTCCCCATCGGCCCCGCCTCGCCGACGGGTCCGTCGAAGATGTCCGGAGGCAGCGGCTCCGAGGGCGGCTTCGGTGGGACCGGCTCCGGCACCGAGGGGCGGGGTGTGGCGGTGGGCGAGGC
>NZ_RAWK01000503.1 GCF_003612165.1 Corallococcus aberystwythensis | reverse complement strand
GCCCTCCCCCGCCCCGGGCCGGCTGACGGTCTACTTCCTCGACGTGGGCCAGGGGGACGCGGCGCTCATCGTGTCGCCCACGGGCAAGACGGTGCTCATCGACGGTGGGCCTCCGGAGGCCAGCTCCAGGCTGGGGGCGCGGCTGCGCGAGCTGGTGAAGGGGCCGCTGGACCTGGTCATCCTCACCCACCCGCACCTGGACCACCTGGGTGGACTGCGCGCGGCCGTGAAGGCGGTGGGCGCGAAGCGCTTCATGGACCCCGGCTTCGACCACCCGAGCGAGGCTTACCGCGACCTGCTGAACTTCGTGGGCACGGAGGTGGGCCAGGTGATGAGCCCGGAGCCCAACGCGTCCTCGCCCCAGACGCTGCTCACCGTGGGGCTGGGGGAAGGCGTGGCGCTCACCGTGCTCTGGCCGCGCGTGCCCCAGGAGACGTTCCTCGCGGACACGCGCTCGGACGCGAACGCGAACTCCATCGTCACCAAGCTCACCTACGGGAAGACGGCATTCCTCTTCACGGGGGACTCGGAGCCGCCCACGGAGGAGATGCTGCTGAAGAAGCCCGTGGACCTCACCGCCACGGTGCTGAAGGTGGCGCACCACGGCGGCAAGCACTCCTCCACCGCGGCCTTCCTGGAGCGCGTGAAGCCGCAAGCGGCGGTCATCTCCTGCGGCGCGGGCAACGACTACGGCCACCCGAGTCCGGAGGTCCTGGGCCGTCTGGGCAAGGTGCGCGCGCGGACCTTCCGCACCGACCAGGACGGAGAGGTGATGGCGGTGAGCGACGGCACGTCCGTGACGCTGCGCTCGGCGAAGGGTGGTGCTGGGGCCACCAGCATCACCGGCACGCAGCCCGTGGGAGGCCCGGTGGCGCTGGGCCCCATCGAACCCACGCCGCATGGCCGCGCCGGCCGCTCCGTGGAGAAGGAGCCGGAGCCGGGCGTGTCCCGGTCCCGCACGCCGGCGGAGTCCACGGCCACGGGCGAGCGCTACGTGTCGCTGAAGAACAGCAAGGTGTTCCACCGCGAGAGCTGCTCGACCTTGAAGCGCTCGAAGAACGAGCGCACCGTCTACACAAGCCGCGCCGACGCCCTGCGTGAGCGCCGCCCCGCCGAGGATTGTCATCCATGAAGGCCCGCATCGCGCTGGGAGTGGGGCTGCTGCTCGCCTCCCTGGCCTGTCAGCAGCAACCGTCCGCGCCCGCGCAGGCGGCCCCGGAGAAGTCGCGCTACTTCGGCGGCGCGCCGGACGGAAAGCTCCACGTCTACTTCTTCGACGTGGGCGGAGGGGATGCCGCGCTCATCGTCACGCCGCGTGGCAACACGGTGCTGGTGGACTCAGGGCCCGCGTCCGCTGAGTCCCACCTGGTGAACCGGCTGCCGGAGCTGCTGCGCCGTGAGCTGGACCTGGTGGTCCTCACGCAGCCGGATCCGAAACATTACGGCGCGCTGGACGCGGTGCTCAAGCGCGTGGGCGCGAAGCGGCTGATGGAGCCGCAGCTGCCCGACACGTCGAAGGCCTACGACGCGCTGCTGACGGCGGTGGGCTCGCGTGGGGTGCAGATCTTCTCGCCCGCGCCGTCCGCGTCCAAGCCCCAGGAGCTGGTCCGGTTGCCGCTGGAGGACCGGGTGAGCCTCACGGTGCTCTGGCCCCGCGCGCCCACGGAGCCGCTCCTGAAGGAGGCCACGGACGCGGCGGGGCGCAACGCGGCGAACTCCATCGTGCTGCGCCTGACGTACGACGAGACGTCGGTCGTCTTCGCGGGCGGCGCGCGCGGGGAGACGGAGGCCCGGCTGCTGGAGCGCGGGCTGCTGTCCCCGGCCACGCTGCTGAAGGTCGCCTCGCCCGGCGTGGAGGGGGCGAACTCGCAGGCGTACCTGGAGGAGGTACGGCCGCAGGCGGCGGTGTTCAGCGGGGATGACAGCCTGGGGAAGAACCCGAAGGTGAAGGAGCTCCTCGCGCGGCTGCGCGGCGTGGACGCGCGCGCGTTCCGCACGGACGTGAACGGTGAAGTGCACGCGGTGAGCGACGGCAAGCAGCTCACGCTCTCGCTCCAGCGTCCGACGCCGGGGGAGCCTGGCGGCACGCGGCGCGTCTTCCCGGGAGTGGATCCGCGCCCGGCGCTGGTCCGGACGGTGAAGCCCGCGCCCGCGGTGAAGCCTGTCCCCACCCCTGTCTCTTAT
>NZ_RAWK01000502.1 GCF_003612165.1 Corallococcus aberystwythensis | reverse complement strand
CCCGCGCTCCTCCTCGCCGCCTCGGCCTGCCGCGAATCGCCGCCCCCTCCGGCGCCTCCCGCCACGCCTCCTCCCGCCGCCGTCGCGCCGCGTCCCACCGGGCCGGTGAAGTGGGGTGAAATCGAGGGCCGCGTGCTCCTCACGGGGAAGCCCCCCCAGGCCCCCAGCGCGCCGACCACCGCCACCGTCGCCAGCGTGTGTGGCGACCAGGCGGAGGACCGCTCGTTGGTGGTGGGAGGCGAGGGCGCCCTGGCCCACGCCGTCGTGTCGCTCCAGGACGGCGCCGCGCTCCCTGAACCGGAGACGGCCGCGCCGCCGCCGGTGCTGGACCAGAAGCAGTGCCACTACGAACCCCCCGCGCTCGCGGCGAAGGCCGGCGGTGAGCTGCTGCTGCGCAACTCCGACCCGCTGGTGCACAACGTGCGCGCCCAGGCCGGGACGAACCGTTCCGTGTTCAACGTGGCCATGCCCCTGGAAGGCATGACCCTGCGCCGCCCCCTGCCCGCGGAACCGGGCACCGTCCAGGTCCGCTGCGACGTGCACCCCTGGATGCGCGCGGTGGTCCGCACCTTCAACCACCCGTACTTCACCACCACTGCCCCGGACGGGCGCTTCCGGATGCGCGTCCCCGAAGGGGCCCACACGCTCGTCTTCTGGCATGACCGGCTGCCGGAGACCTCCCGCACCGTCACCGTCCGTGCGGGGGAGACCGTGCAGATCGATCAGACCTGGGGCGTGGAAGCACTGCGTCAGGCCGGCTCGGGAAAGTAGGGTGCCCCTGACACCGGTGTCATGCGCGGGCCCGGTGGAACGAAATCGTCGGACGGGGGTTCCGTATAAGTGCCGGGAAGCACGCCCCCTGTTCAGACTTCTGTCTTGGTGGCAAAATTGCTTTCCCGGAAGCCAACACTTCCGCCCGAGGGGGACGCGTCATGCATCAGGCCAGGAAGCAACTCACGGTGTCCGCGCCAACAGAGCCTCTGCGCCTGGGGGCCCGCCGCAAGCGCGCCCGGCCGGTGGGCATGCAGGAGATGGGGCCCAACCTCTACGAGAAGATCCAGAGCGCGCTCACCGAGCTGTCGCTGGTGTCGACCCACGAGCGCCTGAGCGGTACCTGAGGTGACGTCCCGGAGACGGTGCGGGTCCCTTCCCGGGGCCCCCGCTCCGGGTCAGCCGTTCCGGACCTGGCAACCTGGGGAGCAGGGCCGGGAGAAACGGCAAAAGGGCCCGCCCGAGCAGCTCGGGGGGCCCTGAAACCTTCAACCTGCGGACGACCTAGATGTCTTCGTCCTCGGCGGCCTCGGCGCCGGGCTCGGCGTCCTCGTCCTCCCCGAAGGAGTCGAGGCTCTCCTCGTCCTCCTCGGCGGCGGGCGTCTCCTCGGGCTCGGGCTCAATGACCTTCGGCGCCGCGGCCAGGCGACCACGCCGGCCCTCCGTGGGCTTGGCGACCACGTTCTCCCGCTGATCCGCCCCACACTTGGGGCAGATGGGGTCCGGCTTCTTCATGTCGTAGAACTTCGTCCCGCACTTGTAGCAACTGTGCTTGGTCCCGAGATCCTTCGCCGGCATGCGCCACCCTCGTAGAGCCTGGAGTAAAACAGAGGGCGGCTGAATAGTTGGGCCGAAGAACAGAGTCAACCGTGTGTTTGCGTGGGAGATTTCTGGCGGTAGCATCCCCGCCGGTTTCCCCCGAGAGCCGGACGCCCCCTTTGAACTTCACCTGCGACAGTTGCCAGAAGCGGTACTCCATTGCGGACGAGAAGGTCCGCGGCAAGACGGTCAAGGTCCGTTGCAAGAACTGCCAGAACGTCATCACTGTTGAAGGACCCGCCGAGGAGGAGAGCACCCGCGTGGTGTCGCTCGCCGACGTGGAGCGCATCCGGGCCCAGGAGCGTTCGCTGGCAGGGGGTGGTGGCGCCGCCGCCGCGCCCGCCGCTCCGGCACCCGTGTCCGCCGTGGCAGCACCTGCGCCCCTGGCCCGACCTCCTGTGTCGGCTCCCCAGCAGCCCTGGGATGACGAGCCCACGCGCACCGCGCCTCCCCGCCAGACGGCCGGGGCACCGTGGTTCGTGATGGTGCGCAACAAACAGGAGGGCCCGCTGGACGAGACGGCCGTGGCCGAGTGGATGGCCGCGGGCACCATCAGCGCGCGCAGCTTCTTCTGGCGCCAGGGCATGCCGGACTGGAAGCGCGGTTCGGACATCCCGGAGCTGGCCGCGCTGCTCGCGCCCGCCGCGCCGCCGGAGCCGCCGCCTCCGCCC
>NZ_RAWK01000501.1 GCF_003612165.1 Corallococcus aberystwythensis | reverse complement strand
GGCGGGGCGCTTGTCCGCCAGGTCGCGGTGGCGCGACGGGCCCTCGGAGGCGCGCGCGGCGCTCCGGGCCTCTTCCACCCGGGCCTCTTCACGCTCGGAGGTGACGAGCCGCGGACGCTGCGAGGTGCGGATGTCCTCCTTCGAGTCCTCCGTGTACTCGAAGTGGAACAGGCGCTTGATGACCAGCGTGGCGTACGCGCCCGGGGGCAGCGTGAAGGCCACGTTGACCTTGATGTCGCCCCGGTTCACGTCGTCGTGCTGCGTGCGGCCCACGACGAGCTTGTGCGGGAACATCACCAGCGGGCGCTGCTCCTCCTTGAAGTAGAGCATCCGCTCCGCGCCCTTGATGCGCAGGTCCGGAAGCTTCAGCTTCTCCTTGCCCAGCACCCACGCCATGGCCTCCGCCACCTTCGGGTCCTCGAAGGTGGAGTCCGGCCCCACGAGCGGGAAGGTCTTCTCGCGCAGCGTCTGCAGCACGTCCGGAGGCGCGTCCCGGAAGTGCAGCAGGGTGCCGGCCTGGTAGCGCATGGGGAACATGGCCTCGCGCGGCAGCATCAGCTGGAGGTAGCGCCGGACGCCCTCGTTCCAGAGGAAGCTCTGGTACTCGAAGAGGATCATCGCCCGGTAGTCCGAGTCGATCTGCAGGAACGCGCGGAGCCAGTCGCCCGGGTGGTCGCGCAGGGAGCGCAGGATGCGGTGGTACTTCTTCGCGCCCTCGAAGGGCACGCGCGCGTCCCAGCGGCCCCAGTTGTCGCGCCAGAAGCCCTTCACCTTGGCGTCCTCGGTGCGGTCCAGGTCCGAGGGGCGGGCGAAGTAGTTGTGCAGCGCGGCCTCGAAGTCGCCCCGGATGAGGTCCTTGGCGATGAAGCCCTGGCCGTGCTTGAGCGCGCCGAAGCGCTGGCTGTCGAAGTAGTTCACCACGCCCAGCCGGTTCACCTCCGCGGCGGCCAGGTTCAGTGGTGCCAGCGAGTCGTGCGTCAGGGCGCGCACGGTGACGGAGAAGCGGTTGGAGGTGATGTTGCGCGCGGACAGCGGCTTGTCCGTCCGGCCCAGGAACTTCAGGCGCAGGTCGGGCTCCTGCATGTCCACGTCCGCGCCGTCCACGGCGATGATCTGCTCCGTACGGCCCTGCTTGTCCTTCAGGCCGCAGTAGCTGATGGCGCCGGGCTTGAGGCCGAACGCGTCACGGATACGGTTCACCGCGTCGAACGTGGACAGCTTCTGCTTGTCCATCAGGTAGACGCGATGCTTGCCGCTCTCGACTTCGTCGAAGCGGTAGGACTCCTTCACGGAGAAGTCCTCGGGTTTTTGCTTGATTCGCACGACAGCCCCCTTACCAGCGTGGACGCGCGGATAGAAGCGTTCGCGCCTGAAATGGGCATAACCTGCAACCCCATGAGAAACCTTCCCGTCCTGCTCCTGCTGGGGCTCGCTGGCCTCGCCGTGGGGTGCGCGACCCCCCTTTCCACGATGCAGACGGCGAAGACGCTCTCCCCCGGGCAGGTCCAGGTGACGGGCAGCATGGGCGTGTTCGTCCCGGTGGGGACGCTGGGGTCGGTGGTGGACGTGGGCATCGACCAGGGGCGGGCGGCGAAGCGGGCCATTGAAAACGACGAGCCCTACACCCTCACGGAGGAGGACCAGCAGCGCCTGCTGACGGCGGGCCTGGCCCTGGTGGTGGCCCCGCCGGGCGTCAACCCGGAGCTGATGGTGCGGGTGGGGCTCCTGGACGGGTTCGACGTGGGCGGGCGCTACAACGGCAACGCGCTGAGGTTCGACGGCAAGGTGCGCCTGGCCCACGGCGGTCCGGGGCCGCGCCGCTCCTATGACCTGGCGGTGGGGCTGGGGGTGTCCAAGTACCTGTTCTCCGGGGCGGTGATGGACGTCCTGGAGGTGGTGCAGCTGGGGGACTTCAGCCGGACCGACGTGGAGGTGCCGGTGTACCTGAGCGCCGAGTACGGCGACGTGTTCAAGCTCTACGGCGCCCCCAAGTACGTCTTCAGCCACACCTCGCTGGACGCCCAGCTGGTGGACTTCTCCCAGCAGGGCAAGCCGGTGACGGGCTTCGACGCGAGCCTGCCGTCCACCGTGAACAGCCACTTCGTGGGCTCCACGGTGGGCATCGCGCTGGGCTACAAGTACGTGCACTTCTACGCGGAGCTCACCGGGGGCTACGTCTTCTGCAACCCCGTCATCTTCGGGCAGAAGCGGGACCTGGGCGGGATGACCTTCCTGCCGGCCATTGGCCTGGGCTTCCGGGCGCCCGAGCGCCGTCCGCCCGCGTCAGCGGCCCCCGCCGCCCCGGGAACCGTGGCCCCGCCGTCCCCATG
>NZ_RAWK01000500.1 GCF_003612165.1 Corallococcus aberystwythensis | reverse complement strand
CGGGTGGGGGACGGACTCGCTCAAGGCGCGGCGACTGTAGGCACCGGCTTCCGTGCCCCGCAACCGCCCGCTTCCCGCCCGGGCCTACCGGCAGTAGCGCGCGTAGCGCAGGCCACGCGTCGTCTCCAGCCCACCGTCCGGCAGGTGGTTGTAGTGCACGTAGGAGAAGCCCGCCTGCGCCTGGTCCTGGTCAGCCACATGCAGCGCGGAGGCGCCGGGGAAGGCGTTGCCCCCGTCCCGCGTCTCCAGGACGAGCGGCGGCGTCGCGCCGTAGACCGTCGTGTCGTACAGCGACCTCAGCACCATCTGGCTGTTGCTGCCGTGCACGTCCGCGTTCGGGTCCGCGTCGTCCAGCAGGACGTGGCGGATGTTCGGGTAGCGGGCGCTTCGCACCACCGCGGGGCCCCGGCTCAGGTAGGCCCCCAGCCCATAGGACTTCCAGCCGCTGGCTTCCTTCGTCCACAGCCATGCCCCCTGGCTGTTGGAGCCCACCACGGACGGCTGTCCCAACGCGTCCACCTCGAGCGCGATGCGGTAGCGCGGCGAACTCAAGGGAAGCCACCAGTCCAGCGGCTCGGCGCTCCACGTCCCCGACGCATTGCTCGCGTACACGACCTGGTTGTTCGTGCCCTGCGGACGCACGAACGCGACGTGCAGGTGCCCCGCGGCATCCACCACCATGCGCTCCCGGTCGCCCTTGATCCCGAGCGCCTCCAGCGGGGTCAGGTCCCAGCCCCCCGTGGGGGAGCGGGTGCCGAGCACGTAGCCCATCTGGGGGGAGGGCTGGCCGATGAGTAGGTACGGCGCGCCCTGGGCATCAAGGGCGAGCGCCGCGGACCAGCCCGTGGCCAGCAGCTGCGGCTGCCAGACCCCGCCGGTGTCGTGCGCGTAGCCCACCTGGGTGCCCTGCTGGAACAGCAGGTGCCGTGTGCCGCCCGGGCCCAGCGCCAGGGTCATGTCGAAGGGGAGCGTCACGCCCTCCACCCGCACCGGCACGTCGCCCGGCCGGGTGGTGCCCACGTGGAGACGCTCGTCCTTCGAATAGGCGTAGTGGCCCACGCCCTGCGCGTCGAAGACGAACGCGGTGGTGATGTTGTCGATGCCCTCGTCCAGCACCCGCGTCGTCCAGCCCGGCACGGCTGTGCAGGCTTCACCGCCCGTGCCCGCGTCGGGGTCCACGCCCCCGTCGCCCTGTTCCCCGGCGTCGGGGCGGGTCACCACGAGCTGCACGCAGGTGCCGGAAGCGCTTCGGGTCACCTGGCTCTCTCCGGCTCTGGAAACCCCATTCGTGCAGATGGGGTCGCAGCCGGTCAGCAGGAACGCGGCCACGGTGGCGCTCGACAGCGCGGTGTGTACGAGGAATGAACGGGACACAGGGAGGACCGTCGGGGCTCGGGGTTGGCGTTGACGGGCGCGACAGCTGCGCACCCGCGCGCGGACACGGCCGGGCCCAACGGCCCGCGTCCGCTAACGCCTCAGGGAGATTTCCAGGCCGTACTGCGGATCCATTCCGGTCTGGCCGTTGGCGGTGACGCGGTCCAGGCCCACCTGGGCCGACAGCCGCAGCGGCATGCCCGCGAGCCGCCCCGTCACACCCGCGGCCACGTGGCCGGTGAGCAGCGCGGGGTCCGCCTGGCGGAAGCCCGGCGCCGTGAGGCCCAGCAAGCCCCAGCCCAGCCCCACCTCCGCGAACAGCGGCGTGCCCGCCGGGGCCTGCAATCCCAGCAGCCCCTCCACCGTGAAGCGGTGCAGCCGGATGCCGTCCCGGGCCGCGAGCGGCGTCACGCCGTACGCCCCGCGCACGCCGTAATAGAGCAGGTCCAGCGAGGAGGACGGCGTGCGCCACGACAGGCTGGGCCCGGTGGCGAACTTCGCCATGCCCAGCGGCGAGCGCCCCGCGCCCAGCCCCAGCTCCAGGTTCGACGTCCAATCGGAGGGCGCCGCCACGGCCAACGCCGAGCGCGCCCCGCCAATGACGGGCGGCTGGAAGGGGGTGCTGAAGTCCACCGGCACCAGCCCCACGGCGGCGACGTACTCGTCGTAGAAGGACCGGTCCAACGGCACGGCGAACAGGCCCCGGCGGAGCGCCTCCTCCGCGGGACCTCTTTCTTGAAGTTCGCGCGGGCGCAGCTCGGGCGCGCCCGAGGACAGCTGCGCCAACGTGACGCGCGCCTCCGCGTCCGGCGCGCGCACCCAGTACACGTCGCGGGGCGGCAGCATGATCTGCGTCCACTGCTGCGGCGAGCGCCGCACGTCCACCAGCCGCTGGCCGTCCGCGTCCTCCACGGAGAGGCGCGCGTATTCGAAGCCCGCGGGGAAGGTGACCCGGGGGCCTTCGGGGGCGGGGCCCACC
>NZ_RAWK01000004.1 GCF_003612165.1 Corallococcus aberystwythensis | reverse complement strand
CCCCTGCCCTGCCCTCGTCCGCGGACGCCAGCGCCGCGCCCCGGATGGAGGCCCCGGCCGCGCCTGCCCTGGAGATGGTGACGGATGCCGCGCTGGGGCTGAACACCGACGAGCCGCCCCGGACGGGGCCCGTCATCGGCATCGACCTGGGGACGACGAACTCGTGCGCCGCGTTCGTGCGCGGCGCGAAGCCCGGGGTGCTGCCCAGCCGCGAGGGCCACAACACGGTGCCCTCCATCCTCGCGTTCAACCAGCGAGGCAAGCTGGTGGTGGGCCACCCCGCGAAGGGGCAGATGCTCACCAACCCGCGCCAGACGGTGTACGGCGCCAAGCGGCTGGTGGGCCGGCCCTACGCGTCGCCCATCGTGGGGCAGATAAAAGGCCGCTTCCACTACGAGATCGCCGCGGGCCAGGCCGGTGAGGCGGCGGTGCGCCTGGGCGACCGCATCTATTCGCTCCAGCAGATCTCCGCGCTGATCCTGCGGGAAGTGCGCGAGGTGGCGCAGAACCAGCTGGGCCAGCTCATCTCGCGGGCGGTCATCACGGTGCCCGCCTACTACAACGACAACCAGCGGCACGCGGTGCGCGAGGCGGGCAAGCTCGCCGGGCTGTACGTGGAGCGCATCCTCAACGAGCCCACGGCGGCGGCGCTGGCGTACGGCTACGGCAAGAAGCTCAACCAGCGCGTGCTGGTGTACGACCTGGGCGGCGGCACGTTCGACGCGTCGGTGCTGGAGCTGCACGACACCGTCTACGAAGTGATTTCAACGGGCGGCGACACGTTCCTGGGCGGTATCGACTTCGACAACGCCATCGTGGAGTACCTCCTGGAGGAGTTCCAGCGGCAGACGGGCCGCGCCTTCCAGGGGGACCGGGTGGCCCTGCAGCGAATCAACGACGCGGCGGAGCGGGCCAAGTGCGCCCTCTCTGAACGGTCGGAGATGCGCGTGCACGTGGCCTTCATCACGATGATCGACAACAAGCCGTACGACCTGGACGTCACGCTCACTCGGCAGAAGTTGATCGCCCTCACGGAGGGACTGGTGGACCGCACGGTCCAGGTCTGTGAGGAAGTGCTCCAGGCCAAGGGGCTGAAGCCGCAGGACATCGACGAAGTGATTCTCGTGGGTGGGCAGAGCCGCTTCCCGCTGGTGCACGAGAAGATCACGAAGTTCTTCGGCCGGCCGCCCAGCAAGGGAGTGCACCCGGACGAGGCCGTGGCGCTGGGCGCGGCGCTGCTGGCGCACAGCCTGGGGCAGCTGGAAGGCGTGGTGCTCATCGACGTGCTGCCCATGGCCATTGGCGTGGGGCTGCCGGGTGGGCGCTTCAAGCCGGTGCTGGAGCGCAACGTGTCGCTGCCAGCCGTCAAGAGCTACACGCTCTCCACGCACCGGGACGGGCAGACGGAGCTGGAACTCACGGTGTTCCAGGGCGACTCCGACCGTGCGCAGGACAACGAGTACCTGGGCACGCTGCGGCTCGCGGGCCTGCCGAAGAAGCCTCGCGGCGCGGTGCAGGTGTCGGTGACGTTCGAGGTGAACAACGAGTCGCTGCTCAAGGTGACCGCGAAGGAGGGCACCACGGGGCGCGAGGTGGTCAGCACGTTCACCACCCGGGACACTCCAGAGGTCGTGAAGGCGCGGCTGGCGCAGGAGGAGACCGCGGCGGCGCCGGTGCCTCCGGTCGTGACACCCGGAAATGGGGCTGCGGCGGCGCGCAACGTGGCGGCGTCCGTGCCGGCCGCTCCGGAGGCGGCACCGGATGTGGCTGTCGTGTCCAGGCAGAAAGGTTTCATGGGGTGGTTGAAGGGGCTGTTCGGGCGAGCGTGATGCCGTAGAGGCCTCACCGCGAGTGCCTGCGGGATTCAGCGCGAGGGCTGCTATGAAGTGTCGAAATTTTCGACACATGGACGGCCCCCCCCGTGACCGACCTCCCCCAATGCCTTCCTGGCGTGCTGCAGAAGTTTGTCCAAGGGCCTACGGCCCACGCGCCGCTCTACACATTCCTGGGTGAAGACGGCGAAGAGACCGTCTGGAGCGCGTCGGACCTGGACGTGCGCGCCCGGCGGATCGCTTCGGCGCTGCGTGAGCAGGGCGCGGTGGGCGAACGCGTGCTGCTGCTGTACCCGCCGGGGCTGGACTACATCGCGGGCTTCTTCGGCTGCCTGTACGCGGGAGCGGTGGCGGTGCCCGCGTATCCGCCGGACCCGATGCGGCTGGAGCGCACCCTGCCCCGGCTGCGCGCCATCATCCAGGACGCCAGGGCGACCGTGGTGCTCACCACGTCGGGCATCCTGGGACTGTCGGACTTCGTCTTCGAGCAGGCGCCGGACTTCCGCGCGCTGCACTGGATGGCGACGGACACGCTGCCGGAGGGCGGCGAGCGCGACTGGGTGGCGCCAGAGGGCATGGGCGCGGAGTCGCTGGCGTTCCTTCAGTACACGTCCGGGAGCACGGGCACGCCGAAGGGCGTGATGCTCACGCACGGCAACCTGCTGCACAACCTGTCGCTCATCCACGGTGCCTTCGGGGCACGAGCGGACAGCGTGGGCGTCATCTGGCTGCCGCCGTACCACGACATGGGACTCATCGGCGGCATCCTGGAGCCGCTGTACGGCAGGTTCCCGGTGGCGCTGATGTCACCGATGGCCTTCCTCAAGCGGCCCATGGCGTGGCTGGAGGCGGTGTCGCGCTTCGGAGGCACCATCAGCGGCGGGCCGAACTTCGCGTTCGACTTGTGCGTGAAGAAGAGCACGCCGGAGCAGCGGCGGGCGTTGGACTTGAGCCGGTGGGAGGTGGCCTTCTGCGGCGCGGAGCCGATTCGTCCGGAGACGCTGGAGCGCTTCGTGGAGGCCTTCGGCCCGAGCGGCTTCCGGCGCGAGGCCTTCTACCCCTGCTACGGGCTGGCGGAAGGGACGCTCATCGTCTCCGGAGGCGAGAAGGCAGCGCCGCCGGTGTCGGTGACGCTGTCGGGAGAGGCGCTGGAGCGGCACCGCGCGCAGGAAGTGGGCGCGGCGGAGGCTGGAGCGCGGACGCTGGTGGGGTGTGGCAGGACGCTGGCGGAGCAGCGAATCGCCATCGTGGACCCGGAGACGCTGGAGCGGCGTGCGCCCGGTGAGGTGGGCGAAGTCTGGGTGTCTGGGCCGAGCGTGGCCCAGGGGTACTGGGGCCGGGAGGACGCGACGCGCGAGACGTTCCATGCGCGCATCTCGGGTGAGGACGGCGGGCCGTATCTGCGCACGGGTGACTTGGGCTTCCTGCGGCCGGAGGGAGAGCTCTACGTCACCGGGCGGCGCAAGGACCTCATCATCCTGCGGGGAAGGAACCACTACCCGCAGGACCTGGAGGCGACGGTGGAGGCGGCGCACGCGGCGCTGCGGCCGGGTGGTGGCGCGGTGGTTTCGGTGGAGGTGGAGGGCGAGGAGCGCGCGGTGGTGGTGCAGGAGATTGACGTGCGGCGGCTGGGGGACCTGCGCCAGAAGTTCGAAGTGGCGGACGCGGCGGTAGGGGCCATCCGTCAGCGGCTGGCGGAGTCGCACGAGGTGCAGGCGCACGCGGTGGTGCTGATTGAGCCGGGCAGCCTGCCCAAGACGTCCAGCGGCAAGGTGCAGCGGCATGCGTGCCGCGCGGCCTACCTCGGCGGGACGTTGCAGGAGGTGATGGCGTGGCGGGCGGAGCCGCGAGGTGCTTCGTCCGATGCTCCCCTTCCCTCCGCACCGGGTGGTTCCGTTGAGGCTTCCGGAGCCTCTGCTTCAGCTGCTGCATCCGTCTTGGGCCCCGGCGCGACCGGAGCCATTACCGCGCGGGCCTTCGGCGCATCCGGCCCTTTGGCTTCCTCGGAGCCGTCAGCAAGTCATGAGGCCGGAGCCATTCGCCCATCCGCATCTGGAGCACGCGGGGCGTTGCCTGGTTCCGCGGCCCGCGCCTCCATGGACCCAGCCTCAACGCCGGACGCGGACGCTCTGGTGGCGTGGCTGCGTGACCTCGTGGCCCGGCACGTGCGCATGCTCCGCGAGGACATCGACGTTGATGCCCCGGTCACGCGCTACGGCCTGGACTCACTGGGCGCGGTGGACCTGGCCCACGCGGTGGGCGCGGGCACCGGGCTGACCGTGCCCATGGAGTGGTTGCTCCAGGGACCGAGCATCACGTCCCTGGCACGCAGGCTGGCGTCCCTCCGCGAAACGGCGGGCTCCGCGCCGCAGCGCCGGAGCGTGGGCGGCGACCGCGAGGCTTCCTCCTCGCAGGCCCGGTTGTTCTTCCTGTCCAGGTACGCCCCTGGAGACGTGAGCTACAACCTGCCCGCCGCCGTGCGCCTGGAGGGCGAGCTGGACGTGCCCGCGCTGGAGCGCAGCCTCGCGGCGCTCGCGGCCCGGCATGAAGGACTGCGGACCTCCTTCCGGGAGGCTCCGGGGCAGCCCCGGCAGATCATCTCGGCGGATGCGTCCCTGCCGCTGGCCCGCGTGTCGCTGGAGTCCCTGCCCGCCGAAGCTCGCGAGGCCGAGGCGCTCCGTCTGGCCCACGAAGAGGCCCGTCGCCCGTTCAACCTGGAGCGCGGACCGCTGGTGCGCGCAACGCTCTTCACGCTGGATGCGCGGACCCACGTGCTGGTGCTCGTCATGCACCACGCCGTGTCGGACGCCACCTCCATGGCGGTGCTGGTGCGCGAGGTCTCCGCCCTCTACGCGGCGCTGCGTGACGGCCGCCCGTCGCCCCTTCCCGCCCTGCCCCTCGATTACGCCGACGCCGCCGACTGGCAGCGCGAGTCGCTGGACGGCGCCGCGCTGGAGTCGCGACTGGACTACTGGCGGACGCAGCTCGCCGGTGCCCCCCATCTGCTGGAGCTGGCCACGGACCGGCCACGTCCCGCCCGGCGCGGGTCGGCCGGCGCTCGGGTCCCGGTGGTGCTGGACGTGGGCCTCGCGGCCTCCGTCCGGACGCTGGCGGAGCGTGAAGGCGTCACGCCGTTCATGGTCCTGCTCGCGGCCTTCCAGACCGTGCTCTCCCGCCGCGCGGGCCAGGAGGACGTCAGCGTGGGCACGGCCATCGCGGGCCGTCAGCGCGCGGAGTTCCAGGGGCTCGTTGGCCTCTTCGTCAACTCACTGGTCCTGCGCACGCGGCTGTCGGGCAACCCGTCGTTCCGGGAGCTGCTGGGCCGCGTGCGCCAGACGGCGCTGGGTGCGTACGCGCACCAGGACGTGCCCTTCGAGCGCGTCGTGGAGGCGCTCCGGCCTCCTCGCGAGCTGGGATACACGCCGCTGTTCCAGGTGATGTTCAACCTCCAGGGCGCCCGCGTGGACGCGCCCGTCCTGCCGGGCCTCCAGTCGCGCCTCATGGACGTGCACACCGGCACGTCCATGTTCGACCTCACCCTGTCGCTGGCGGAGTCCCCCCAGGGCTTCGAGGGCTGGCTCGAATACGCCACGGAGTTGTTCGACGCCGGCACCGCGGAGCGGCTGTCCGGCCACTTCCGCGTGCTGCTGGAGGCAGCCATCGCGGCCCCGGAGACGTCCATCCTCCAGCTGCCGTGGATGACCGCCGACGAGCGGGCCCAGGTGCTCACCGCGTGGAATGACTCGGCCGGCGACTACCCCTCCGGCAGCAACATCCCAGCGCAGTTCGCGCTCCAGGCCGCCCGCCATCCGGACGCCATCGCCTTGGAGGACGGGGACGTCCGCCTGACGTACGCGCAGCTGGATGCACGGGCCAATCCGCTCGCGCACTTCCTCCGGGCCCGGGGCGTGGGCCCGGACGTGCCGGTGGCGGTGTGCATGGAGCGCTCCGTGGACTTCGTCGTCACGGTGCTCGCCATCCTCAAGGCGGGCGGCGCCTATGTGCCGCTGGACGCGTCGTACCCCGCGCAGCGGCTGGCCTTGATGATGGAGGACGCCCGGCCCCGGATGCTGCTCACCACGCTCTCGCTGCGTGAGCGGCTGAACGTGCCGGACGCGACGCTGCCCTGCTTCTTCGTGGACGCGCTGGCGCTCGACGACCAGCCCGTCACCGCGCCCGCCCTCACCGTGGGGCCTCGCAACCTGGCCTACGTCATCTTCACCTCCGGCAGCGCCGGGCGCCCCAAGGGCGTGGGCGTCGAGCAGCGCGGCTTGCTGCGCCTCGTGCATGCCCAGCCCTACTCCCGCTTCGGCGCGCGCGACACGGGCCTGCTCTTCTCGCCGCTGTCCTTCGACGGCTCCGTGATGGAGCTGTGGATGATGTTGCTGCATGGCGGCCGGCTCGTCGTCTTCCCCGGCAAGGCTCCCGCCGGGGACATCGACACGCTCGCGCGCGTGGTGGAGCGCCACGCGGTCAGCTTCGTCCACCTGTCGCCGGGGCTCTTCTCGCAGTTGCTGGAGCACCGGCCGGACATCCTCGGGCGGCTGCGCGAGCTGCATGTGGCGGGCGACGTCATCTCCGCCCCGCACGTGCGCCGGGCGGTGGAGACCCTGGGCCGGCCCCTCACCAATGCCTACGGCCCCAGCGAATGCTCCGTGGCCGCCTCGTTCTTCACGGTGGAGCGGCCGGAGCAGGTGGGCGCGTCGGTGCCCATTGGCGGGCCGCTCGCGAACACCACGCTGTACGTGCTGGACGCGCGGCTCCAGCCGGTGCCGGTGGGCGTGCCCGGGGAGCTGTTCCTCGGCGGTGATGGCGTGGCCCGCGGCTACGTGGCGCGGCCGGACCTGACCGCGGAGCGCTTCGTTCCGGATGCCTACGGCACCAGGCCCGGTGCGCGGCTGTACCGCACGGGCGACCGGGTCCGCTGGAGCGCGGACGGGACGCTGGACTTCCTGGGCCGCACGGATCACCAGGTGAAGGTGCGCGGCTTCCGCATCGAGCTTCCGGAGGTGGAGGCCGCCCTGCGCGAGCTGCCCGAGGTGCACGAGGCCGCGGCGGTGGTGCGCGAGGACGCGCCCGGAGACAAGCGGCTCGTCGCCTACGTGATGCCGCGCGCGGGTCAGGTGCTGGAGCCCTCGCGGCTGCGGGAGGCCCTGCGCCGCAAGCTCCCCGACTTCATGGTGCCGTCCGTGTTCGTGGCGCTCCCCCTCCTGCCCCTGAACCCCAGCGGCAAGGTGGACCGCAACGCCCTGCCCGCCCCGGACGCCGACTCCACCGGGCGGCGCGAGCGTTACGTGGCGCCGTCCCCCGGGCTGGAGCAGCAGCTCGCCTCCGCGTGGGCCCGCGAGCTGGGCGCGGACCGGGTGGGCTCGCAGGACCACCTGTTCAATGACCTGGGCGGCACGTCGCTGTCCGTGATGCGGCTCGCCTCGCGCCTGAAGGAGACGCTGGGCCGCGACGTGCCCGTGGTCTGGCTGTTCGAGCACCCCACGGTGGAGTCGCTCGCCCAGCGGCTGGCGCAGGAGACCCTGGCGCCGGGAGCACCCGCGACCGCGTCCACCGCGCCCGGCCATGGCCCGCGCGAGGCGTCGAGGCCCGGCGCGTCCGGCTCCATCGCCATCATCGGCATGGCGGGCCGCTTCCCCGGCGCGCGGACGGTGGATGCGTTCTGGGAGAACCTGCGAGGGGGCGTGGAGTCCATCACCCGCTTCGCGCAGGAGGAACTGGAGCACCTGCCCGCCCTGCCGGAGGGATGGGAGCTGTGGCACCACCCGGCCTTCGTCCCGGCCGCCGGTGTGCTGGAGGACGTGGACCGCTTCGACCACGCCTTCTTCGACATGTCCCTGCGCGAGGCGCAGTTCACGGATCCGCAGCAGCGGCTGTTCCTCCAGACGGCGTGGGCCGCGCTGGAGGACGCGGGCGTGGATCCGGAAGTGTTCCCCGGCGCCATCTCGCTGTACGCGGGCGCCGCGTCCTCCGGGTACGCGGAGGCGGCGCGGCAGGCGATGTCGCTGGACGCCGCGTCCTTCCTGGAGCTGCACGGCACCGCCACGCACGAGAGCCTGGCGACGAAGGCGTCCTTCAAGCTGGGCCTCACGGGTGAGAGCACGCTGCTCTACACCGCGTGCTCCACGGGCCTGGTGGCCGTCCACATGGCCTGTCAGAGCCTGCGGACGGGCCAGTCCGACGTGTCGCTCGCGGGGGCCACGCGGCTGGCGGTGCCGCAGCGCACGGGCTACGTGGCGCAGGAAGGGCTCATCTTCTCCCCGGACGGGCACTGCCGTGCGTTCGACGCGCGGGCCCAGGGGACGCTGCCCGGCAACGGCGTGGGCGCGGTGGTGCTCAAGCGCCTGGAGGACGCGGTGCGGGATGGGGATGCCATCTACGCCGTCATCCGGGGCTCCGCGCTGAACAACGACGGCGGGCACAAGACCGGCTTCACCGCGCCCAGCGTGCAGGGGCAGGCCGCGGTGGTGACCCAGGCCCTGGTGAACGCGGGCGTGCCTCCGGAGGCCGTGGGCTACGTGGAGGCCCATGGCACCGCGACGCCGCTGGGCGACCCGATTGAAGTGGCGGCACTGACGCGTGCGTACGGCCTGGGCGCGGAGCACCGGAGCCGCATCGCGCTGGCGTCGCTGAAGACCAACGTGGGCCACCTGGACACGGTGGCGGGGCTCGCGGGCCTGATGAAGGCCGCGCTGTCGCTGCACCACGGGGAGATTCCTCCCAGCCTCCACTTCGAGCAGTCCAATCCGCAGATCGACTTCGACGCGGGCCCGTTCTTCGTCAACACCACCTTGCGGTCGTGGCCCCGGAGCGAGACGCCCCGCTTCGCCGCGGTCAGCTCCTTTGGCATTGGTGGCACCAATGCCCACGCCATCCTCGAGGAAGCACCCATGCGGCAGAGTGGATCCACCACGCGGTCCCACCAGCTCGTCGTGCTGTCCGCGCGCTCGCCAGAGGCGCTGGAGGCGGCGGCGCGGCAGTTGGAGGCGCGCGGCATCGGGGACGCGGCGCTGGCGGACCTGGCGTTCACGCAGGCCGTGGGCCGCAGGGGGTTCGAATACCGCCGCGCGCTGGTGGTGAAGGACGCGGAGGAGCTGTCGCGGCAGCTCCAGTCGCCGGTGACGGCGGTGAAGCGCTCGGCCAGGGCGCCGCGCGTGGCGTTCGTGTTCTCCGGTCAGGGGTCGCAGCGGCTGGCCATGGGGCGTGAGCTTTCGGAGGCGTCGCCCTTGTTCCGCGCGCACCTGGACGCGTGCCTCGCGCTGATGGACGCGACGTTGCGCGCGAAGGTGTCGGCGGTGCTCGCGCCCGGGGCGGAGGACCCGGTGGACCTCGCGGACACGCGTGTGGCGTTGCCCGCGTTGTTCAGCGTGCAGGTGGCGCTGGCGCGGATGTGGCGGGACCTGGGCGTGACGCCGTACGCGGTGGTGGGGCACAGCTTCGGCGAGTACGCGGCGGCGTGCATCGCGGGGGCGCTCCCGGTCGAGGACGGGATGCGCCTCGCGGTGGCGCGCGGTGAGCTGATGCACCGCATGCCGCCGGGCGCGATGCTCGCGGTGGCCCTGCCCGTGGACCAGGTCCGGCCGTTGCTGTCGGGCCGGCTGTCGGTGGCGGCCATCAACGCGCCGGACCGGTGCGTGGTGTCCGGCCCGGTGGACGAGGTGGAGCGCCTGGAGGCCGGGCTGAAGGAACGCCATCAGGCGGGCGTCGTGCGGATGCCCGCGCCGCATGCGTTCCATTCCGCGGACGTGGAGCCGTTGATGCCGGAGCTGGCGCGCGTGGTGGACACGCTGCGCTGGACGGAGCCGGCGGTGCGGTACGTGTCCAGCCTCACGGGGACGCTGGCCGGGCCGGGGCAGCTGTCCGCGCCGGACTACTGGACGGAGCAGATGCGCCAGCCGGTGCGCTTCACCCGCGCGGTGGAGACGCTCCAGGCGGAGGGCTGCACGGTGCTGCTGGAGGTGGGACCGGGACAGGACGTGACGCCCCTGGTGCGCGCGAACCTGGCCCGGCAGGACGGCGGCTCCCCTGCCCGCGCGCTGGCGTCACTGCGGGTGGGCGGGAAGACGACGGAGCAGCTGGGCTGGCTCCAGGCCGTGGGCGAGCTGTGGGGCGCAGGGGTGGCGGTGAAGTGGAGCGCGTTCTACGCGCACGAGCAGCGCCTGCGGCTGCACCTGCCCACGTATGCGTTCCAGGAGAAGACGGTCTGGGTGCAGCCAAGAGCGCGCGCCACGACGTCCCCGTTCGCGCCTCCGGTGGGGAACCTCGTCCGGGCGCCTCAGGCTCCAGTCGTGGCTCCGGTCGTGGCTGCGGCGGCGCTCGTGGAGCGTGCGCCCGAAGTGGCGCCCGGGACGGACTCCCTGGCCCTGGTCACGGCGTCGGTCCGCGCACCCCAGGCCGTGGCCGCGATGAAGGCCACGGCTCCGGTGCACGGTTCGCGTCCGGGGACCGGAGCGTCCTCGGACGGGTGGGCCGCGCCCGTCCCGTCCGCCGAGGCCGTGCCCGCCGCCGCGCCTCCGCCGGGCCGCGCGGACGCGCCTCAAGGGGACATCGAGGAGCGCGTGGCCGCGCTGTGGCGCGACCGTCTGGGCCTGGAGTTCGTGGGCCGCCATGACGACTTCCTGGAGCTGGGCGGCAACTCGCTGACGGCCGCCCAGCTGCTCAACCAGCTCCGCGACGCGTTCGGCGTGAACCTGCCCCTGGCCGCCCTCTTCGAGGCCCCCACCGTCGCCGGCATCGCCGGACGCCTGGAGCCCCTGCTGCTCCAGGCGCCCCAGGCCCCTGTCTCCCTGGAGCTTCCGCTGGTGCCCCTGCCCCGCGACGGCGAGCTGCCGCTGTCGTTCGTGCAGGAGCGCGTCTGGCGCCTGGAGCAGCACCTGCCCGGCCTGTCCGCGTACAACCTCCCGTTCGTCCTGCGGCTCGAAGGAGACCTGGACGCGGAGGTGATGGAGCGCGGCATCCAGGAGGTCGTCCAGCGCCACGAGGCCCTGCGCACGACCTACGACACCGTGGACGGCCGCCCCGTGCAGCGCTTCCACCCGCGCATGCACGTGCCCCTCACCCGCGTGGAGCTGCGCGGCCCGCTGGAGACGCGGGAACCGGAGGCGCTGCGACTCGCCCGCGAGGACGCCTCCCGGCCGTTCGACCTGGTCCAGGGCCCCGTCCTGCGCACCACCCTCATCCGCCTGGACACGAAGCTGCACCTGCTGGTGGCCAGCATCCACCACATCATCAGCGACACGATGTCCATCGCCCTCTTCGTCCAGGAGCTGGGGCGGCTCTACGACGCCTTCGTCCAGGGCCGTCCCTCGCCGCTGGCGCCGCTGAAGCTCCAGTACGCGGACTTCGGCGCGTGGCAGCGCCGGAGCGTGGGCAACGGCCACCTGGCCGAACAGGACCAGGGCTGGCGGCAGCGGCTGGCCGGCATGCCGCGACGGTTGGACCTGCCCACCGACCGGCCCCGCTCCAGCGAGCCCCTCATCTCCTCCTCGCGCATGACGTTGGACTTCCCGCCCGCGCTCGCCCGCGAGCTGGTGGCCTTCACCCGCCGCGAGGGCTTCACCGGCTACATGACGGTGCTCGCCGCGTGGCAGACGCTGCTGCACCGCTACTCCGGACAGACGGACGTCGTCGTCGGCACGCCCATCGCCAACCGCACCCGTCCGGAGCTGATGCCCCTCATCGGCTACGTGGCGCACTCGGCGGCGTTCCGCACGCGCTTCACCGAGGGCCTCACGTTCCGTGAGCTGCTGGCCCAGGTGCGCGGCGAGGTCGCCGACGCGCAGACGCGGCCCGACGTGCCCTTCGAATACCTGGTGGAGGCGCTCATCCCGGGCCATGACATCGGCCGGGGACGCATGACGGACTCCGTGTTCGTCTACCACACGGGCGCGAGCTCCTCGGAGACCCTGGAGCTCATCGGCGTGCGCGGCACGCTGGTGGAGGTGCCGGGCACGCCCGTGCAGTGGGGCTCCACCCTGAGCGCCCTCACCCTCGTTCTCTTCGAGTCCCCCAGCCGCGTCCACGGCGCGCTGGAGTACGCGGCGGACCTGTTCGACGCCGCCACCACGGCGCGGCTCGTGGAGCACTTCCAGGTGCTGCTGGCCGCCGCGCTCGCGAACCCCGACACGCAGGTGGCGCACCTGCCGCTCGCGACCGATGACGAGCGCCGCGCGTGGCCCACGCCTCGCACCCCGCCGGGGCTTGTCCCCGTGCCCGCGCTGCTCGCGGAGCGGCGCGCGCGTCAGGCTGACGCCACCGCCCTGTCCCAGGGGGAGACGCACTGGACCTGGGGCGAGCTGGGCGCTCGCGCGGACGCCCTGGCCTCGCGGCTGAAGGCCCTGGGCGTGAAGGCCGGGACGCCGGTGGCCGTGTGCCTGCGCACGTCGCCGGAGAAGCTGGCCGCGCTGTGGGGCGTGCTGGGCGCCGGGGGCGCGTGCGTCGCCCTGGGCCCGTCAGAGCTGGGGCACCTGCCCGTGTACGCGCCCGAAGGCGCCCCGGTGCCGGTGCTCGTCACCACCCGCGCGCTGACGGCCTCCGTGCGCGTGGACGCGTCGCGCGTCGTCTACGTGGAGGACGTGCTGGCTTCGGGCGCGGCCCCCGGCACCACCGCCGGGAACGGTCCGGTTTCGCTCATCGCCGCCGTCGCGAACGCGCGGGCTTCAGGCACGGCCCTCGCCACCGCCGCGAACGCGCAGGCTGCGAGCACGGCCACCGCCGCGAACGTGGAGCCGCACGCCCTGGCGTGGCTGCTGCCCACGGGCCGGGGCCAGCCCGCGTGGGCCCTGGGCCACCGCGAGCTGTCTGAGTTCTTCACCGGCCTGGACGCGCGGCTGTCGCCCCCGGATGGCGGCGCGTGGCTGTCCGCGAGCGAGCCGTCCTCCGACCGTCCGGAGCTGGAGGCCCTGTGGGCGCTCACTCGCGGCCTGCGCGTCGTGTTCCCGCCGGAGCAGGTCACCGCGCGGCTGGTGAGCCTGGGCGGTGGCGGCCCTCGCGCGAAGGCCATGGACGTGAGCCTCATCTACTTCGCCAACGACGAGGACTCGCTCTCCGGACCGAAGTACGAACTGCTGCTGGAGGGCGCGAAGTTCGCGGACGCCAACGGCTTCTCCGCGGTGTGGACGCCGGAGCGGCACTTCCACTCCTTCGGCGGCCTGTACCCGCAGCCGGCGGTGGTGGCGGCGGGCCTGGCCACGGTCACGAAGCACCTGCGCCTGCGCTCCGGCAGCGTGGTGCTGCCGCTGCATGATCCGCTGCTCATCGCGGAGCAGTGGTCCGTGGTGGACAACCTGTCGCAGGGCCGCGTGGGCCTGTCCGTGGCCACGGGCTGGCACACGCAGGACTTCACCTTCGCGCCGGGCAACTACGAGAAGCGGCGCGACATCCTCCTGGAGAAGCTGTCCACGCTGCGCGCGCTGTGGCGCGGCGAGCGCTTCAAGCGCCCCGCGGGCGCCGGCAGCACGGCGGAGGTCGGCCTGCGCCCGAAGCCCGTGCAGAAGGAGCTGCCGGTGTGGCTCACCGCCACGGGCAACCCGGAGACCTTCCGCATGGCGGGCGAGCTGGGCGCGGGCGTGCTCACGGGCCTGCTGTCGCACTCGCTGGAGGAGCTGAAGCAGAAGGTGGCGCTCTACCGCGACGCGTGGCGCCGCAACGGCCACCCGGGCCGGGGCCACATCACCTGCATGCTGCACACGTACCTGGGCGACGACGAGCAGGAGGTGCTGCGCACGGTGCGTCAGCCGCTGCTCGGCTACTTCCGCAGCTCGGTGGACATCAGCACGTCGCTGCTCCAGGCGCAGGGCATCAGCGACGTCCAGAAGCTGACCCCGGACGACATCAACGCGGTGCTGGAGCGCACCTTCGAGAACCACGCGAAGAACACCGGCCTGCTGGGCACGGTGGACAGCGCGATGCGGCGGCTGCGCGACGTGCGCGCGGCGGACGTGGACGAGGTGGCGGCGCTCATCGACTTCGGCCTGGACACCCCGGTGGTGCTGGAGGGCCTGCGCCGGCTCGCGACGGTGCGCGAGCGCCTGGACGCGGAGGCCACCGCCCGCCAGGAGCAGGTGCTGGTGGAGGCCGAGGCGGGCGTGGAGGGCCTGCTGGAGCTGGCGCGCCAGTCCGGCGCGGTGCTGCTGCATACGTCGGCGCGGCTGGCGCGTTCGCTCAGCGAGCTGCCCGGCGCGCGCGAGTCGCTGTCCCGCGTGGGCGCCCTGGTGCTGGAGGGCGCGTCGGTGGAGTTGGGCTCGGCGCTGCACCGGGCCGCGGGCGTGGAGGTGTGGCTGTCCGGTGACGCCCAGGAGGGCGCGCTCCTGCCGCGCACGCTGGCGGAGCGCATCCCCGCCAACCTCCAGGCCTGGGTGCTGGACGCGGCCGGTCAGCCCGTCCCCGCGGGCGTGGTGGGTGAGCTGGCCCTGGCCGGTGCGGGGCTCCCCTCCGCCCTGTGGCGCGCGGGGGAGGAAGAGCAGCGCCGCCTGGTGCCGCATCCCCGCGAGGCCTCCGCGAAGCTGTTCCGCACCGGCCGTCACGCCCGCCTGCGCGGGGACGGCCGGCTGGAGCCGGTGGCCTCGCCGTCGCGGCTCCCCCCTCCGCCCGTGGCGCATCCCGCCGTGGAGGCCCCGCGCCCCGTGGGGCCCGCCGCCGCTCCGGCGAAGGTGCACGTGGGCCCGCCGCCCATCCCGCGCGTGGACCGCGGCCGGCCGCTGCCCCTGTCCTTCGCGCAGCAGCGCCTCTGGTACCTCCAGCAATTGGAGCCCACGAGCAGCGCGTACAACAACCCGGCCATCTTCCGGCTCACGGGCGAGCTGGACGGGGACGCGCTCCAGCGCGCGCTGGACGCGATGGTGATCCGCCACGAGGTGCTGCGCACCACCTACGCCCTGGACGGGGACCACGCGGTGCAGGTCATCCACCCGCCCCGGGGGCTGCCGCTCCAGCACTGGGACGTGCCCGGTGACACGCCGGAGGCGCGCGAAGCAGCGATGCGCCACTTCTTCCAGGAGGCCGTGCGCCAGCCGTTCGACCTGGAGAAGGAGGTGGTGCGCGGGGCGCTGTTGCGCATGGGCGCGCGGGAGCACGTGCTGCTCGTCACCTTCCACCACGCGGTGTCCGACGCGTGGTGCACCGTGGTCATCGCGCATGAGCTGACGGAGAACTACACCGCGTTCCGCGCGGGCCAGCCGTCGCCCTTGCCGGAGCTGCCGGTGCAGTACGCGGACTACGCCGTGTGGCAGCGCGCCTGGCTGGAAGGCGGCGAGATGGAGAAGCAGGTGGCCTGGTGGAAGGACCACCTGACCGGCGCGCCTCCACTGGAGCTGCCCACGGACCGGCCGCGTCCGGCGGTCATGTCCTCCGCGGGCGCGCGGTACACGTTCCTCCTGCCGTCGGAGCTGTCCGCGCCGCTGCTCGCGCTGGGCCGCAAGCACGGCGCCACGTCGTTCATGGTGCTGATGGCGCTCTACCAGACGGTGCTGTCGCGCTACTCCGGCCAGGAGGACTTCGTGGTGGGCACGCCCATCGCGGGCCGCACGCGGCCGGAGCTCGAACGGCTGATGGGGTGCTTCATCAACACCCTGCCCTTCCGCTCGCGGCTGTCCGGCATGCCGTCCTTCGTGGAGCTCCTGGGCCGCGTGCGCACGCAGGCCCTGGAGGCCTACGCGCACCAGGACGCCCCGTTCGAGCGCGTGCTGGACGCGATGGACCTTCCGCGCGACCTGAGCCGCACCCCGCTGTTCCAGGCGAGCATCAACCTGGTGAACACGCCGGATGCCAAGGCCCGTCCGGCGGGGCTGGAGCTGACGCCGGTGGAGGTGCCGACCGGTACGTCCAAGTTCGACCTGGGCATGGAGGTGGTGGAGGGCCGCGCGGGCTTCAGCTGCAGCATGGAGTACGCCACCGCCCTCTTCGACGAGGCCACGATGGAGCGTCTGGCCGGGCACATGGTGACCCTGGCGCGCGAGGTGGTGGCCCATCCCCGGACGCCCGTCGCCCTGCTGCCCCTGATGGACGCGGCGGAGCGCCAGCGGGTGCTGGTGGAGTGGAACGACACCTTCCAGGACCTCCCGCGCGACGCCGTCCTGCCGGACCTCTTCGCCCGTCAGGCCGCGCAGCGGCCGGACGCGGTGGCGGTGGAGTTCGGGGACCAGCACCTGACGTACGCGCAGCTGGACGCGCGCACGAACCAGTGGGCGCACCTGCTGCGGGAGCGCGGCGTGGGGCCGGACGCCCTGGTGGCGGTGTGCCTGGAGCGCTCCCTGGAGCTCATCGTCTCCCTGCTCGCCATCCTCAAGGCGGGGGGCGCGTACGTGCCGCTGGACCCCAGCTACCCGGCGCCGCGCCTGGCCGCGATGCTGGAGGACGCGCCCGCGAAGTGGGTGCTCACCACGCGGGCGATGCGCGCGGCGGTGCCGCTGCCGGCGGGGATTGAGTCCGTCTTCGTGGAGGAGCTCAGCGCCGCGGACCTTCCCGTGACGCCCGTCGTGTCTGGGGTGCGCTCGCGCCACCTGGCCTACGTGGACTTCACGTCCGGCAGCACCGGGCGTCCCAAGGGCGTCGCGGTGGAGCACCGCGCGGTGATGCGCCTCTTGCACCACCCGGCCTTCGTGGACCTGAGCACGAACCAGACGTTCCTCCACCTCGCGCCCATCTCCTTCGACCCGGCGACGCTCGAAATCTGGGGACCGCTCAGCCACGGCGGGCGGCTGGTGGTGTTCCCGCCCACGTCGCCGTCGGACCTGGAGGTGCTGGCGCAGGTCATCCAGCGCCACGGCGTCACTTCGATGATGCTCACGGCGGGCCTCTTCACCCAGGTGGTGGACCTGAAGCCGGACGCGCTGCGGGGCGTGCGCAAGCTCATGTCGGGCGGCGACGTCATCTCTCCCGTGCACTCGCGCAAGCTGCTGGAGGCGCATCCGGGCCTCGTGTTCCTCGCCTGCTACGGCCCCACCGAGGCGACGGTCATCGCCTCCGCGCACGAGATGTCGGACCCCGCGCGCGTGGAGACCCCCGTGCCCCTGGGCCGCCCCATCACGTGCACGGACCTGTACGTCCTGGACGCGCACGGGCAGCCGGTGCCTCCGGGTGTCCCCGGCGAGCTGTTCATCGGCGGTGACGGCCTGGCGCGCGGGTACATCTCCCGGCCGGACCTCACCGCGGAGCGCTTCGTCCCCCACCCCTTCGCCTCGCGGCCCGGTGAGCGCCTCTACCGCACGGGCGACCTGGCGCGCTGGCGGCCGGACGGGGTGCTGGACTTCCTGGGCCGCGGCGATCACCAGGTGAAGGTGCGCGGCTTCCGCGTGGAGCTGGCGGAGGTGGAGTCCGCCCTGTCCGCGCATCCGGAGGTGCGCGAGGCCGTGGCGGTGGTGCGCGAGGACGCGCCCGGCGACAAGCGGCTCGTGGCCTACGTCGTCCCCGAGTCCGTCCCCGAGCCGGAGGTGTTGCGCGCCTTCATGCGCCAGCGGGTGCCGGACTACATGCTGCCGTCGGTGTTCGTCCCAATGGAGTCCCTGCCGCTGACGCCCCAGGGCAAGGTGGACCGCAGGGCCCTGCCCGCGCCCACGGGCCAGCGCGCCTCGCGCCGCGAGTTCGTCGCGCCGCGCACGCCGCGGGAACAGGCGCTGGCGCAGGTGCTGGCGCAGGTGCTGCGCGTGGATCGCGTGGGCCTGGACGACAACTTCTTCGAGCTGGGCGGCGACTCCATCATCAGCCTCCAGGTGGTGGCCCGGGCGCGGCAGGCCGGCGTGCGGTTGCAGGTGAAGGACCTGTTCCAGCACCCCACCCTGGGCGCGCTGGCGGCGGTCGCCCGCGACGGTGAGGCCTCCCTCGCGGAGCAGGGCCCGGTGGTGGGCGAGGTGCCCCTCACTCCCATCCAGGTGGACCTGTTCGAGCGTGAGCCGACGTACCCGCACCACTTCAACCACGCCCTGCTGCTCAAGGCCCGTCAGCCCCTGAAGGCCGGCCTGATCCAGCAGGCGCTCCAGGCGCTCGTCACCCACCACGACGCCCTGCGCCTGCGCTACGTGCACGCCGGGGACGGCGCGTGGCGCCAGGAGGGCGTGGCGCCCGGGGACGCGCGCCCCGTGCTCCGCCAGGTGGACCTGTCCATGCTGCCCCCGGAGGCCCGGCCCGCCGCGATGGAGCGGGAGGCCGCGCGCCTCCAGGCGGACTTCGACCTGGCGGCACCGCCGCTGGTGCGCGTGGCGCTGTTCGACTTCGGCCCCGCGGAGCCCCAGCGCCTGCTGCTGATCATCCACCACCTGGTGGTGGACGCGGTGTCGTGGCGCATCCTGGTGGAGGACCTGGAGGCGGCGTACCTCCAGCTCCAGTCCGCCCGCGCCCCGTCGCTGCCCGCGAAGACGACGTCGTTCCAGTCCTGGGCGCGGAGGCTGGAACAGCACGCCCTGTCGGACGCGCTGGGCGCGCAGGAGTCCTTCTGGCAGGAAGCGCTGCGCGGCGACGTGGCCCCGCTGCCCGTGGACGGACCGGGCCCGCACACGTACGCGTCGCGGACCAGCGTCGCCGTGGAGCTGGACGCGGAGGAGACGCGGCGGTTGCTCCAGGAGACGCCCACCGGGTGGCGGGCGCGCATCGACGACGTGCTCCTGACGGCGCTCGCGCGGACGCTGGGCGAATGGACGGGGAAGCCGGACGTCCTCATCGAGCTGGAGGGCCACGGCCGCGAGGAGCTGTTCGCGGACGTGGACGTGTCGCGCACCGTGGGCTGGTTCACGTCCGTGGCACCGGCCCTGCTGCGGGTGCCCTCGGGCGGGTCGCTGGGAGACGGGCTGCGCGCCGTGCGGGACTCGCTGAAGGCGTGGCCCGGGCGGGGCATCGGCTTCAACCTGCTGCGCCACCTGGGGCCTCCGGAGACGCGGGCCCGGCTGGCCGCGCTGCCCAGGGCGCAGGTGTCGTTCAACTACCTGGGCCAGCTGGACGGCACGGCCGCCGCCAGCACCCTCTTCACCCTGAGCGACGAGCCGCTGGGCCCCATCGTGGAGCCCCGGGCCGTGCAGCCGCATGCGCTGGCCGTGGACGGCTCGGTGCTCCAGGGCCGGCTGCGGATGACGTTCGGCTACAGCCACCAGCAGTACCACGAGCCGACGGTGCGGGCGCTGGCGGAGCGCTTCCTCGGGGTGCTGCGCGAGCTCATCGCCCAGCGCCATTCGGAGGACGCGCAGCGGCGCACGCCCGGCGATTTCCCGCTGGCCCGGCTGTCCCAGGCCGCGCTGGACGCGGTGCTCGCGGCGCAGGGCCCCACGGTGGAGGACCTGTTCCCGCTGTCCCCGCTCCAGGAGGGCATGCTCTTCCACGCCCTGAATGATCCGGAGGCGGCCCTCTACTTCGAGCAGGCCGCGTGGTCGAGCCACTCGGACGTGGACATCGCGCTGCTCCAGCGGACGTGGCAGGCGGCCGTGGACCGCAACCCCGTGCTGCGCACCGCGTTCGTGTGGGAGGGCCTGGAGTCCCCGCTCCAGGTGGTGCACTCGCGCGTCACGCTGCCGTTCATCGTGCACGACTGGCGTCACCTGCCAGAAGCGGAGCAGCCGGCCGCGCTGGCGAAGCTCACGGAGGAGGACCGCGCACAGGGCTTCGACGTGTCGCGGGCGCCGCTGTCGCGGATGACGGTGGTGCGCCTGGGGGATGCGCGCTGGCGCTTCCTCTGGAGCCACCACCACCTGCTGATGGACGGCTGGAGCATGGGCCTGTTCTTCCAGGAGGTCTTCGCCCTCTACGACGCCGTGCACGCCGGGACGCCGCCGCCCCCCTCGGGCCGGCCCCCGTTCCGGGACTACATCGCGTGGCTGGACCGCCGCGACCCGGTGGAGGACGAGCGCTTCTGGCGCGAGCAGCTCGCGGGCCTGTCGGCGCCCACGCCCCTGCCCTCGGCGCGGCCCGCGTCCCTGGCGCTGCCCACCACCTCCGCGAAGCGGCCCGATGTGCGGGTGACGCTGCCGGAGGCGGTCACCACCGCGCTGGACGCCTTCGCGCGGCGGCATCAGCTCACGCTCAACACGCTGGCGCAGGCGGCCTGGGCGCTGGTGCTGGCGCGCCACGCTGACAGCCGCGACGTGCTCTTCGGAACGACGCTCGCGGGCCGTCCGCCGGAGCTGCCGGGTTCGGACGCCATGCTGGGCCTGCTCATCACCACGCAGCCGGTGCGCATCACGCTGCCCGGTGACGGCGAGCCGGTGCTGCCGTGGCTCCAGTCCCTCCAGGCGAAGCTGCTGGGCATCCAGCAGCACCAGTACACGCCGCTCGTCACCGCGCACGGCTGGAGCGACATCCCCCGGGGACAGCCGCTGTTCCAGTCGCTGCTCGTCTTCGAGAACTACCCGTTCGACGAATCCGTGCTGCGCCGCTTCACCGCGATGGACCTGCGCGACCTGGAGTTTGGCGACAGCACGAACTACCCGCTGTCCGCCACCGTGGTGCCGCGCAGCGAGCTCCAGTTGCAGCTGATCTACGACGCGAGCCGCTTCGACGTGGACGCCGTGCGGCGCGTGCTGGGCCAGTGGCGGCAGGCGCTGGAGGGGCTGCTCCATCCTGACGCCCGGCTCGCGGATGTGTCGCTGCTGCCCGCCGGAGACCGGGATGCGTTGCTGCGCACCGGCACCGGCGGCGCCATGGACTTCGAGCGCGATGCCACCCTGCATGCGCGCTTCGAAGCGCAGGTGGAGCGGACCCCGGACGCCGACGCCGTGGTGTTCGAGGAGACGACGCTCAGCTACCGGGAGCTCAACGCGCGGGCCAACCAGCTCGCGTGGCACCTGCGCTCCCTGGGCGTGGGCCCGGAGGTGACGGTGGCCCTGTGCCTGGAGCGCTCGGTGGAGGCGATGGTGGCGCTCCTCGCGGTGCTCAAGGCCGGAGGCGCCTTCGTGCCCGTGGACCCGGCGGCCCCGTCGGCGCGCAAGTCGTTCGTCCTCAAGGACTGTGGCGCGTCGGTGCTCGTGACGACGCGAGCCCAGCAAGACGCGTGGAGCCCGGAAGTGCCCCACCTGGTGCGGCTGGATGACGACGAACGGGTCCGACTGTCGGACCAGTTGGCGGACAACCCGCCCCCGGCGGCGGCTTCGGGCAGCCTCGCCTACGTCATCTACACGTCGGGCTCTACCGGTACGCCCAAGGGCGTGATGGTGCAGCACCGCTCGGTCCTCAACTTGCATCAGGCGCTGACGCGCAGCCTCCATGCGGGGCTGCCTTCGGGACAGCGCGTCACCGTCAACGCGCCGCTGCACTTCGATGCGTCCATCGCCCAGGTGGTCCAGCTGCTGGGCGGCCACTGCCTGCACGTCGTCCCGGAGGCCCTGCGGCAGGACCCGGAGGCGATGGTCGCGTGGCTGGAGGGCCAGCGCATCGACGTACTGGACTGCACGCCGTCGCAGCTGCGGCTGATGCTGGCCGCGGGGCTGCTGGAGCGCGCCCACGTGCCCGGAGTCATCTCCGTGGGCGGCGAGGCTCTGGACGAAGGCTCCTGGCGTCAGCTGCGTGCGTCGAACCGAACGCGGGCCTTCAACGAATACGGCCCGACGGAATGCACGGTGAACGCGGCGGACTGGCGCATCCAGGACGCCGAGCAGGAGACGCCCGTCATCGGCCGGCCGCTGGCCAACCTGAACGCCTACGTGCTGGACGCGCACCAGCGGCTGGTGCCCTTCGGCACGCCGGGAGAGCTGTGCCTCTCCGGTGAAGGCGTCACGCGCGGCTACCTGGGCCGGCCGGACCTGACGGCCGAGCGCTTCGTGCCGGATCCGTTCAGCGCGGAGCCGGGAGCACGGCTCTACCGCACGGGGGACAAGGCCCGTTGGCGCGAGGACGGCACGCTGGAGTACCTGGGCCGGTTGGACTTCCAGGTGAAGCTGCGCGGTTACCGCATCGAGCTGGGAGAGATCGAGTCCGCGCTGCGTGCGCACCCGGACATCCGGGACGCGGTGGTGCTGGTGCGCGAGGACCGGCTCATCGCCTGGGTCGCGCCCCAGGTGGACACGGCGCCCCTGCGTCAGCAGCTCCGGCGGACCCTGCCGGAGTACATGGTGCCCGCGACGGTCATCGCGCTGGATGCCCTGCCCCAGACACCCAACGGCAAGGTGGACCGCAACGCCCTGCCCTCTCCGGAGGCCAGCCCGGCCTCCGTGCGCGTCATCGAACCACCCGCGACGCCCACCGAGGCGACGCTGGCCACGCTGTGGAGCGAGGTGCTGCGCGTCCCAGCGGTGGGCCGCCATGACGGCTTCTTCGAGCTGGGCGGCCACTCACTGCTGGCCACGCAGCTGGTGTCGAGGGTTCGCGCACGCTTCGGCATTGAGCTGCCCCTGCGGGCCCTGTTGGAGGGGCCCACGGTGGCGGAGCTGGCTCGGCGTATCGACGCGCTCCAGCAGCCCCAGCAGCAAGCGGCCTCGGCATTGCCCTCGCTGGTCCGCGTGCAGCGGCCGGACGTGCTGCCGTTGTCGTTCGCGCAGCAGCGCATGTGGTTCGCCGAGCAGCTGGGAACCGCGGGCACCGCCTATAGCATCCCGCACCTGCTGGACCTGGACGGCTCGCTGGACGTCATCGTCCTGCTGGCCGCGTTCGACGAACTGGTGCGCCGTCACGAAGCGCTGCGCACCACGTTCCAGTCGCACGAAGGCACGCCGTCGCAGGTCATCCAGCCGCCGTTCCCCATGGCCCTGCGGCACGCGGACCTGTCCGCGCTCCCGACACAAGAGGCTCGGGATGCGGAGGTGTCGCGGCTGGCGAGGGAGGAGTCCTCCAGCCCGTTCGACCTGGAGCACGGCCCGCTGTTCCGGGGGCTCCTGATGAAGCTGGGGCCCACGAAGCACGTGCTGCTGCTCAACACGCATCACATCGTCACCGATGGCTGGTCCACCGGCGTGCTGGTGCGGGAGATGGGTGCGCTCTACGCGGCGTTCGCGGCGGAGCAGCCGTCGCCGCTGCCGGAGCTGACGGTGCAGTTCGCGGACCACGCCCTCTGGCAGCGCTCCTGGTTCCAGGGCGAGGTGCTGGAGTCGCAGGTGGCGTACTGGCGTGGCCAGTTGGCGGGCGCGGCGCCCTACCTGGAGCTGCCCACGGACCACCCGCGTCCGTCCCGTCAGGGGGCGTATCGCGCCGGCGAACAGGCCGTCGTCCTGTCGCGGGAGCTGAGCGAAGCGGTCGAGGCGTACGCGCGGCAGGCGTCCGCCACGCCCTTCATGGTGCTGCTCGCGGCGTTCCAGACGCTGCTGTCCCGGCACTCCGGGCAGGAGGACGTGCTCGTGGGGTCGCCCATCGCGGGCCGCCGCCACGCGGAGGCGGAGTCGCTCATCGGCTACTTCGCGAACACCGTCGTGCTGCGCACCCGGGTGCGCGGGACGCTGCGCTTCCACGAGCTGCTGGACGCGGTGCGCACCACCACGTTGGGCGCGTACGAGCACCAGGACCTCCCCTTCGAGAAGCTGGTGGAGGTGCTCCAGCCGGAGCGCGACCTGGGCCGCACGCCGCTCTTCCAGGTGACGTTCACGCTCCAGAACGCCCCCATGCCGGAGCTGGCGCTGCCGGGGTTGACGCTCAAGCCCCGCGAGGCCCTGAAGGAGTCCACCCTCTTCGACCTGCAATGCGTGCTGAGCCGGGGACCGGGCGGCTTCGAGGGAGTGCTGGGCTACAACCAGGACCTGTTCGAGCCGGACACGGTGGCCGGGATGGTGGAGCACCTGCGGGTGCTGCTGGAGTCCGCGCTGCGCTCGCCGGACACGCGGTTGCCGGAGCTGCCGTGGCTCACGAAGCTGGAGCGTCAGCGGCTGCTCTCCGACTGGAGCGGCACCTCTCGCGACTTCCCGCGTGACGCATCCGTGGCCGCGCTCTTCGCCGAGCAGGCCGCACGCACGCCGGACGCCACGGCGCTGAAGGCCGGGGAGCGGCGGATGTCCTACGCGGCCCTGGACCGGGCGTCGAACCAGCTCGCGCATCACCTGCGGCGCCAGGGCGTGCGGCCCGGCCACCGGGTGGGCCTGTGCGTGGAGCGCTCGTTCGGGAGCATCACCGCCCTGCTGGGCATCCTGAAGGCCGGCGCGGCGTACGTGCCGGTGGATCCCCAGGCCCCCGCGGAGCGCATCGCATGGGTGCTGCGTGAGGCGGGTGTCAGCCTGCTCGTGACGGAGGAGGCCGTGGCGGACGAACTGCCCGCCATGACCGACCTCCAGGTCCTGCTGGATACGGATGCGGCCGTCATCGCCCGGCAGTCCGAAGCGGCGCTGGACGTAGCGGTGTCCGCGGAGGCTCTGGCCTACGTGATGTTCACGTCAGGCAGCACGGGAAGGCCCAAGGGCGTCAGCGTGCCGCACCGGGGCATCACCCGCCTGGTGCGCGGCGCGGACTTCATCCACTTCGGACCCGAGGAGGTCTTCCTCCACCTGGCGCCCATCGCGTTTGACGCGTCCACGCTGGAGGTCTGGGGTGCGCTGCTGAATGGCGCGACGCTCGTGGTCGCCCCAGCGGGCGCGCTGTCGCTCGGGGATACGGCCACGCTGCTGCGGCGCGAGGGCATCACCACGCTGTGGCTCACCGCCGCCCTCTTCGAGCAGATGGTGCTCCACCAGGGCGACGCGCTGGCCCGCGTGAAGCAGGTGCTGGCGGGCGGTGACGTGCTGCCCGTGGAGCGCGTGCGCGAGCACCTGAAGCGGCTGCCTCCGGGCGCCGTGCTGGTCAACGGCTACGGCCCCACGGAGAACACGACGTTCTCCGCCACGCACACGCTGCGCGCCGGGGATACGGTGGGCCGCTCGGTACCCATCGGCCGGCCGCTGACGAACTCCACGGCGTGGGTGCTGGACGCAGCGCTCCAGCCCGTGCCGGCCGGAGTGCCGGGCACGCTGTACGTAGGCGGAGACGGCCTGGCCTGGGGCTACCTCCAGCGGCCGGACCTCACCGCCGAACGCTTCATCCCCCACCCCTTCGCCACCGAGCCGGGAGCGCGTCTCTACGACACGGGCGACCGCGTGCGCTGGCTGCGGGACGGGACGTTGGAGTTCCTGGGCCGCACCGACTTCCAGGTGAAGCTGCGCGGCTTCCGTATCGAGCCGGGCGAAATCGAAGCGGTGCTGCGCCAGTCGCCGGAGGTCCAGGAGGCGGTGGTCGTGGTGCGCGAGGACGTGCCGGGTGACAAGCGCCTGGTGGCCTACGTCGTGTCGGACGATGGCCTCGACACGGGCGCGCTGCGCGAGTCCGCGCAGAAGTTGTTGCCGGACTACATGGTGCCGTCGGCCATCGTGGTGCTGGCGAAGCTGCCGCTGAGCCCCAACGGCAAGGTGGACCGCAAGGCCCTGCCCACGCCGAAGGCCCGGACCGCGGCTCCGAGCCTCACCGCGCACCGCAATCCCCTGGAGAAAGCGCTCGCGAACATCTGGGCGGAAGTGCTGAACCTGGACGCGGTGGACATCCACGGCGACTTCTTCGAGCTGGGAGGCCACTCGCTGCTGGCCACCCAGGTGGTCGCGCGCATCCGGTCGACGCTGGGGCTGGAGGTACCGCTGGGCGAGCTGTTCCGGTCGCCCACGGTGGCCTCGCTGGCGGAGCGGCTGGGGGACGCCCACCGCACCCAGGCGCCGCCGCTGGTCCGTGCCGAAAGGACGACCGCGCCGCCGCTGTCGTTCGCGCAGCAGCGGCTGTGGTTCATCGACCAGTTGGAGCCGGGCAGCCCGCTCTACAACATGCCGCTGGCGCTGAGCCTTGCCGGCGACCTGGACGTGGACGCGCTGCGCTCGAGCCTGGACGCGCTGATGGCGCGGCATGAATCCCTGCGGACCACGTTCCGCATGGAGTCCGGCCGGCCGGTGCAGGTGATCCACGCGGAGGGCCAGGTGCCCCTGGAGTTCGTGGACCTGACGGGCCTGAACGGCCGCGCCGCGAGGCAGGCCGAAGCCCGGCGCCGGGGACACGCTGAATCGCTGCGCCCGTTCGACCTGACGCGCGGGCCGGTCATCCGCGCCCTGCTGATGAAGCTGGACGTTCACGAGCACGTGCTGGTGCTGCACCTGCACCACATCGTCTCCGACGGCTGGTCGCTGGGCGTCATCGTGCGCGAACTCACCGCCCTCTATGCGGCGGGGCGCTTGGGCCAGCCCGTGACGCTGCCGGAGCTGCCGGTGCAGTACGTGGACTTCGCGGTCTGGCAGCGCGGCTGGCTCCAGGGCGACGTGCTCCACGCGCAGGTGGAGTGGTGGAAGCAGCAGCTGTCCGGAGCGCCCTTCGTGCTGGACCTGCCCACGGACCGGCCGCGGACGGCCGGTGCTTCGCGGCGAGGGGGGCTGGTCCGGGTGGCGCTGCCTCGCGCCCTGAGCGAGCGCGTGGAGGCGTTGGCCCAGGCGGAAGGCGCCACGCCCTTCATGGTGCTGCTGGCGGCGTTCCAGACGTTGCTGCACCGCGCGTCCGGTCAGGACGACGTGCTGGTGGGCTCGCCCATCGCGAACCGCCAGCACGCGGAGACGGAGGGGCTCATCGGCTTCTTCGTGAACATGCTGGTGCTGCGAGGCCGCTTCGGCGCGCGGACGACGTTCCGTGAGCTGCTGGCGCAGGTGCGCACCACCACGCTGGGCGCGTACGAGCATCAGGACATCCCCTTCGAGCACCTGGTGGAAGCGCTCCAGCCGGAGCGCGACCTGGGCCGTGCGCCGCTGTTCCAGGCGACGTTCGCGCTCCAGAACGCTCCGTTGCCGGAGCTGGCGGTGCCCGGTCTCACCGTGGCGCCGGCCCACCTGGAGGGAGATGCTCCGTCGCAATTCGAGCTGGCGCTGGACCTGAGCCGCTTCGCGGAAGGCTACGCGGGCCACCTGCACTACGCGGCGAACCTGTTCGACACGGCCACCATTGAACGGCTCACCGTCCACTTGCGGCGGCTGCTGGAGACCGTGTGTGACACACCGGATCTGCCCCTGGCCGACGTGTCGTTCGTGTCGCCAGAGGAGCTGGTGCGGCTGGTGCGCGTGGGCGGCGGTGAGCTCCTGCCCTTCGAGCGTCATGCCACCCTGCACGGCCTCATTGAGCGGCAGGTGGAGCGGACCCCGGACGCCGACGCCGTGGTGTTCGAGGAGACGACGCTCAGCTACCGGGAGCTCAACGCGCGGGCCAACCAGCTCGCGTGGCACCTGCGTTCGCTGGGCGTGGGCCCGGAGGTGACGGTGGCCCTGTGCCTGGAGCGCTCGGCGCAGAGCGTCATCGCGCTGCTGGCGGTGCTCAAGGCCGGAGGCGCCTTCGTACCCGTGGACCCGGCGGCCCCGTCGGCGCGCAAGTCGTTCGTCCTCAAGGACTGCGGCGCGTCGGTGCTCGTGACGACGCGGGCCCAGCAAGACGCGTGGAACCCGGAAGTGCCCCACCTGGTGCGGCTGGACGCGGATGAACTGGTCCGACTGTCGGACCAGTTGGCGGACAACCCGCCCCCGGCGGCGGCTTCGGGCAACCTCGCCTACGTCATCTACACGTCGGGCTCCACCGGTACGCCCAAGGGCGTGATGGTGCAGCACCGCTCGGTCCTCAACTTGCATCAGGCACTGACGCGCAGCCTCCATGCGGGGCTGGCCTCGGGACAGCGCGTCACCGTCAACGCGCCGCTGCACTTCGATGCATCCATCGCCCAGGTGGTCCAGCTACTGGGCGGCCACTGCCTGCACGTCGTCCCGGAGGCCCTGCGGCAGGACCCGGAGGCGATGGTCGGGTGGCTGGAAGGCCAGCGCATCGACGTACTGGACTGCACGCCGTCGCAGCTGCGGCTGATGCTGGCCGCGGGGCTGCTGGAGCGCGCCCACGTGCCCGGAGTCATCTCCGTGGGCGGCGAGGCTCTGGACGCGGAGATGTGGAGCCGGCTGCGTGCGTCGAACCGTACGCGGGCCTTCAACGAATACGGCCCCACGGAGTGCACGGTGAACGCGGTGGACTGGCGCATCCAGTACGCCGAGCAGGAGACGCCCGTTATCGGCCGGCCGCTGGCCAACCTGAACGCCTACGTGCTGGACGCGCACCAGCGGCCGGTGCCCTTCGGTACGCCGGGTGAGTTGTGCATCAGCGGTGAAGGCGTCACGCGCGGGTACCTGGGCCGGCCGGACCTGACGGCCGAGCGCTTCGTGCCGGATCCGTTCAGCGCGGAGCCGGGCGCGCGGCTCTACCGCACGGGAGACAAGGCCCGCTGGCGGCCGGACGGCACGCTGGAATACCTGGGCCGGTTGGACTTCCAGGTGAAGCTGCGCGGCTACCGCATCGAGCTGGGCGAAGTCGAAGCCACGCTGCGCTCACACGCCGGAGTCGGTGACGCGGTGGCCCTGGTGCGTGAGGACGCGCCAGGCAACGCGCGGCTCGTGGCCTACGTGGTGACGGACGGCGGCACGGAGTCACTGCGCGAGCATCTGCGCCGGCACCTGCCGGAGTACATGGTGCCGTCGGCCCTCATCCCCCTGCCCTCCCTGCCGCTGACGCCCAACGGCAAGGTGGACCGCAAGGCGCTGCCTACGCCGGATGCGCTGCTGCGCGCATCGCGGCCCCATGAGGCCCCGGCGACGCCCGCCGAAGTGGCGCTGGCCTCGCTGTGGGAGGAACTGCTCGGCGTGCCCCGCGTCGGACGCGACGACCACTTCTTCGAATTGGGCGGCCACTCGCTGCTGGCCACGCAGCTGGTGTCCCGCGTGCGCGAACGGTTCGGCGTGGACGTGGGGGTCCGGGCGCTGTTCGAGTCCCCCACCCTGGCGGCGCTCGCCCAGCGGCTGCCGGACGCCCCGGAGGCCAACGCCCTGCCGCCGCTGCGTCCAGCGACGAGCCCGGGGCCGCACCCGCTGTCGTTCGCCCAGCAGCGGCTGTGGTTCATCGACCAGTTGGAGCCGGGCAGCGCGCTCTACAACATGCCCGCCGTGTTGCGCCTCTCCGGCGTGGTGGACGTGCCCGCGCTGCAACAGGCCTTCGACGCGCTGGTGCAGCGCCACGAAGCGCTGCGCACCACGTTCAGCGCCCATGAAGAAGGCGAACCCCGCCAGCACGTCCACCCTGCCCCCAACGGCGTGCTGTCCGTGGTGGACCTGCGCTCGCGCCCTGTCGCGGAGCGCGAGGCGGAGGCGCTGCGGCTCGCGACCGAGGACGCACTGAAGCCCTTCGACCTGGCCGTGGGGCCGCTCGCGCGCCTCACGCTCCTGCGGCTGGCTGACGACGACCACGTGCTGCTCCTGTGCCTGCACCACGCCATCGGCGACGGCTGGTCCATGGGCATCCTCGTGCGCGAAGTCACCGCGCTCTACGAGGCCTTCCGTCAGGGCCAGCCCTCGCCGCTGGCCCCGCTGCCGGTGCAGTACCCGGACTTCGCCGTCTGGCAGCGCGGCTGGCTCCAGGGAGAGGTGCTCGACGCGCAGCTCCAGTGGTGGACGCGGCAGCTGTCCGGCGCTCCGAGGGCCCTGCTGTTGCCCACGGACAAGCCCCGCCCGCCTCAGCGGTCCGAGCGGGGTGCCACCTTCCCGGTGCGCCTGCCCGCGGATGTGAGTGACGCCGTGGAGGCGCTGGCCATCAAGGAGGGGGCCACGCCCTTCATGGTGCTGCTCGCGGCGTTCCAGACGCTGCTGCACCGGTACTCAGGGCAGGACGACGTGCTCGTGGGGTCGCCCATCGCGGGCCGCCGCCACGCGGAGACGGAGGGGCTCATCGGCTTCTTCGTGAACACGCTGGTGCTGCGCGCCCGGTTCGACGGCCGCCAGTCGTTCCGCGAGCTGCTCTCGCAGGTCCGCGCCACCACGCTGGGCGCGTACGAGCACCAGGACCTCCCCTTCGAGAAGCTGGTGGAGGTGCTCCAGCCGGAGCGCGACCTGGGCCGCACGCCGCTCTTCCAGGTGCTGTTCGCGCTCCAGAACGCCCCCATGCCGGAGCTGGCGCTGCCGGGGTTGACGCTCAAGCCCCAGGAGGCCCTGAAGGAGTCCACCCCCTTCGACCTGCAATGCGTGCTGAGCCGGGGACCGGACGGCTTCGAGGGAGTGCTGGGCTACAACCAGGACCTGTTCGAACCGGACACGGTGGCCGGGATGGTGGCGCACCTGCGGGTGCTGCTGGAGTCCGCGCTGCGCTCGCCGGACGCGAGGCTGCCGGAGCTGCCGTGGTTCACGCCAGAGGAGCGCCAGCGGCTGCTCGCCGACTGGAGCGGCACCTCCCGCGACTTCCCGCGTGACGCGTCCGTGGCCGCGCTCTTCGCGGAGCAGGCCGCGCGCACGCCGGACGCCATCGCGCTGAAGGCCGGCGCGGAGACGCTCACGTACGCGGCCCTGGACCGGGCATCGAACCAGCTCGCGCACCACCTGCGCGGTCAGGGCGTGCGGCCCGGCCACCGGGTGGGCCTGTGCCTGGAGCGGTCGTTCGACCTCATCACCGGTTTGCTGGGCATCCTCAAGACAGGCGCGGCCTACGTGCCGGTGGACGCGAAGGCCCCCGCCGAGCGCATTGCCTGGATGATCCATGCGGCAAGCGTCAGCGTGCTTGTCACGCAGGAAGCCCTGGCGGATGAGTTGCCCCAGGTCACCGACCTCCAGGTCCTGCTGGACGCGGATGCGTCGCGGATTGCGAGGCAGCCGGAGACTCCGCTGGACCTCGCGGTGCCGGCCGACGCGCTGGCCTACGTGATGTTCACGTCAGGCAGCACGGGAAGGCCCAAGGGCGTCAGCGTGCCGCACCGGGGCATCACCCGCCTGGTGCGAGGCACGGACTTCATCCACTTCGGGCCGGAAGAGGTGTTCCTCCAGCTGGCGCCCATCGCGTTCGACGCGTCCACGCTGGAAGTCTGGGGCGCGCTGCTGAATGGCGCGACGCTGGTGCTGGCGCCGCCCAAAACGCTGTCGCTGGAGGAGACGGGCGCGCTGCTGCGGCGTGAGGGCATCACCACGCTGTGGCTCACCGCCGCCCTCTTCGAGCAGATGGTGCTGCACCAGGGCGAAGCACTGGCCCGCGTGAAGCAGGTGCTGGCGGGTGGCGACGTGCTGCCCGTCGAGCGCGTGCGTGAACATCTGAAGCGGCTGCCTCCGGGCGCCGTGCTGGTCAACGGCTACGGCCCCACGGAGAACACCACGTTCTCCGCCACGCACACGCTGCGCGCCGGGGACACCGTGGGCCGCTCGGTGCCCATTGGCCGGCCGCTGACGAACTCCACGGCGTGGGTGCTGGACGCGGCGCTCCAGCCCGTGCCGGCCGGAGTGCCGGGCACGCTGTACGTCGGCGGAGAGGGTCTGGCCTGGGGCTACCTCCAGCGCCCGGACCTCACCGCCGAGCGCTTCATCCCCCACCCCTTCGCCACCGAGCCGGGAGCGCGCCTCTACGACACGGGCGACCGCGTGCGCTGGCTGCGGGACGGGACGTTGGAGTTCCTGGGCCGCACCGACTTCCAGGTGAAGCTGCGCGGCTTCCGTATCGAGCCGGGCGAAATCGAAGCGGTGCTGCGCCAGTCGCCGGAGGTCGAAGAGGCGGTGGTCGTGGTGCGCGAGGACGTGCCGGGTGACAAGCGCCTGGTGGCCTACGTCGTGTCGGACGACAGCCTCGACACGGGCGTGCTGCGTGCGGCGATGCAGAAGCAGCTGCCGGACTACATGGTGCCGTCGGCCATCGTGCTGCTGGCGAAGCTGCCGCTGAGCTCCAACGGCAAGGTGGACCGCAAGGCCCTGCCCGCGCCTCGGGCCCGTGCCGCGGAGCCGGGAGCGGCCCAGGCCCGGAGCACCCTGGAGAAGGCGCTCGCGGACATCTGGGCGGAGGTGCTGCACCTGGACACCGTGGACATCCACGGCAACTTCTTCGAGCTGGGAGGCCACTCGCTGCTGGCCACGCAGGTGGTCGCGCGCATCCGTTCATCACTGGGCGTGGAGCTGCCGCTGGGCGAGCTGTTCCGTGCTCCCACCGTGGCGTCGTTGGCGGAGCGGCTGGTGGATGCCCGCCGCACCCAGGCGCCGACACTGGTCCGTGCCGAAAGGACGACCGCGCCGCCGCTGTCATTCGCGCAGCAGCGGCTGTGGTTCATCGACCAGCTGGAGCCGGGCAGCCCGCTCTACAACATGCCGCTGGCGCTGAGCCTCACCGGCGACCTGGACGTGGACGCGCTGCGCTCAAGCCTGGACGCGCTGATGGCACGGCATGAATCCCTGCGGACCACGTTCCGCATGGAGGCGGGCAAGCCGGTGCAGGTGATCCACGCCGAGGGCCAGGTGCCCCTGGAGTTCGTGGACCTGACGGCCGTCGGCAGCCGGACCGCGAAACAGGCCGAGGCCCAGCGCCTGGGCCACGCGGAATCGCTCCATCCGTTCGATCTGACGCGTGGGCCGGTCATCCGCGCGCTGCTCCTGAAGCTGGACGCGAGCGAGCACGTGCTGGTGCTGCACCTGCACCACATCGTCTCCGACGGCTGGTCGCTGGGTGTCATCGTGAGGGAGCTCACGGCCCTCTACGAGGCCCGGCGCGCGGGCCGTACCGCCGCCCTGCCGGAGCTGCCGGTGCAGTACGCGGACTACGCCGTGTGGCAGCGCGGCTGGCTCCAGGGCGGCGTGCTCCAGGCGCAGGTGGAGTGGTGGAAGCACCAGCTGTCCGGTGCACCCTTCGTGCTGGACCTGCCCACGGACCGGCCGCGGACGGCCACCTCGTCGCGGCGCGGCGGCCTGGTCCGCATGACGCTTCCGCGCGCCTTGAGTGAGCGCGTGGATGCCCTGGCGCAAGCAGAAGGCGCCACGCCCTTCATGGTGCTGCTGGCGGCGTTCCAGACGTTGCTGCACCGCGCGTCCGGCCAGGAGGACGTGCTGGTGGGTTCGCCCATCGCGAACCGCCGGCACGCGGAGACGGAGGGGCTCATCGGCTTCTTCGTGAACATGCTGGTGCTGCGCGGGCGCTTCGGCGCGCGGACGACGTTCCGTGAGCTGCTGGCCCGGGTGCGCGCCACCACGCTGGGCGCGTACGAGCATCAGGACATCCCGTTCGAACATCTGGTGGAAGCGCTCCAGCCCGAGCGCGACCTGGGACGCACGCCGTTGTTCCAGGCGATGTTCGCGCTCCAGAACGCTCCGGTGCCAGAGCTGGCGGTGCCCGGACTCACGGTTGCGCCGGCCCATCTGGAGGGCGACGCCCCGTCGCAATTCGAGCTGGCGTTGGACCTGAGCCGCTTCACGGATGGCTACGAGGGCCACCTGCGCTACGCCGCGGACCTGTTCGACGCGGGCACCATCGAGCGGTTCGTCGCGCACCTGCGCCGGCTGCTGGAGGCCGTGTGCGACGCGCCGGACGTATCCGTGGACGACCTGTCGCTCGTGTCACCCGAGGAGCTGGCGCGGTTGGTGCGCACGGGTGGCGGTGAGTTCCTGGACTTCGAGCGCAACGCCACGCTGCACGGCCTCATCGAGCGTCAGGTGGCGCGCACCCCGGACTCTCCGGCGGTCGTCTTCGAGGAGACGGCGCTGACGTACCGGCAGCTGGACACGCGGGCCAATCAGCTCGCATGGCGGCTGCGGTCCATGGGGGTGGGCCCGGAGGTGCGGGTCGGCCTGTGCCTGGAGCGTTCGGTGGAGGCGATGGTCGCGCTCCTCGCGGTGCTCAAGGCCGGCGGCGCTTTCGTTCCACTGGATCCGGGAGCGCCCGCGGCGCGCAAGGACTTCGTGCTGAAGGACAGCGGCGCGGCCGTGCTCATCACGACCGAAGCGGCGTGCGGGGACTGGAGCCCCTATGGTGTCCAGGAGGTGTGGCTGGACGTGGAGCAGGCGGGCCTGGGCGCCCTCTCCCACGAACCCCTGCCCGCCCTGACAGGCTCGGAGCATCTGGCGTACGTGCTGTACACGTCCGGCTCCACGGGCACGCCCAAGGGCGTGATGGCGCAGCACCGCTCCGTGCTCAACCTGCACCGGGCCATGGGCCGGGCGCTCTACGCGGGCCAGCCCCGGGGCCAGCGCATCACCGTCAACGCACCGCTGTACTTCGACGCAGTGATGGAGCGCGTGGTCCAGCTCATCGACGGCCACTGCCTGCACATCGTTCCGGACGCGCTGCGCCTGGAGCCGGAAGCGATGCTCGCGTGGTTGGAGCAGCACCGCATCGACTCGCTGGACTGCACGCCCGCGCAGCTCAAGCCACTGCTGGCGGCGGGGTTGCTGGAGCGGGCCTGGGTGCCGCCGCTGCTCGTGCTGGGCGGCGACGCGCTGGATGCGGAGTCGTGGCGGAAGCTGGCCGCGACGGACCGCACGCGTGCCTTCAACGCGTACGGCCCCACGGAGTGCACCGTCGGCACCACGGCCGCGCTCATCCAGGGCAGCACGAAGACGGAGCCCATCATCGGCAGGCCGCTGGGCAACCTGAATGCGTACGTGCTCGATGCACGGCAGCGCCTGGTGCCCTTCGGCACACCGGGCGAGCTGTGCTTCTCCGGTGAGGGCGTCACACGCGGCTACCTGGGCCGGCCGGACCTGACGGCCGAACGCTTCCTGCCGGATCCGTTCAGCACGGAGCCCGGAGCGCGCCTCTACCGCACCGGCGACAAGGGCCGCTGGAGGCCGGACGGAACGCTGGAGTTCATGGGCCGCCTGGACTTCCAGGTGAAGCTGCGCGGCTACCGCATCGAGCTGGGCGAAATCGAAGCCACGCTGCGCTCGCACCCGGCGGTCCAGGACGCGGTGGCGCGGGTCCGCGAGGACGTCCCGGGCGACGCGAGGCTCGTGGCCTACGTGGTGGCGGACGGCGACATGGACGTGCTGCGCGAGCACCTGCGCCGGCACCTGCCGGAGTACATGGTGCCGTCGGCCTTCGTCCCCCTGCCCGCGCTGCCGCTGACGCCCAACGGCAAGCTGGACCGCAAGGCCCTGCCCTCGCCGGAGGCGCAGCTGCGCGCGGCGCGCTCGTACGAGGCCCCGGCGACACCCGCGGAGGTGGCGCTGGCCTCGATGTGGGAGGAGCTGTTGAACGTGCCCGTCGTGGGGCGCAACGACCACTTCTTCGAGCTGGGCGGCCACTCGCTGCTGGCCACGCAGCTGGTGTCCCGCATCCGCGCCCGCTTCGGCGTGGACGTGGGAGTCCGGGCGCTGTTCGAGTCCCCCACCGTGGCGGCGCTCGCCCAGCGGCTGCCGGATGCACCGGAAGCCAGCGCCCTGCCGCCGCTGCGTCCAGCGACGGGCCCAGGGCCGCACCCGCTGTCGTTCGCGCAGCAGCGGCTGTGGTTCATCGATCAGCTCGACCCGGGCAGCGCGCTGTACAACATGCCCGCCGCGCTGCGCCTCTCCGGCGCGGTGGACGTGCCCGCGCTCCAGCAGGCCTTCGATGCCCTGGTGCAGCGCCACGAAGCGCTGCGCACCACCTTCGAGTCCCACGATGGTGAGCCCCGCCAGCACGTACACCCCGCCCCCACCGGAGTCCTGTCGGTGGTGGACCTCACCACGCTCCCCGACGCGGAGCGCGAAGCGGAGGCCGTGCGGCTCGCGACCGAGGACGCACTGAAGCCCTTCAATCTCGCCGAGGGTCCGCTCGCGCGCCTCACGCTCCTGAGGCTGGGCGAACAGGAGCACGTGCTGCTGATGTGCATGCACCACGTCATCGGCGACGGCTGGTCCATGAGCATCCTGGTGCGCGAAGTCACCGCGCTCTACGAGGCCTTCCGGCAGGGACAGCCCTCACCGCTGGCCCCGCTGCCGGTGCAGTACCCGGACTTCGCCCTCTGGCAGCGTGGCTGGCTCCAGGGCGAGGTGCTGGACGCACAGCTCGGCTGGTGGACGCAGCAGCTGGCCGGAGCCCCGCAGGTCCTGGCGCTGCCCACGGACAAGCCACGTCCTCCCCAGCGGTCCGCCAGGGGGGCCACCTTCCCGGTGCGTCTCTCGCTGGAGCTGAGTGAGGCGGTGGAGGCATTGGCCCAGCGCGAAGGAGCCACGCCCTTCATGCTGTTGCTCGCGGCCTTCCAGACGCTGCTGCACCGGTACTCCGGTCAGGAGGACCTGCTGGTGGGCACGTCCATCGCGGGCCGGCGCCACGCGGAGACGGAGGGCCTCATCGGCTTCTTCGTCAACACGCTGGTGCTGCGTGCACGGTTCGATGGACGCCCGTCCTTCCGCCAGTTGCTGGCACAGGTGCGCGCCACCACGCTGGGCGCGTACGAGCACCAGGACATCCCCTTCGAGCGGCTGGTGGAGGCCGTGCAGCCCGCGCGTGACGTGTCGCGCACGCCGCTCATCCAGGCCCTCTTCGCGCTCCAGAACGCGCCGGACGCGGAGGTGCGCCTGCCGGAGCTGACGCTGCGCCCGGTGGAGGTGGACCTGCCCACGACGAAGTTCGACCTGGACCTGGGCCTGGGCCGCACGGAGCGCGGCTTCGAGGGTGCCCTCTCCTACGCCACGGACCTCTTCGAACCCGCCACGGCCCGCAGACTGACGGAGCACTTCCTCCAGCTGCTGGAGGCCGCCGTCACCCGGCCAGACGCGAGGGTGGACAGCCTGCCCCTGCTGACGGCGGAGGAGCGCCAGTGGGTGCTGGAGGAGTGGAGTGGCGAGACGGCCCCCTTCGAGGCCGACGTACCCTTCCACACGCGCTTCGAGCAGCAGGTGACGCGCACGCCCAAGGCCCCGGCCGTGGTGATGGGCGACAAGACCGTGTCCTTCCATCAGCTCAACGTGCGCGCGAACCAGCTGGCGCACTACCTGCGCTCGCTGGGCGCGGGCCCGGACGTGCCGGTGGCCTTCTGCCTGGAGCGCTCGCCGGAGGCCATCGTCGCCATCCTGGGCATCCTCAAGGCGGGCGGCGCGTACGTGCCGCTCGACCCCGCGGCCCCTGAAGCACGCCGGGCTTTCATCCTGGAGAACAGCGGCGCGGCCGTGCTGCTGACCACGCAGGCGCAGGTGGAGGCATGGAAGCCGCCGGTGCGGCACGTGGTGCGGCTGGACGTGGATGCGCGGCGAATCGAGGCGTCCTCGCCGGGCAACCCGCGCTCGGGCGTACGGCCAGAGCATCTGGCGTACATCATCTACACCTCGGGCTCCACGGGCGCGCCCAAGGGCGTGATGATCCAGCACCGCTCGCTGGCACACCTGCGAAGCGCGATGAACGCGCTCTGCTTCGACCGGGGCCCCCGGCCGATGCGGGCAAGCCTCAACGCGCCGTACTTCTTCGACGCATCGGTGCAGCAGCTGTCCCTGCTGCTGGACGGCCACGGCCTGTTCCTCGTTCCGGAGGCCGTGCGCCGGGACCCGGGGGCCCTGCTCGCGTGGGTGCAGCAGCACCGCATCGACGTGCTGGACACCACGCCGTCGCAGTACCAGTTGCTGCTGGAAGCGGGCCTGCTGGAGAGCGAACACGTGCCGAGCCTCTGCTCCATCGGCGGTGAGGCAATGGACGAGGTGACGTGGCGCACGCTCGCGGCGACGCAGCGGACCTGGGCCTTCAACGCGTACGGTCCGACGGAGTCCACGGTGAACGCCACCATCGCTCCCATCCAGGGCAGCCCCCTGCCCACGCCTGTCATCGGGCGCCCGTTGCTGAACCTGGATGTGTACGTCCTGGATTCGAACCTGAATCCCGTCTCGGTGGGCGTCCCCGGTGAGCTGTTCATCGCGGGCGAGGGCCTGGCGCGCGGCTACCGGCACCGGCCGGACCTCACGGCGGAGCGCTTCATCCCCCACCCGTTCAGCACGGAGCCCGGAGCGCGGATGTACCGCACGGGCGACCGGGTCCGGTGGCTACAGGATGGCAACGTGGAGTACCTGGGCCGGTTGGACTTCCAGGTGAAGCTGCGCGGCTACCGCATCGAGCTGGGAGAGATTGAAGCCGCGCTGCGTGCGTCTCCAGGCGTCCGCGACGCGACGGTGCTGCTGCGCGAGGACGTGCCCGGACTCCCACGCCTGGTGGCGTACGTGACGCCGGAGGTGGACACCGCTCCGCTCCGGAGTCACCTCCAGCGCTCGCTGCCGGAGTACATGGTGCCGGCGGCGTACGTCGCCCTGCCCGTCCTGCCGCTGACGCCGAACGGCAAGGTGGACCGCAAGGCACTGCCTGCGCCCGTGGACGACGCCGCGAGCATCGAGGCCCGCGTCGGTCCCCGGAACGAAGGCGAGGCGCGGGTTGAGCGCCTCTGGGCTGAAGCCCTGGGCGTGGCCGCGGTGGACGTGCGCACCAGCTTCTTCGAGCTGGGCGGGCACTCGCTGCTGGCGGTGCGCTTGATGGCGGCGGTGAACCGGGAGATGGGCCAGAAGCTCCCGCTGTCGGCGCTCTTCCAGGCTCCCAGCGTGGAGCGGTTCGCGGAGCTGTTGGCGACCGGGGATACGGCGAAGCCCTTCACGCCGCTGGTGCCCTTCACGAAGGAAGGCACGGGCAGCGCGCCGCCGTTCTTCTGCGTGCACCCGGTGGGCGGCAACGTGCTGGCCTACGCGGAGCTGGCACAAAGGCTGGGACCGGATCAGCCCTTCTACGGCATCCAGGCCCGGGGCCTGGACGGAGAGAAGGAACCGCTGGACACGGTGGAGGCCCTGGCCGCCAGCTACGTGCGGGTGGTGCGAGACGTCCAACCCCACGGCCCGTACCACCTGGGCGGTTGGTCCCTGGGCGGCGTCATCGCCTACGAGATGGCGCACCAGCTCCGCGAGGCAGGTGAAGCAGTGGAGCTGGTGGCGCTCATCGACTCGTACGTGCCGGAGACGGTGGCGGACTCGGAGCCGAACCTGGACCGCACGCTGGCGGTAGGCCTGTTCGCGCAGGACCTGATGGGCCTATCGCTGGCGGGCCTGGACGTGGACACGGCGGAGCTGGCGGCCTTGGAGCCCGAGGCCGCGCTCGCGAAGGTGCTCGAGGCGGCGACCCGGTCCGGCGCGCTGCCGCAGGGCGTCGACATCGCGAACGCCACGGCCCTCTTCCAGGTCTTCGAGGCGAACCTCGAAGCGGCCCGGCGCTACCACCCGCCCGTGATGGAGCAGCGCGTGCTGCGCATCCAGGCGGAGGACCCTGCAGGCGACACGGGCACGTCAGACGGCGGCTGGACGGCGCTCGTGGGAGAGCGGCTGGAGTCACACCGCCTGCCGGGCACCCACTACACGCTGCTGCGCGAGCCCACCGTGCAGACCGTGGCGGAGCTGCTGACGAAGGCGCTCCGCGACGACAGCAAGGCATGACGCAACCCACCCCTCAGGGCTCGCGAGGGGTGGCACTGGATGTATCAGTGTCGTCAAAGCAGAAAGGTTTCATGGGGTGGTTGAAGGGGTTGTTCGCCGCGCTGGATGACGCGGCGAACCCCCGCTCCCTGAGTGGGCTGGCGTCGAGTTCCTCCCGGGTTTCTCACTGGGAGGACCGGCGGGATTGATGAGCACGGGGCTGCTATTAAGTGTCGGCGATTTTTCGACACATGGACGGCCCCCGTGCACGACTTCTCGAGAACCCTTCCCGGCGTCCTGCTGAAGCTTGTCCAAGGGCCTTCCGCCCTCGCGCCGCTCTACACTTTCCTGGGCGAGGACGACGGAGAGCAGACCGTCTGGAGCGCGTCGGACCTGGACGTGCGCGCGCGGCGGATTGCTTCGGCGCTGCGTGAGCAGGGCGCGGTGGGCGAACGCGTGCTGCTGCTGTATCCGCCGGGGCTGGACTACATCGCGGGCTTCTTCGGCTGTCTGTACGCGGGAGCGGTGGCGGTGCCCGCGTATCCGCCGGACCCGATGCGGCTGGAGCGCACCCTGCCCCGGCTGCGCGCCATCATCCAGGACGCCAGGGCGACCGTGGTGCTCACCACGTCGGGCATCCTGGGGCTGTCGGACTTCGTCTTCGAGCAGGCGCCGGACTTCCGCGCGCTGCACTGGATGGCGACGGACACGCTGCCGGAGGGCGGCGAGCGCGACTGGGTGGCGCCAGAGGGCATGGGCGCGGAGTCGCTGGCGTTCCTTCAGTACACGTCCGGGAGCACGGGCACGCCCAAGGGCGTGATGCTCACGCACGGCAACCTGCTGCACAACCTGTCGCTCATCCACGGTGCCTTCGGGGCACGTAGGGACAGCGTGGGCGTCATCTGGCTGCCGCCGTACCACGACATGGGACTCATCGGCGGCATCCTGGAGCCGCTGTACGGCGGGTTCCCGGTGGCGCTCATGTCACCGATGGCCTTCCTCAAGCGGCCCATGGCGTGGCTGGAGGCGGTGTCGCGCTTCGGGGGCACCATCAGCGGAGGGCCGAACTTCGCGTTCGACTTGTGCGTGAAGAAGAGCACGCCGGAGCAGCGGCGGGCGTTGGACTTGAGCCGGTGGGAAGTGGCCTTCTGCGGCGCGGAGCCGATTCGTCCGGAGACGCTGGAGCGCTTCGTGGAGGCCTTCGGCCCGAGCGGCTTCCGGCGCGAGGCCTTCTACCCCTGCTACGGGCTGGCGGAAGGGACGCTCATCGTCTCCGGAGGCGAGAAGGCAGCGCCGCCGGTGTCGGTGACGCTGTCGGGAGAGGCGCTGGAGCGGCACCGCGCGCAGGAAGTGGGCGCGGCGGAGGCTGGAGCGCGGACGTTGGTGGGCTGCGGGCGGACGCTGGCGGAGCAGCGAATCGCCATCGTGGACCCGGAGACGCTGGAGCGGCGTGCGCCCGGTGAGGTGGGCGAAGTCTGGGTGTCCGGGCCGAGCGTGGCCCAGGGGTACTGGGGCCGGGAGGACGCGACGCGCGAGACGTTCCATGCGCGCATCGCGGGTGAGGACGGCGGGCCGTATCTGCGCACGGGTGACTTGGGCTTCCTGCGGCCGGAGGGAGAGCTCTACGTCACCGGGCGGCGCAAGGACCTCATCATCCTGCGGGGAAGGAACCACTACCCGCAGGACCTGGAGGCGACGGTGGAGGGGGCGCACGCGGCGCTGCGGCCGGGTGGCGGCGCGGTGGTTTCGGTGGAGGTGGAGGGCGAGGAGCGCGCGGTGGTGGTGCAGGAGATTGACGTGCGGCGGCTGGGGGACCTGCGCCAGAAGTTCGAGGTGGCGGACGCGGCGGTGGGGGCCATCCGTCAGAAGTTGGCGGAGTCGCACGAGGTGCAGGCGCACGCGGTGGTGCTGATTGAGCCGGGCAGCCTGCCCAAGACGTCCAGCGGCAAGGTGCAGCGGCATGCGTGCCGCGCGGCCTTCCTCGGCGGGACGTTGCAGGAGGTGATGGCGTGGCGGGCGGAGCCGCGAGGTGCTTCGTCCGATGCTCCCCTTCCCTCCGCACCTGGCGCTGCCTTGGATGAATCCGCGAGCAGCGAGCCAGTGGCCCTGGTCGCGAAGCCGGGCGCGGACGCGCTGGTGGCGTGGCTGCGCGACCTCGTGGCCCGGCACATGCGCATGCGCCGCGAGGACATCGACGTCGATGCCCCGGTGACACGCTACGGCCTGGACTCACTGGGCGCGGTGGAACTGGCGCACGAAGTGGGCGCGGGCACCGGGCTGACAGTGCCCATGGAATGGCTGCTCCAGGGCCCCAGCATCACGTCCCTGGCGCAACAGCTGCTCTCGCTTCGGGATGCCGCGAAGCCCGCGTCGAACACGCTCCGTCGCCGGGACGTGGCCGGCGATCGACAGGTGTCCTTCGCGCAGGCGCGGTTGTGGTTCCTGGACCGGTACGCGCCGGGTGACGTGGCGTACAACCTGCCCGCGGCGGTGCGCCTGGAAGGTGAGCTGGATGTTCCCGCGCTGGAGGGCAGCCTCCAGGCGCTCGTGGCGCGCCATGACGCGCTGAGGACTTCGTTCCGGGAAGCGGACGGACAGCCGCTCCAGGTCATCGCGAAGGACGCGGTGCTGCCGCTGGCGCGCGTATCGCTGGAGTCCCTCCCGCTGGAGGCCCGCGAGGCCGAGGCGTCCCGGCTGGCCCATGAAGAGGCCCGCCGCCCGGTCGATCTGGCCCGAGGGCCACTGGTGCGCGCCACATTGCTGACGCTGGACGCGCACACGCACGTGCTGGTGCTCGTCATGCACCACGCCGTGTCGGACGGCACGTCCATGGCCGTGCTGGTGCGTGAGGTGTCCGCCCTCTACGCGGCGCTGCGCGAAGGCCGGCCGTCGCCGCTGCCCGCGCTGCCGTTGACGTACGCCGACCATGCGGAGTGGCAGCGGGAGTGGCTGGACGGAGCCGTGCTGGCGTCGCAACGGGACTACTGGCGCCAGCAGCTCGCGGACGCGCCCCAGCTGCTGGACCTGGTGACGGACCGCCCGCGTCCCGCCGAGCGTGGGACGCAGGGCGCCCGCGTGCCGGTGGTGCTCGATTCGCGGCTGGCCGAAGCGGTACGGACGCTGGCGGTGCGCGAGGGTGTCACCCCCTTCATGGTGCTGCTGGCGGGCTTCCAGGCAGTGCTCGCGCGCCGGTCAGGTCAGGACGACATCAGCGTGGGCACGGCCATCGCGGGCCGGGGCCGCGCGGAGCTCCAGGGGCTCGTCGGCCTCTTCGTCAACACGCTGGTGATGCGCACGCGGCTGTCCGGCGCACCCACGTTCCGCGAGCTGCTGGGCCGCGTGCGCGCCACCGCGATGGGCGCGTACGCGCACCAGGACGTGCCCTTCGAGAAGCTGGTGGAAGCGCTGCGCCCCACTCGCGAGCGCGGGCACACGCCCCTCTTCCAGGTGATGTTCATCCTCCAGGGCGCGCAGGTGGGTGCCCCGGTGTTGCCGGGCCTCCAGTCGCGTCTCGTGGACGTGCACCCCGGCACGGCGATGTTCGACCTGACGCTCTCGCTCTCCGAATCCTCCCAGGGCTTCGAGGGCTGGCTGGAGTACGCCACCGGGCTCTTCGACGCGGACACCGTGGCGCGACTCGCCGGCCACCTGCGCGTGCTGCTGGAGGCCGCCGTCGCGGACCCTTCGCGCCGCGTGGATGATCTGCCGTGGCTGGAGGCCGTGGAGTCGGAGCAGTGGCTCACGCTGTCGCGAGGACCCGGCATCGAGTTCCCGTCGGACGCGACCGTCTCCTCACGCTTCGCGGCGCAGGTGGCCCGCACGCCCGATGCCGTGGCGCTCGTCGCCGGGGAGCACCGGCTGACGTACCGCGAGCTGCGCGCGCGGGTCCGGGCCCTGGCGCACACGCTGCGGCACCGCGGCGTGGGGCCGGAGTCCGTGGTGGGGCTGTGCGTGGACCGGTCGGTGGAGCTGGCCGTGGGGATGCTCGGCATCCTGGAGGCAGGGGCGGCCTACCTGCCGTTGGATCCTGCGTACCCGGCGCGGCGGCTCGCCGCGATGTGGGAGGACTCGGGAGCGAAGGTCCTCGTGACTCCTCGTCACCTGGAGGACGTGCTCTCCGTGCCTTCGGAGCGGCGGCTCTTCCTCGACGACGTGGACCCTTCCGTGGGCGGGGACTTCGTGCGGTCCGCGAGTGACGCGCGGACGCTCGCGTACGTGCTCTACACGTCGGGTTCGACGGGGCGGCCCAAGGGCGTGGGCGTGCCGCACCGGACGGTGATGAACTTCTTCCGCGCGATGGATGCGCACGTCTCGCCGTGCCCGGGCACGTGGCTGGCGATGACGAGCATCTCCTTCGACATCTCCGTGCTGGAGCTGCTCTGGTCCTGGACACGCGGCTTCCAGGTGGTGCTCGCGCCCACGGGCCTGGAGCCCGCCGCGCTCGCGGAGGTGCTGGAGCACCACGCCGTCACCCACTTCCAATGCACGCCGTCCTACGCACGAGCACTCGTGGAGGAGCCTCGCGTCCTGCGCGCGCTGGGAGGGCTGCGCCAGCTGCTCGTGGGCGGAGAGGCGCTTCCGGGCGGCCTTGCCTCGACGCTGCGGGCCCACGTCCCTGTCCTGCTCAACATGTACGGCCCCACCGAAACGACGGTGTGGTCGTCCATGCATCGCGTGGAGACGGACACCCCGGGAACCGTGCCGCTGGGCCGGCCGCTGGCGAACACCGGGCTGTACGTCCTGGACTCGCGACTGCGGCCAGTGCCCGTCGGTGTCCCGGGTGAGTTGTTCATCGGGGGCGAAGGCGTGGTGCGCGGCTATGCGGGCCGGCCGGACCTGACGGCGGAGCGCTTCATTCCGGACGCCTTCCGCGAGGCTCCAGGCGCGCGGATGTACCGCACGGGAGACCGGGCGCGCTGGCTCGCGGACGGGACGCTGGAGTTCCTGGGCCGCATGGACCAGCAGGTGAAGCTGCGCGGTTTTCGCATCGAACCGGGCGAGCTTGAAGCCGCGCTCCGCACGCACCCCGAAGTCCGTGAGGCCGTGGTCGCCCTGCGCGACGAGCGCCTCGTGGCCTACGTCGTCCCGGCCTCCACGGATGCCGGCGCCCTGCGCGAACACCTGCGCTCCCGCCTCCCCGAGTACATGGTGCCCTCGGCCTTCGTCGGCCTGGACACCCTGCCGCTCACCCCCAACGGCAAGGTGGATCGCCGCGCCCTGCCCGACCCGGTCATCACTCCGGCCACCCCCGTGGACGCGGGCCCCCTGACGCCACTCCAGGAGCAGCTGGCCGCGCTGTTCCAGGACGTGCTGCACGTGGAGCACGTGGGCGCGCACGATGACTTCTTCGCGCTCGGTGGGCATTCGCTGCGGGCCACCCAGCTCATCACCCGCGTGGGTGCCCGCTTCGGCGTGGACCTGCCCGTGCGAGCGCTGTTCGACGCGCCCACCGTGGCCCGGCTCGCGGAGCGAATCGAAGCGCTCCCCTCCCGGCATTCCGCCGCCCCCATCCCCACCGTGTCCCGGGGCGGAGCGCTGCCGCTGTCGTTCGCGCAGCAGCGCATGTGGTTCCTCGACCGGCTGGAGCCCGGTCAGGCCCTCTACTCCATCCCGCTGGCCCTGCGGCTCGCCGGGGCCCTGGACGTGGAGGTGCTGCGCCGCGCTTTCGCGGAGGTCGTCCGCCGGCACGAACCGCTGCGCACCACGTTCGAGGAGCGAGACGGTCAGCCGCTCCAGCGCATCCACGCTCCGCCCACGGACTGGCCCCTGCCCGTGGAGTCCGTTCCGGAAGAGGCCACCCTGCGCCAGCGCATGCGGGAGGAGGTGGCACGTCCGTTCGACCTGGGCACCGGCCCGCTGCTGCGTACGCGGCTGCTCCAGTTGTCCGAACAGGAGCACGTGCTGCTCCTGTGCATGCACCACATCGTGTCCGACGGTTGGTCCATGGGCGTGCTCCTCCACGAGGTGGGCACCCTCTACACGGCATTCAGCGAGGACCGTCCGTCGCCGCTTCCGTCGCTGGAGGTGCAGGCCGCCGACTTCGCCGTGTGGCAGCACCAGCAGGGCGAGTCGGAGGAGGCGCGGGCCCACCTGGACGCGCTGCGGGCGTCGCTGAAGGACCTGCCCGCGCTGGCACTGCCCGCCGAGCACGGCCTTCCCACGCCACGGACCTCTCGCGGCGGCAGCCACGTCTTCACGCTGCCGGCCCCGCTGGTGCGCGCGCTGGAGCAGGTGGGGCGCGGCCGGGACGCGACGCTGTTCATGGTGCTGCTGGCCGGATACGAGGCGCTGCTCGCGCGCTACTCCGGGCAGGACGACTTCGCCGTGGGCAGCCCCGTGGCCCACCGCACGCGGCCGGAGCTGGAGCCGCTCATCGGCGTGTTCCTCAACACCCTGGTGCTGCGGGCCCGCGTGGACGGAGCCTCCCGGTTCACGGAGCTGCTGGATCGCGTGCGTGAGTCCGCCCTGTCCGCGTACACGTGGCAGGACGTCCCGTTCGAACGGCTGGTGGAGTCCCTGGCCCCGGAGCGCGGACAGGACCGCGCGTCGCTCTTCCAGGTGATGTTCGCGCTGCACAACGCGCCCGTGCCGCCGCCCGTGCTGCCCGGGGTCCACGGGGAGCTGCTGCCCACCGAAGTCAGCACGTCGCGCTTCGACCTGAGCCTGTCGATGCTGGAGCGGGACGGCGGGCTGGACGGGACGTTGGAGTACAGCCGGGACCTCTTCACGCCGGCCACCGCCGCGCGGCTCGCGGACCACTTCCGCGTGTTGCTGGAGGCCGTGGCGCTCGACGCGACGGTGCCCGTCCACCGCCTGCCGCTGATGGACGCGGCCGAACGCGCCCGCGTGCTGGTGGAGTGGAACAGCACCGGAGTCCTCCCCTTCGCGCAGGACACCCTCCCCCGGCTCTTCGAGGCCCAGGCCCTGCGCGCGCCGGAGGCCGTGGCGGTGGAGCACGAGGGACGGACGCTCACGTACGGAGCGCTGGAGGCGCGCGCGAATCAGCTCGCGCGGCACCTGCTGTCCCTGGGCCTGCGGCCTGAGGGCCGGGTGGGCCTGTGCCTCGAACGCGGCCTGGAACTCGTGGTGGGCATGCTCGGCATCCTCAAGGCCGGCGGCTGCTACGTGCCGTTGGATCCGGCCTATCCGGCGCGGCGCCTGACGTTCATGTGCCAGGACGCGGACCTGTCCGCGATGGTGACGGAACGGCCGCTGCTGTCAGTGCTCCCGGAGCCGTCCTGGCCCACCGTGTGCCTGGACACGGACGCGGAGGCGCTGTCGCGCCAGGACCCGGCCGCGCCCGGCTCTGGGTGGCCGGAGCAGCTGGCATACGTGCTCTACACGTCGGGCTCCACCGGGACGCCGAAGGGTGCGGGCGTGGAGCACCGCTCCATCATCCACCTGGTGCGCGACACGAACTACGTGCGCCTGACGCCGGAGGACCGCGTCGCGCAGGTGTCCACTCCGTCGTTCGACGCGGCCACGTTCGAGATCTGGGGCGCGCTGCTCAACGGCGCCCGGCTGATCATCGTGCCCCGGGACATCACGCTGTCTCCGCCACACCTGGCCCGGAAGCTGCGCGAAGTGGGCGCCACCACCGTGCTGCTCACCACCGCCCTCTTCCACGAAGTGGCGCGCGAGGAGCCCGGAGCGCTGGCGGCCCTCCGCAACGTGTTCTTCGGCGGCGACCGGGCGGATCCCCGCGCGGTGCGCAACGTGCTCGCGGCGGGCCCGCGGGGGCGGCTCGTCAACCTGTACGGCCCCACCGAGGCCACCGTCTGCGCGACCTTCCATGAGGTGGACGCGCTGCCGGCGGAGGCCACCGTGCTCCCCATTGGCCGGCCCGTGGCCCGCGCTCGGCTGTACGTCCTAGATGCGCACGGCGAACCCGTGGCGCCGGGCGTCCCGGGAGAGCTCTTCATCGGCGGCGAGGGCGTGGGGCGCGGCTATCCCCAGCACCCCGAGGCCACCGCCGAACGCTTCATCCCGGACGCCTTCAGCGGCGTGCCGGGCGCGCGGCTGTACCGCACGGGGGACCGGGCCCGGTGGCGGGCGGACGGGACGCTCGACTTCGTGGGCCGCGTGGACGCGCAGGTGAAGGTGCGCGGCTTCCGCATCGAGCCCGGAGAGATTGAAGCCGCGCTGCACGCGCATCCGTCCGTGCGCGAGGCGGTGGTCGTCGTGCGCGAGGACGTGCCCGGAGACCCCAGGCTGGTCGCCTACGTCGTGGGCTCGCCGCTGCTCGAGCCGGCCGTGCTGCGCGCCTTCCTCTCCGAGCGGCTGCCCGCGCACCTGGTGCCCTCCGCCATCGTGACGCTGACCGCGCTGCCGCTGACGCCCGGAGGCAAGCTGGACCGCAAGGCCCTGCCCGCGCCGGAGCAGGCCGCGCCGCTCCCCGCCGTCCCCGAGCGCCTGACGCCCTTCCAGCAGCGGGTCGCCGGTCTCTTCCGCGACGTGCTGCGCGTGGAGCACGTGGGCCTGCACGATGACTTCTTCGCCCTGGGTGGACACTCGCTGCTGGCGACGCAGCTGCTCTCCCGCCTGCGCGCCACGTTCCAGGTGGAGGTGCCCCTGCGGGGCCTGTTCGCCGCGTCCACCGTGGCCCGCGTCACCGACCTGGTGGAGGAACAGCTCCTGTCCAACATCGGAGCGCCGCGCGCATCCGGTCCTCGCCCCGTTCCGCGTGGAGGGACGCTGCCGTTGTCCTTCTCGCAGCAGCGGCTGTGGGTCATGGAGCAGCTCCAGCCCGGTGCCACGCCGTACGTGCTGCTCGGGGCCGTGAGGCTGGAGGGCGCGCTGGACGCGGACGCCCTGCGCCGCGCGCTGGCGCTGCTGGTGGAACGGCATGAGGCCCTGCGCACCACGTTCGCGATGAAGGACGGAGCGCCCGTCCAGCTCATCCACCCCTCCCCTGCGTGGACGCTGCCGGTGACGGACCTGGAGGCGCTGTCCTCCGGCGCCCGCGAGGCGGCCGTGCAACAGCTGGCCTTGGAGGAGGCGGGCCTCCCGTTCGACCTGGGCACGGGGCCCCTGCTGCGCTCGCGGCTGCTGCGGCTGGAACCCGCGCACCACGTGTTGCTGCTGGCCATGCACCACATCGTGTCCGACGGCTGGTCCGTGGGCGTGATGGTGCGCGAGGTGGCGGCGGCCTACGCGGCCTTCGCTTCCGGGACGGCGCCCGCCCTTCCGGCCCTCCCCATCCAGTACGCGGATTTCGCCGCGTGGCAGCGCGGCTGGCTCCAGGGGGACGTGCTCTTCACGGAGCTGGCGTGGTGGAAGCAGCAGCTCGCGGGGGCACCACACGTCCTGGATCTGCCCACGGACCGTCCCCGTCCGGCGGTGCGCTCGCCTCGCGGTGCGCTCCATCCCGTGCATGTGCCCCGGGAATTGGGTGAGCGCCTGGAGGCGTTCGCGCGGCAGGAGGGCGCGACGCCGTTCATGGCGCTGCTGTCCGTGTGGCAGCTGCTGCTGTCGCGCTACAGCCGGCAGGACGACCTGTTGGTGGGGTCGCCCATCGCGGGCCGCAATCAGGGCGACGTGGAGGGACTGGTCGGCTTCTTCGTCAACACGCTGGTGCTGCGGGCCCGCATCGAGCCGGGGCAGCGCTTCCGCGAGCTGCTGGCGCGGACGCGGGACACCACGCTCGCGGCCTACGAGCACCAGGACCTGCCCTTCGAGAAGCTGGTGGAGGAACTCCAGGTGCGGCGCGACCTGGGCCGTACGCCATTGGTGCAGGCCCTCTTCGCGCTCCAGAACGCTCCGGAGGGAACGTTCGACGTGCCGGGCCTGACGATGCGCATGGTGGACGTGGACACCGCCACCGCGCGCATGGACCTGAGCCTGGTGCTCACGCGGACGCCCGACGGCCTGCGGGGCGCCATCGAATACAGCACCGACCTCTTCGAGCGCGACACCGTGGCCCGGATGGCCGGCCACCTGCACGTGCTGCTGGAGGCCGCCGCTTCCAGTCCCGACCTTCCCGTGTCAGCGCTGCCCTGGCTCACGATGGACGAGCGGCGGCAGGTGCTCACCGCGTGGAACGACACCGCGCGGCCCTACCCGTCCGACAGCACCGTCGCGGCGCGGTTCGCGATGCAGGCGGCGCTGCACCCGGACGCCATCGCGGTGGAGTCCGATGACGAGCGCCTGACGTACGCGCAGCTCGATGCGCGGGCCAACCAGCTCGCCCACGTGTTGCGGGCCCGGGGTGTGGGGCCGGACGTGACCGTGGCGCTGTGCCTGGAGCGCTCGGTGGGCTTCGTGGTCACGGTGCTCGGCATCCTCAAGGCGGGCGGCGCGTACGTGCCGCTGGATGCGTCCTATCCCGCGCAGCGGCTGGCCTTCATGCTGGAGGACGCGCGGCCCCACTTGCTGCTCACCACGCGCGAGCTGCACGGACGGCTGCACCCGCCGGACGCGTCACTGCCGTGCCTCTTCGTGGAGGAGCTGTCCGTCGCCTCCCAGCCTGTCACCGCGCCTGAAGTCGACGTGGGCCCGAGGAACCTGGCCTACGTCATCTTCACGTCGGGCAGCGGCGGGCGTCCGAAGGGCGTGGGCATTGAACAGCGGGGCCTGTTGCGGCTCATGCATGCGCAGCCCTATCCGCGCTATGGCGCGCGCGACACGTCGCTCCTCTTCGCGCCCGTCTCCTTCGACGGCTCCGTGCTGGAGCTGTGGATTCCACTGCTGCACGGCGGCCGGCTCGTCATCTTCCCGGCCGGGATTCCCGCGGGCGACATGGACGCGCTCGCGCGGGTGGTGGAGCAGCACGGCGTCACCTTCGCGCACCTGCCCGCCGGCCTCTTCGCGCAGCTGATGGAGCACCGGCCGGACATCCTCGGACGGCTGCGTGAACTGCACGCGGGCGGCGACATCGTCTCCGCGCCCCACGTGCGCAAGGCCGTGGAGTCGCTGGGCGTGGCGTTCACCAACGCCTACGGCCCCACCGAGTGCTCCGTCGTCGCCACCACGTACACGGTGGAGCGGCCGGAACAGGTGGGCACGTCGGTGCCCATTGGTCCGCCGCTGGCGAACACGGCGGTGTACGTGCTGGACGCGGGCCTGCGGCCGGTGCCCGTGGGGGTCCCGGGCGAGCTGTTCCTCGGGGGCGACGGTGTGGCGCGAGGCTACGTGTCGCGCCCGGACCTGACGGCGGAGCGCTTCATCCCGGATGCGCACGGCACGGTGCCGGGCGCGCGGCTGTACCGCACGGGAGACCTGGCCCGGTGGCGCCCGGACGGGGTGCTGGAGTTCCTGGGCCGCGTGGACCACCAGGTGAAGGTGCGGGGCTTCCGCATCGAATTGGCGGAGGTGGAGGCCGCCCTGCGCGACCTGCCCTCCGTGCAGGAGGCCGCCGCGGTGGTGCGCGAGGACGTGCCCGGCGACAAGCGGCTCGTCGCCTACGCGATGCCTCGTGACGGCCAGCCGCTGGACACCGCGTCGCTGCGCGCGGGCCTGCGGCAGCGGCTGCCGGAGTACATGGTGCCGTCGGTGTTCGTGATGCTGCCCGCCCTGCCCCTGAATCCCAGCGGCAAGGTGGACCGCAAGGCCCTGCCCGCGCCGGACGCGGAGACGACCGGCCGCCAGGGCCGCTTCGTGGAGCCCACCCATCCGCTGGAACAGCGGATCGCGCCCGTGTGGGCCCGCGAGCTGGGCACCGGCCGCGTGGGCGTGCATGACCACCTCTTCGACGACCTGGGCGGTACGTCGCTGTCCGTCGTGCGCATCGCCGCGCGCCTGCGCGAGGAGCTCCAGCGCGACGTGCCCGTGGTGTGGCTGTTCGAACACCCCACCGTGCACGAATTCGTCCAGCGCCTGGAGCGCGAGTCGCAAGGCGCCCCCGCGCCCGTGCAGCGTCCCCGCGAGGCGCCGGAGGCCGCGGCGTCCCAGTCCATCGCCATCATCGGCATGGCGGGCCGCTTCCCCGGGGCGATGTCGGTCGCCGAGTTCTGGGACAACCTGCGTGGAGGCGTGGAGTCCATCTCCCGCTTCACGCCGGAGCAGCTGGAGCGGCTGCCCGGCCTGCCCGAGGGACTGGAGCTGTCGCAGCATCCAGCGTTCGTCCCGGCGGGCGGCGTGCTCGACGGCGTGGACCGCTTCGACCCCTCCTTCTTCGACATGTCCCTGCGCGAGGCGCAGTTCACGGATCCGCAGCAGCGGTTGTTCCTCCAGACAGCGTGGGCGGCGCTGGAGGATGCGGGCGTGGATCCGGACCGCGCGCCCGGGGCCATCTCGCTGTACGCGGGAGCCGCCGAGAGTGGCTACATGGACGCCGTGCGGCAGGCGATGCCGCTGGACGCCGCGTCCTTCATGGAACTGCACGGCACCGCCACGCATGAGAGCCTGCCGACGAAGACGTCCTTCAAGCTGGGACTGACCGGTGAGAGCACGCTCGTGTACACGGCGTGCTCCACGGGTCTGGTGGCGGTGCACCTGGCCTGCCAGAGCCTCCAGATGGGGCGCTCCGACGTGGCGATCGCGGGCGCCACGCGCCTGTCGGTGCCGCAGCGCACGGGCTACGTGTACCAGGACGGGATGGTCTTCTCGCCGGACGGGCACTGCCGCGCGTTCGACGCGAAGGCGCAGGGCACGCTCGCGGGCAACGGCGTGGGCGCGGTGGTGCTCAAGCGCCTGGAGGACGCGGTGCGGGATGGCGATGCCATCTACGCGGTCATCCGAGGGTCGGCCCTGAACAACGACGGCCGGCACAAGTCCGGCTTCACCGCGCCCAGTGTGCAGGGACAGGCGGCCGTCGTCTCCCAGGCCCTGGCCAACTCAGGCGTGGCCCCGGAGGCCATCGGCTACGTGGAGGCCCACGGCACCGCGACGCCGCTGGGCGACCCGATTGAAGTGACGGCGCTCACGCGAGCGTACGGACTGGGCGCGGAGCACCGGGGGCGCATCGCGCTGGCGTCGCTGAAGACGAACGTGGGCCACCTGGACACGGTGGCGGGCATCGCGGGCTTGATGAAGGCCGCGCTGTCGCTGCATCACGGAGAGATTCCCCCCAGCCTCCACTTCGAGCGGCCCAATCCGGCCATCGACTTCGACGCCGGGCCGTTCTTCGTCAACACCACCTTGCGGCCGTGGCCTCGGGGGGAGACGCCCCGCTTCGCCGCGGTCAGCTCGTTCGGCATCGGGGGCACCAATGCCCACGCTGTCCTTGAAGAAGCCCCCGTCCGGTGGAGCGGTTCCACTTCGCGCTCGCACCAGCTCGTCCTGCTGTCCGCGCGCACGCCGGAGGCCTTGGAGGCGGCGTCTCGGCGGCTCGACGCGCATGTCCGGGAGGGCGTGGAGGCACAGGCGCTGGCGGACCTGGCCTTCACCCACGCCGTGGGCCGCAAGGTCTTCGAGTTCCGCCGTGCGCTGGTGGTGAAGGACGCGGAGGACCTGTCTCGGCAGCTCCAGAAGCAGGCGGCGGTGAAGGGCTCGAACCGGGCGCCGCGCGTGGCGTTCGTGTTCTCCGGCCAGGGAGCGCAGCAGGTGGCCATGGGGCGCGAGCTGGCGGAGGCGTCGCCCCGGTTCCGTGAGCACCTGGAGGCGTGCCTCGCGCTGTTGGATGCGTCGCTGCGTGCGCGGGTGTCGGGGCTGCTGTCGCCCTCGACTGGTGCGGAAGCGGAGGCGCAGGCGAGCCTGGCGGACACGCGCGTGGCGCTGCCAGCTCTGTTCAGCGTGCAGGTGTCGCTGGCGGGCATGTGGCGTGACCTGGGGGTGACGCCGCACGCGGTGCTGGGCCACAGCTTCGGCGAATACGCGGCGGCCTGTGTCGCGGGCGCGCTGTCGCTGGAGGACGCGATGCGGCTCGCGGTGGTGCGTGGGGAGCTGATGCACCGCATGCCGCCGGGCGCGATGCTCGCGGTGGCGCTGCCCTGGGACCGGGTCCAGCCGCTCCTGACGGACCGGCTGTCGCTGGCGGCCATCAACGCTCCGGACCGCTGCGTCGTGTCCGGTCCGGTGGAGGACGTGGCGCGGTTGGAAGCGGAGCTGCGGAACCACAAGGCGGGCTTTGTGCGGATGCCCGCGCCGCATGCGTTCCACTCGGCGGATGTGGAGCCGCTGGTGCCGGAGCTGGCGCGCGTGGTGGCGTCGCTGCGCCATGCGGAGCCGGCGGTGCGGTACGTGTCCAGCTTGACGGGAACGTTCGCCCGGCCCGGGCAGCTGGCGGAGCCGCGTTATTGGACGGACCAGATGCGCCAGCCCGTGCGCTTCACCGACGCGGTGGGCGCGCTGCTGGAAGAGGGCTGCGGGGTGCTGCTGGAGGTGGGGCCCGGTCAGGACCTGACGCCGCTGGTGCGCGCGAACCTGGGCCAGGACGGAGGCCGCGTCCGTGCGCTGGCGTCGCTGCGCCAGAGCGGGACGACGACGGAGCAGATGGCCTGGCTCCAAGCCGTGGGCGAGCTGTGGACCGCCGGCGTCACCGTGGACTGGAGCGCGTTCTACGCGCATGAGCAGCGCCTGCGGCTGCACCTGCCGACGTATGCGTTCCAGGAGAAGACCGTCTGGGTGGAGCCGCGCCCGCGCGCCCTGCCCGCCCAGCTCCAGTCTCCGGGTTCGACCGCCGTTCCGGCGCCGCAGGTACCGGCCCTGGATGTGGGGCTGAAGCCGTCCGCTGTTCTTGGGCCACAGGCGCCCGCCTCGTTCATGGCATCGACGTTGCCGTCCATCGTGGCACCGCAGGCGTCCGCCCCGTTCACGGCGTCGGAGTCGTCCGCCAACGTGGCACCGACTGAACCCACCTGGTTCATGGCGCCGGAGCCGTCCGCCGTCGCGGGACCTCATGCGCCCGCATCATTCATGGGGCAAACGTTGTCCGCCGGTGTGGCACCGGTGGTGGCCGCTTCGTTCGTCGCGACAGCGCCGTCAGCAGTCCTGGCCGCACTACCGGTGTCCGCCGGCCCCGAAGCCAACGTCCCATCCGCCGCGCGTCCCTTGATGCCGGGGCTCACCGCGCACACGGCCTCCGCCCCTGTCGCCCCTGCTCCTGTTCCCGCGGGCCGTGAGGACGCGCCGCGCGGTGACATCGAGGAACGGGTGGCCGCGCTGTGGCGCGAACGCCTGGGCCTGGACTTCGTCGGCCGCGAGGACAACTTCCTGGAGATCGGCGGCAACTCGCTGACGGCCGCCCAGCTCCTCAACCAGGTGCGCGACACGTTCGGCGTGCAGTTGCCGCTCGCCGCGCTCTTCGAGGCCCCCACCGTCGCGGGCATCGCCCTGCGCGTGGAGCCGCTCCTTCGCCAGGCTCCCCAGACCCGCGTGTCCGCGGAGCTTCCCCTGGTGCCTCGCGCACGCACGAGCGAGCTGCCCCTGTCCTTCGTGCAGGAGCGCGTCTGGCGCCTGGAGCAGCACCTGCCCGGCCTGTCCGCGTACAACATCCCGTTCGTACTGCGGCTCGAAGGCGACGTGGACGCCGACGTGCTGGAGCGTGGCATCCAGGAGATCGTCCAGCGGCACGAAGCCCTGCGCACCACCTACGACGCCGTGGATGGCCGCCCCGTGCAGCGCTTCCACTCGCACGTGCGCATCCCGCTCACGCGCCTGGAGCTGCGCGGCCCGATGGAGACGCGCGAGCCCGAGGCCCTGCGCATCGCCCGCGAGGACGCGGCGAAGCCGTTCGACCTCGTCCACGGCCCCGTGCTGCGCACCACGCTCGTCCGCCTGGACACGAAGCTGCACCTGCTGGTGGCCTGCATCCACCACATCGTCTGCGACACGCTCTCCGTCGCCCTCTTCGTCCAGGAGCTGGGTCAGCTCTACGACGCCTTCCTCCAGGGCCGTCCGTCCCCCCTGCCCCCGCTGCCGCTCCAGTACGCGGACTTCGGCGCGTGGCAGCGGGAGTCCATCGCCGGCTCGCACCTGGCCGAACAGGACCAGGGGTGGCGCCAGCGCCTGGCCGCCATGCCCCGGCAGCTGGACCTGCCCACCGACCGCCCCCGGCCGAAGGACTGCCCGCTCACCTCCGCGCGCCTGACGGTGGACTTCCCGCCCGCGCTCGCCCGGGAGCTCTCCGCGTTCGCGAAGCGCGAGGGCTTCACCGGATACATGCTCGTGCTCGCGGCGTGGCAGACGCTGTTGCACCGCTACAGCGGTCAGGCGGACCTCATCGTCGGCACGCCCATCGCCAACCGCACGCGGCCGGAGCTGTTCCCGCTCATCGGCTACGTGGCGCACTCGGCCGCGTTCCGCACCCGCTTCGCCGGGGACCCGACCTTCCGCGACATGCTCGTCCAGGTGCGCGACGAGGTGGCGGACGCCCAGTCGCGTCCGGACGTGCCCTTCGAATACCTGGTGGAAGCGCTCGTTCCCGGCAAGGACATTGGCCGGGGGCGCATGGCCGACTCTGTCTTCGTCTTCCACTCCGGCGCGGGCGCGGGCGCGATGTCGCTGGAGCTCACCGGCATGCGCGGATCGCTGGTGGAGGTGCCGGGCACGCCCGTGCAGTGGGGCGCCACGCTGGCGGACCTGACGCTCCTGCTCTCCGAGTCCCCCGGCCGCGTGCACGGCGCGCTGGAGTACGCGACGGAGCTCTTCGACGCGAGCACCGTGAAGCGGCTGGTGGAACACCTCCAGGTGCTGCTGTCCGCGGCCCTGGCCCATCCCGACACGCAGGTCTCCCGCCTGCCCCTGTCCACGGAGGCCGAGCGCCGCGCGTGGCCGAAGCCGCGCACCGTGTCCGGCTACACGTCCGTGCCCGCGCTGCTCGCGGACCGGCGCGTTCGTCAGGCGGACGCCATCGCCGTGTCGCGAGGGGATGCGCACTGGACGTGGGCCCGGCTGGGCGCGGGGGCAAAGGCCCTGGCCGCGAGGCTGAAGGCCCTGGGCGTGAAGGACGGAACGCCCGTGGCCGTGAGCCTGCGCGCGTCGCCGGAGAAGCTGATCGCGCTGTGGGCCGTGCTGGAGGCCGGTGGCGCGGGCGTCGCGCTGGGCCCCGCGGACCTGGGCGGCCTGCCGCTCTACGCGCCCGAGGGCGCCCGCGTGCCGGTGCTCGTCACCTCGCGCGACCTCGTCACCTCCGTGCGCCTGGACGCTTCGCGCGTGGTGTACGTGGAGGAGGCCCTGGCGTCAGAAGCCCCTGCTGACACCGCGTGGGCCGAGGCCGGTCCCGGCGACGGCCTGGCGTGGTTGCTGCCCGTGGGCGCGGGACAGCCCGCGTGGGCGTTGGGCCACCGGGAGCTGGCGGAGTTCTTCACCGGTCTGGACGCGCGCCTGTCCCCTCCGGACAGCGGAGCGTGGCTGGCCGCGGGTGAGGCCTCGCCGGACCGTCCGGACCTGGAGGCGCTGTGGGCGCTGACGCGTGGACTTCGCGTCGTGTTCCCGCCGGAGCAGGTCTCCGCGCGGCTGGTGCGTCTGCACGGCGGTGGGCCTCGCGCGAAGGCGATGGACCTGAGCCTTATCTACTTCGCCAACGACGAGGACTCGCTGTCCGGGCCGAAGTACGAGCTCCTGATGGAGGGCGCGAAGTTCGCGGACGCGAACGGCTTCTCCGCGGTGTGGACGCCGGAGCGGCACTTCCATTCCTTCGGCGGTCTGTACCCGCAGCCCGCGGTGGTCGCCGCCGCGCTCGCGGCCGTCACGAAGCACCTGCACCTGCGCTCTGGCAGCGTGGTGCTGCCGCTGCATGATCCGCTGCTCATCGCGGAGCAGTGGTCCGTGGTGGACAACCTGTCGCAGGGCCGCGTGGGCCTGTCGGTGGCCACGGGCTGGCACGTGCACGACTTCACCTTCGCGCCGGGCAACTTCGAGAACCGGCGCGACATCCTCCTGTCGCACCTGAAGACGCTGCGGGCGCTGTGGCGCGGCGAGCGCATGACGCGGCCCGCGGGCGCTGGCGCGACGGTGGAGGTGGCGCTGCGACCGAAGCCCGTCCAGAAGGAGCTGCCGGTGTGGCTCACCGCCACGGTGAACCCGGAGACCTTCCGCATGGCGGGTGAGCTGGGCGCGGGCGTGCTCACGGGCCTGCTGTCGCACTCGTTGGAGGAGCTGAAGCAGAAGGTGGCGCTGTACCGCGAGGCCTGGCGCCGCAACGGACACCCGGGGCGCGGACACATCACGTGCATGCTGCACACGTTCCTGGGGGACGACGAACAGGAGGTGCTGCGCACGGTGCGCCAGCCGCTGCTCGGCTACTTCCGGAGCTCGGCGGACATCGTCACATCGCTGCTGATGGCGCAGGGCTATCAGGGGGAGATCAGCAAGCTGTCCCCCGAGGACATCAACGCGCTCCTGGAGCGCACCTTCGAGCACCACGCGAAGACGACGGGCCTCATCGGCACGGTGGACAGCGGCCTCAATCGCCTGCGCGAGGTGCGCGAGGCGGACGTGGACGAGGTTGCGGCCCTCATCGACTTCGGCCTGGAGACCCCGGTGGTGCTGGAGGGCCTGCGCCGGCTGGCCACGGTGCGCGAGCGGATGGAGGCGGAAGGCGCCGCCCGCGAGGAGCAGGTGCTGGTGGAGGGCGGCCAGGGTGTGGAGGAGATGCTCGCGCTGGCGCGTCAGTCCGGCGCGGTGTTGATGCACGCCTCGGCCCGGCTCGCGCGCACGCTGGCGGACGTGCCCGGCTCGCGCGAGTCGCTGGGCACGGTGGGTGCGCTGGTGTTGGAAGGCGCGTCGGCGGAGCTGGCCTCGGCGCTGCACCGCGCCGCGGGCGTGGAGGTGCTCCTGTCCGGAGCGGCGGGCGAAGGCGCGCTGCTGCCGAGCATCCCAGGGGAGCGAGTCCCGGCGCAGCTCCAGACGTGGGTGCTGGACACGGCGGGACAGCCCGTGCCCGCGGGCGTGGTGGGAGAGCTGGCGCTGGCCGGCGCCGGGCTTCCCGCGAGCCTGTGGAAGGCGGGAGCCGAGGAGCGTCCGCGCCTGGTCCCGCATCCGGTGGAGCCCTCGGCGCGGCTGTACCGCACCGGGCGCTACGCGCGGCTGCGCGCGGATGGACGGGTGGAGCCGGTGACGCAGCGGCTCCCGCCTCCTCCTCCCGTGGCGCGTCCGCGCACGGAGGCGCCGCGCCCCGCAGCAGTGGTTGCCCCCATCGTCGCCGCCACTCCCAGCGGGCCGCCGCCCATCCCGTTGGCGCGCAGGGACCGGCCCCTGCCGCTGTCCTTCGCGCAGCAGCGCCTGTGGTACCTCCAGCAGCTGGAGCCCGGGAGCGGCGCGTACAACAACGCCTCCACCTTCCGGCTCACTGGCGAGCTGGACGTCGCGGCGCTCCAGGCCGCGTTGGACGCCCTGGTGGCCCGTCACGAAGTGCTCCGCACCACGTACGCGCTGGAGGGGGACGCCGCCGTGCAGCGCATCCACCCGGCGCGGGGTCTGCCCCTGCCGCTGATGGACGTGCCCGGGGACTCGCCCGAGGCCCGTGAGGTGGAGTTGCTCCGGCTGTGCCAGGACCAGGCGCGCGTGCCGTTCGATCTGGAGCAGGACGTGATCCGCGCGCGGCTGCTGCGCCTGGAGCCCCGGGTGCACGTGCTGTCGCTGGTGCTCCACCATGCGGTGTCCGATGCGTGGTGCAACATGGTGGTCGCCCGCGAGCTGACGGGCTTCTACGCGGCGTTCACGCAAGGGCAGCCTTCGCCGCTGCCGGAGCTGCCGGTGCAGTACGCGGACTACGCCGTGTGGCAGCGCGACTGGCTGGCCGGCGGCGTGATGGAGACGCAGCTCGCGTGGTGGAAGCAGCACCTGGCCGGGGCGCCGGTGTTGGAGCTGCCCACGGACCGGCCGCGTCCCTCCGTCCAGTCCTTCGCGGGAGCGCAGCACCGCTTCGCGTTCCCGGCGGACGTGTCCGCGCCGTTGCTGGCGCTGGGCCGCAAGCACGGCGCCACGTCGTTCATGGTGATGATGTCGCTCTTCCAGACGCTGCTGGCGCGCTACTCGGGCCAGGAGGACTTCGTGGTGGGCACGCCCATCGCGGGCCGCACCCGGCCGGAGGTGGAGTGGCTCATGGGGTGCTTCCTCAACACCCTGCCCTTCCGCACGCGGTTGGAAGGCACGCCGTCGTTCGTGGAGCTGCTGGGCCGCGTGCGCACCCAGGCCCTGGAGTCCTATGCGCGGCAGGACGTGCCATTCGAGCGCGTCGTGGACACGCTCGAGCTGCCCCGCGACCTGAGCCGCACGCCCGTCTTCCAGGTCAGCCTCAACGTCGTCAACACGCCGGAGGCGCGGGCCACGCTGCCGTCCCTGGAGTTGAGCCCCGTGGAGGTGCCCACCGACACGGCCAAGTTCGACCTGGCGCTGGAGGTCTGGGAGAGCCGCACGGACCTCTCCTGCCGCCTAGAGTACGCCACTGCCCTCTTCGACGAGGCCACCGTCGCGCGAATGGCGGAGCACCTGGTGGAACTGGCAAGGGAGATCGTCGCGGCACCGGAAGCCGCGCTCGCGAAGCTGCCGCTGCTCTCCGCCGGGGAGCGTGAGCAGGTGCTGCGCGGTTGGAACGACACGCGCATGGAGTACCCGCGCGGCGCCACGCTTCATCAGCTCTTCGAGTCCCAGGTCGAACGCACGCCGGAAGCCATCGCGCTCCAGTTCGAGGACCAGCGCCTCACGTACGCGCAGCTCGAAGCGCGGGCCAACCAGCTCGCGCACCACCTGCGTGCGCACGGCGTGGGCCCGGAGACGCTGGTGGGCGTGTGTCTGGAACGCTCCCTGGAGATGGTCGTCGCCCTGTTGGGCGTCCTGAAGTCCGGCGCCGCCTATGTGCCGCTGGATCCGGCCATGCCCGCGGAACGGCTCGCGGGGATGATTGAGGACACCGCCGCACCCGTGCTCCTCATCCAGGAGCGCTTCCGCGCCGCGCTGCCTCCGCATGCCGCGCACGTCATCGCGCTGGACGCCCGGTGGGATGCCATCGCGCGCGAGTCCACCGCTCAGCCTCCGCCGCTGGCCGGTGAAGACGCGCTCGCCTACGTCATCTTCACCTCCGGCAGTACGGGCCGTCCCAAGGGCGCGATGAACGCTCACGCGGGCGTCGTCAACCGTCTGCGCTGGATGCAGGCGCGCTACGGCCTGACGTCCTCGGACACGGTGTTGCAGAAGACGCCGTTCAGCTTCGACGTGTCCGTGTGGGAGTTCTTCTGGCCCCTGATGACGGGCGCGCGGCTGGTGCTCGCGAGGCCCGGTGGGCACCAGGAGCCGGACTACCTGGCGGCGCTGATGGAGCGCGAGGGCGTGACGACCGCGCACTTCGTACCGTCCATGCTGCGCGCCTTCGTGGAGGAGCCCGGCCTGGAGTCCCTGACGCGCCTGCGCCAGGTGATGTGCAGCGGCGAGGCCCTGTCCGCGGACCTCGTGCTCCGAGCGCAAACCCGCCTGCCGCACACCACGCTGCACAACCTCTACGGCCCCACCGAGGCCGCCGTGGACGTGACGTCCTGGGAGTGCCCACGCGACGAGGCCGTGCTGCGCGTCGTCCCCATCGGACGCCCCGTGGCCAACACGGCGATGTACGTCCTGGATCGCCACGGGCAGCCGGTGCCCCTGGGCGTCCCGGGCGAGCTGTTCATCGGTGGCGTGCAGGTGGGCCGGGGCTACTGGCGCCGCCCTGCCCTCACGGCCGAGCGCTTCCTCCCGGACGCCTTCAGCGACACGCCGGACGCCCGCATGTACCGCACGGGCGACATCGCTCGATGGCTCACCGACGGCACGCTGGAGTACCTGGGCCGCGCGGACTTCCAGGTGAAGCTGCGCGGCTTCCGCATCGAACTCGGCGAAGTCGAGGCCGCGCTGCGCTCCCACCCGGACGTGCGGGAAACCGTGGCCGTGGTGCGCGAGGACGCCCCCGGTGCGCGGCGCCTCGTCGCCTACGTCGTCTCCGGCGTGGATCTGGATCCGGCGTCGCTGCGGGACCTGCTGCTGCGGCGGCTGCCGGAGTACATGGTGCCCTCCGCCTTCATCCCGCTGCCGGCACTGCCTCTGACCTCCAGCGGCAAGGTGGACCGCAAGGCCCTGCCCGCACCGGACATCCGGCGAGCCTCGAAGCGGGAGTACGTGGCGCCCCGCACGGAGCTGGAGCGGACGCTCGCGGCGGTCCTGGCGCAGGTGCTGCGCGTCGAACGCGTGGGGCTCGATGACAACTTCTTCGAGCTGGGCGGCGACTCCATCATCAGCCTCCAGGCCGTCGCGAGGGCACGGCAGGCCGGCGTGACGTTGTTGGTCCGCGACCTGTTCCAGCACCCGACGTTGGGAGCCCTGGCCTCCGTGGCCCGCGTCAGCGAGGTCCATCGCGCGGAACAGGGCCCCGTCGTAGGCGAGGTGCCGCTCACGCCCATCCAGCGCAACCTGCTGGAGCGCGACCCCACCCACGCACACCACTTCAACCAGGTGCTGCTGCTCCAGGCGCGTCAGCCGTTGATGGCGGCGCAGCTGGAGCAGGCGCTCCGGGCGCTGGCGGTCCACCACGACGCCCTGCGCATGCGCTTCGTGCGCGAGGACGGCGGAGCCTGGCGCCAGCAGGACGCCACGCCCGAGGAGGCCCGGGTCACCCTGCTCCAGGTGGACCTGTCCACACTGCCCGCCGGAATGCGCGCGGCGCGGCTGGAGGAGGAGGCCCAGCGCCTCCAGGCCTCGTTCGACCTGACCCAACCGCCGCTGCTGCGCGCCGCGCTCTTCCACTTCGGCGCCGGGCAGGAGCAGCGCCTGTTGTTGATCCTCCACCACCTGGTGGTGGACGCCGTATCCTGGCGCGTCCTCGTCGAGGACCTGGAGGCCACATACCTGCGGCTGCGCGCGGGCCAGCCTCCCGCGCTCCCCGCGAAGACGACCTCCTTCCTGGCCTGGGCCCGCAGGCTGGAAGCCCACGCCCTCTCCGACGCCCTGCATGCCCAGACGTCCCTCTGGCTCGACGAGGCCCGGCGGGACGTGGCCCCGCTGCCCACTGACGGCTCGGGACCCGGCACCGCGGACTCGCACCGCACCGTGTCCGTGCGCTTGGACGTGGAGGAGACACGGCTGCTGATCCAGGAGACGCCGGGAGCCTGGCGCGCGCGGATCAACGACGTGCTGTTGACCGCCCTGGCCCTGGCCCTGCGAGAATGGACGGGCCAGTCACGCCTGCTCATCGACCTGGAGGGCCACGGGCGCGAGGAGCTCTTCACGGACGCGGACGTATCGCGCACCGTGGGGTGGTTCACGTCGCTCACGCCCGCCCTCTTCCAGCTGCCGGAGGGCGGCTCCGCTGGGGACTCCCTGCGTGCGGTGCGTGACTCGCTGAACGCGTGGCCCGACCACGGCATCGGCTACGGCCTGCTGCGCTTCATGGGACCGGCGGAGATCCGCCAGAGGCTCGCGGCCCTGCCGTCCGCGCAGGTGGTCTTCAACTACCTGGGCCAGCTCGACGGTTCCACGGGTGCCAGCAGGCTCTTCGCCCTGGGCAGCGAGCCCACCGGCATGACCGTGGCGCCCCAGGCCCTCCGAGCCCACCTGCTGGCCGTCGACGGCTTCGTCGTGGACGGGCGGCTGCGGATGGACTTCGGCTTCAGCGACGCGTGGCACCACTCCGCCACCATCGAGTCCCTGGCCCAGGCCTTCACACGCGCGCTGCGCACCCTCATCACGCAGCGGCACTCCGACGACGCACGCCGCAGGACGCCCGGTGACTTCCCGCTGGCCCGGCTTGCACAGGCCCCGCTGGACGCGCTGCTCACCGCGCAGGGCCCCACGGTCGAGGACCTCTACCCGCTCTCTCCGGTGCAGCAAGGCATGCTCTTCCATGCCCTCCATGCTCCCGCCGGGGGCGCGTACTTCACGCAGAGCGCCTGGTCCATCCACTCGGCCGTGGACATCGCGTTGTTCCGCAAGACGTGGCAGGCAGTGGTGGACCGCAACCCCGTGCTGCGCACCGCCTTCGTCTGGGACGGACTGGACGCGCCGCTCCAGGCCGTCCACGCGCACGCCGCCCTGCCCTTTGAAGCGCACGACTGGCGCCACCTGTCCGGACCGGAGCAGCAGTCCGGGCTGGAGCGGTTGGAAGTGGAAGACCGCGCGCGGGGCTTCGACCTCGCGACGGCGCCGCTGATGCGAGTGACCGCGGTGCGGCTGGGGGAACAGCACTGGCGCTTCATCTGGAGCCACCACCACCTGCTGCTGGACGGCTGGAGCACTGGTCTGTTCTTCCAGGAGGTCTTCGCCCTCTACGACGCGTTCCGCACCGGCACCTCGCTGCCGCCCGCGTCGCGCGCTTCGTTCCGCGACTACATCGCGTGGCTGCGCAAGGCGGACCCCGCGAGCGACGAGGCCTTCTGGCGCGCGCAGCTCGCCGGCCTGTCCACCCCCACGCCACTGCCCGGAGAGCTTCCCCCGGTGGCGAGGACGTCCGGCGAGGGCCTGCCGTTGGAGACGCGGCTGGAGCTTTCGGAGGAGCGCACGGCGGAGCTGCAATCGTTCGCGCGCCAGCACCAGCTGACGCTCAACACGCTGGCGCAGGCGGCCTGGGCACTGGTGCTCGCGCGCCACGCGGACACGCGAGACGTGCTCTTCGGCACCACCCTCGCGGGCCGTCCCCCGGAGCTGCCGGGTTCGGAGGCCATGCTGGGGATGCTCATCACGACACTGCCAGTCCGCGTCGTGCTCCCCGAGGAAACCGCGCCCGTGCTGCCCTGGCTCCAGGCGCTCCAGGCGCAGCAACTGGGCATCCAGCAGCACCAGCACACGCCGCTCGTCAGTGCGCAGGGCTGGAGCGACATGCCGCGCGGCACGCCGCTCTTCCAGTCGCTGCTCGTCTTCGAGAACTACCCCCTCGACGAGGCCCTGCTGCGGCGCTCCACTGCGCTCGACGTGCGGGACCTGCGCATCGGCGAGTCCACGAACTACCCGCTGCTGGCCACGGTGATGCCGGCCTCAAGGCTCCTGCTCCACCTGACCCATGACGCCAACCGCTTCACAGCGGAAACGGTCCAGCGGCTCCTGGGTCAGTGGCGGCAGGCGCTGGAAGGACTGGCCCGGCCCGGCACGAAGCTGGCGGAAGTGTCCCTCCTCCCAGCCGACGACCGCGCGTGGCTGCTGCGCACCGGCCGTGGCGACACCGTGGACTTCGAGCGCGACGCCACGGTGCACGAGCACTTCGAACGGCAGGCCGCCGAAACGCCGGATGCGGACGCCGTGGTGTTCAACGAGACGACGCTCAGCTACCGGCAGCTCAACGCGAGGGCGAACCAGCTCGCGTGGCACCTGCGTTCGCTGGGCGTGGGGCCGGAGGTGACGGTGGTCCTGTGCCTGGAGCGCTCGGCGCAGAGCGTCATCGCGCTGCTGGCGGTGCTCAAGGCCGGAGGCGCCTTCGTGCCGCTGGACCCGTCCGCGCCCGCGGCGCGCAAGTCGTTCGTCCTCAAGGATTGCGGCGCGTCGGTGCTCGTGACGACGCGGGCCCAGCAAGACGCGTGGAACCCGGAAGTGCCCCACCTGGTGCGGCTGGACGACGCTGAACGGGTCCGACTGTCGGACCAGTTGGCGGACCAGCCTCTGGCGCCGGCGACTGCCCAACCAGTCCGACTGTCGGACCCGTTGGCGGACCAGCCTCTGGCGCCGACGACTGCTGAACTGGTCCGACTGTCGGACCAGTTGGCGGACAACCCGCCCCCGGCGGCGACCTCGGGCAACCTGGCCTACGTCATCTACACGTCGGGCTCCACCGGCACGCCCAAGGGCGTGATGGTCCAGCACCGGTCGGTCCTCAACTTGCATCAGGCGATGACGCGGAGCATCTACGAGGACCTGCCGCGTGCTCAGCGCATCACCGTCAACGCGCCGCTGTACTTCGACGCGTCCATCGAACAGGTGATCCAGCTGCTGGACGGTCACTGCCTGTGCATCGTCCCAGAGGACGTGCGCCTGGAGCCGGAGGCCCTGCTCGGATGGCTGGAGCGCCAGCGCATCGACGTGCTGGACTGCACGCCGTCGCAGCTCAAGCTCCTGCTGTCCGCGGGAATGCTGGAGCGCGCTCACGTCCCCGCCCGGCTCTCCATCGGCGGCGAGGCAATGGACGAGGTGACCTGGCGGCAGCTCGCCGCGACGAAGCGGACGCGCGCGTACAACGGCTACGGCCCCACGGAGGTCACCGTGGACGCGACGACCTGTGCCGTCCAGGACGCCCCCCAGCCGCTGCCCGTCATCGGCCGGCCGGTGGCCAACCTGAGCGCCTACGTGCTCGACGCGCGGCTGCGTCTGGCCCCCATCGGAACGCCGGGCGAGCTGTGCCTCTCCGGCGAAAGCACCGCGCGCGGCTACCTGGGCCAGCCCGCGCTCACCGCCGAGCGCTTCCTGCCGGATCCCTTCAGCACGGAGCCCGGAGCGCGCCTCTACCGCACGGGCGACAAGGCCCGCTGGCGCGAGGACGGCACGCTGGACTTCATGGGCCGCCTGGACTTCCAGGTGAAGCTGCGCGGCAACCGCATCGAGCTGGGTGAAATCGAAGCCACGCTGCGCGCGCACGTGGGCATCCGGGACGCGGTGGTGCAGGTGCACGGCGACCGGCTCGTGGCCTACGTCGCGCCCCAGGTGGACACGTCGCCCCTGCGCGAGCACCTGCGCCGGCACCTGCCGGAGTACATGGTGCCCGCCGCGTTCATCGCGCTGGATGCCCTGCCCCTGACGCCCAACGGCAAGGTGGACCGCAAGGCGCTGCCCACGCCGGACGCAGCGCCAGTCACCGAGCGCGTCATCGAGCCGCCCGCGACGCCCACCGAGTCGGTGCTGGCCACGCTCTGGTCCGAAGTGCTGCGAGTCCCCGCCGTGGGACGCCACGACGGCTTCTTCGAGCTGGGTGGGCACTCGCTGCTGGCCACGCAGCTGGTGTCGCGAGTGCGCACGCACTTCGGCGTGGAGCTGCCCCTGCGGGCCCTGCTGGAAGGGCCCACCGTCGCCGCGTTGGCTGAACGCATCGACGCGCTCCGGAAGCCGGAGTCCGAGGCCCCCACCTCCGCCCTGCCCGCGCTGGTCCGCGCGGAGCGGCCGGAAGTCCTGCCCCTCTCGTTCGCGCAGCACCGGCTGTGGTTCATCGACCAGTTGGAGCCAGGCAGCCCGCTCTACAACATGCCGCTGCCGCTGAGCCTTACCGGCGACCTGGACGTGGACGCGCTCCGCTCGAGCCTGGACGCGCTGATGGTGCGGCATGAATCCCTGCGGACGACGTTCCGCATGGAGGCCGGCAAGCCTGTGCAGGACATCCACGCCGAGGGCCATGTCCCGCTGGAGTTCGTGGACCTGACGGCCCTGGGCAGCCGCGCCGCGAGGCAGGCTGAAGCCCAGCGCCTGGGCCACGCGGAAACACTCCGTCCGTTCGACCTGACGCGAGGGCCGGTCATTCGCGCCCTGCTGATGAAGCTGGACGCTCGCGAGCACGTGCTCGTGCTGCACCTGCATCACATCGTTTCCGATGGTTGGTCGTTGGGCATCCTCGTGCGGGAGCTCACGGCCCTCTACGAGGCCCGGCGCGCGGGCCGTACCGCCGCCCTGCCAGAGCTGCCGGTGCAGTACGCGGACTACGCTGTCTGGCAGCGAGGCTGGCTCCAGGGCGGCGTGCTCCAGGCGCAGGTGGAGTGGTGGAAGCACCAGCTGTCCGGAGCGCCCTTCGTGCTGGACGTGCCCACGGACCGTCCGAGGACCGCGACCTCCACGCAGCGTGGCGGCTGGGTCCGGGTGACCCTTCCGCGAGTCCTGAGCGAGCGCTTGGAGGCATTGGCGCAAGCCGAAGGCGCCACGCCGTTCATGGCGCTCCTGGCGGCGTTCCAGGCGGTGCTGTCGCGGGTGTCCGGACAGGACGACGTGTTGGTGGGCTCGCCCATCGCCAACCGCCGGCACGCGGAGACGGAGGGCCTCATCGGCTTCTTCGTGAACATGCTGGTGCTGCGCGGCCGCTTCGGCGCGCGGACGACGTTCCGTGAACTGCTGGCCCAGGTGCGCACCACCACACTGGGCGCCTACGAGCACCAGGACCTCCCCTTCGAGCACTTGGTGGAAGCGCTCCAGCCCGAGCGCGACCTGGGCCGCACGCCGCTGTTCCAGGCGATGTTCGCGCTCCAGAACGCTCCGGTGCCAGAGCTGGCGGTCCCCGGACTCACGGTTGCGCCGGTCCACTTCGAAGGCAGCACCCCGTCCCAGTTCGAGCTGGCCCTGGACCTGAACCGGACCCGCGATGGCTACGAGGGCCGCTTCCACTACGCGGCGGACCTGTTCGACGCGAGCACCATCGAGCGGTTCATCGCGCACCTGCGCCGGCTGCTGGAAACCGTGTGCGACGCGCCGGACCTGCCGCTGGCGGACGTGTCGCTCGTCTCGCCAGAGGAGCTGATCCGGCTGGTGCGCATGGGCAGCGGTGAGCTGGTGGACTTCGAGCGCGACGCCACGCTGCACGGCCTCATCGAGCGTCAGGTGGCGCGCACACCGGACGCCCCGGCCGTGGTCTTCGAAAAGACGACGCTGACGTACCGGCAGCTGGACACCCGGGCCAACCAGCTCGCATGGCGGCTGCGGTCCATGGGCGTGGGGCCCGAGGTACGGGTAGCCCTGTGCCTGGAGCGTTCGGTGGAGGCGATGGTCGCGCTGCTGGCGGTGCTCAAGGCCGGCGGCGCCTTCGTCCCGCTGGATCCGGGAGCCCCGCCCGCGCGCAAGGACTTCGTGCTGCGCGACAGCGCCGCGGCCGTGCTCATCACAACGGAAGCCGCATGCGGGGGCTGGAGCCCCTCCGGAGTCCAAGAGGTGTGGCTGGACGTGGAGCAGGCGGGCCTGGGCGCCCTCTCCCATGAACCCCTGCCCGCGCTCACAGGCCCGGAGCACCTGGCGTACGTGCTGTACACGTCCGGCTCCACGGGCACGCCCAAGGGCGTGATGGTGCAACACCGCTCCGTGCTCAACATGCACCGGGCCATGGGCCGCACGTTCTACGCGGGCCAGCCCCGTGGCCAGCGCGTCACCGTCAACGCGCCGCTGTACTTCGACGCGGTGGTGGAGCGCGTGGTGCAGCTCATCGACGGCCACTGCCTGCACATCGTCCCGGACGCGCTGCGCCTGGACCCGGACGCGCTGCTCGCGTGGCTGGAGCAGCACCGCATCGACTCGTTCGATTGCACGCCCGCGCAGCTCAAGCCGCTGCTGACGGCGGGGATGCTGGAGCGGGCCTGGGTACCGCCAGTCATCCTCATGGGGGGTGACGCGCTGGACGCGGAGGCGTGGCGGAAGCTGGCCGCGACAGACCGCACGCGTGCCTTCAACGGCTACGGCCCCACGGAGTGCACCGTCGGCACCACGGGCGCGCCCATCCAGGGGAGCCTCCGGACGGAGCCCATCATCGGCCGGCCCCTGGCGAACCTGAACGCGTACGTGCTCGATGCACGGCAGCGCCTGGTGCCCATCGGTACGCCGGGCGAACTGTGCTTCTCAGGCGAAAGCATCACGCGCGGCTACCTGGGCCGGCCGGCCCTGACGGCTGAGCGCTTCATGCCGGATCCGTTCAGCGCGGAGCCGGGAGCACGCCTCTACCGCACCGGCGACAAGGGCCGCTGGAGGCCGGACGGCACGCTGGAGTTCATGGGCCGCCTGGACTTCCAGGTGAAGCTGCGCGGCTACCGCATCGAGCTGGGCGAAATCGAAGCCACGCTGCGCTCGCACGCCGGAGTCCGCGACGCGGTGGCACTGGTGCGCGAGGACGCCCCGGGCGACGCGAGGCTCGTGGCCTACGTGGTGACGGACGGCGAAACGGACGCGCTGCGTGAGCACCTGCGCAGGCACCTGCCGGAGTACATGGTGCCGTCGGCCTTCGTCACCCTGCCCGCCCTGCCGCTGACACCCAACGGCAAGCTGGACCGCAAGGCCCTGCCTTCACCGGAGGCGCAGTTGCGCGCGGCGCGCTCGTACGAGGCCCCGGCGACGCCCGCGGAGGTGGCCCTGGCCTCGCTGTGGGAGGAGCTGCTGAACGTCCCTGTCGTGGGCCGCAACGACCACTTCTTCGAGCTGGGCGGCCACTCGCTGCTGGCCACGCAGCTGGTCTCCCGCATCCGCGCCCGCTTCGGCGTGGACGTGGGAGTCCGGGCGCTGTTCGAGTCCCCCACCCTGGCGGCGCTCGCCCAGCGGCTGCCGGATGCACCGGAAGCCAACGCCCTGCCGCCGCTGCGTCCAGCGACAGGCCCCGGCCCTCACCCGCTGTCATTCGCCCAGCAGCGGCTGTGGTTCATCGACCAGCTCGACCCGGGCAGCGCGCTCTACAACATGCCCACCGCGTTGCGCCTCTCTGGCGCGGTGGACGTGCCCGCGCTGCAACAGGCCTTCGACACCCTGGTGCAGCGCCATGAAGCGCTGCGCACCACCTTCGAGGCGCACGACGGAGAACCCCGCCAGCACGTACACCCCGCCCCCACCGGAGCCCTGTCGGTGGTGGACCTGACGGGGCTCCCCGATGACGCTCGGGAAGCGGAGGCCGTGCGGCTGGCGACCGAGGACGCGCTGAAGCCCTTCGACCTCGCCGAGGGTCCGCTCGCGCGCCTCACGCTCTTGAAGCTGGGTGCGCAGGAGCACGTGCTGCTCCTGTGCCTGCACCACGCCATCGGCGATGGCTGGTCCATGAGCATCCTGGTGCGCGAAGTCACCGCGCTCTACGAAGCCTTCCGGCAGGGACAGCCCTCGCCGTTGGCCCCGTTGCCGGTGCAGTACCCGGACTTCGCCGTCTGGCAGCGTGGCTGGCTCCAGGGAGAGGTGCTGGACGCGCAGCTCGGCTGGTGGACGCAGCAGCTGGCCGGAGCCCCACACGCCCTGGCGCTGCCCACGGACAAGCCGCGTCCTCCCCAGCGGTCCGCCAGGGGCGCGACGTTCCCGGTGCGCCTGTCGCGGACCTTGAGTGAGGCAGTCGAGGCACTGGCTCAGCGCGAAGGAGCCACGCCCTTCATGCTGTTGCTCGCGGCCTTCCAGACGCTGCTGCACCGGTACTCCGGTCAGGAGGATCTGCTGGTGGGCACGTCCATCGCGGGCCGGCGCCACGCGGAGACCGAAGGGCTCATCGGCTTCTTCGTGAACACGTTGGTGCTGCGTGCGCGGTTCGATGGCCGCCCGTCGTTCCGCAAGCTGCTCGCGCAGGTGCGCACCACCACGCTGGGCGCGTACGAACACCAGGACCTCCCCTTCGAGCGGCTGGTGGAAGCCGTGCAGCCCATGCGCGACCTGTCGCGCACGCCACTCATCCAGGCCCTCTTCGCGCTCCAGAACGTGCCGGACGCGGAGGTGCGCCTGCCGGAGCTGACGCTGCGCCCGGTGGAGGTGGACCTGCCCACGACGAAGTTCGATCTGGAGCTGACGCTTGGCCGCACGGAGCGCGGCTTCGAGGGTGTCCTCTCCTACGCCACCGACCTCTTCGAGCCCGCCACCGCGCGCCGCTTGTCAGAACACCTTGTCCAACTGCTGGAGGGCGCGGTCGCGAAGCCGGACGCCGCGCTGGACACCCTGCCCCTGCTGACGGCGGAGGAGCGCCAGTGGGTGCTGGAGGAGTGGAGCGGCGAGACGGCCCCTTTCGAGGCCGACGTACCCTTCCACACGCGCTTCGAGCAGCAGGTGACGCGCACGCCCAAGGCCCCCGCCGTGGTGATGGGCGACACGACGGTGTCGTTCCACCAGCTCAACGTGCGCGCGAACCAGCTGGCGCACTACCTGCGCTCGCTGGGGGTAGGCCCGGATGTGCCGGTGGCCTTCTGCCTGGAGCGCTCGCCGGAGGCCATCGTCGCCATCCTGGGCATCCTCAAGGCGGGCGGCGCCTACGTCCCGTTGGATCCATCCGCCCCCGAAACGCGACGGGCCTTCATCCTGGAGAACAGCGGCGCGGCCGTGCTGCTGACCACGCAAGCGCAGGTGGAGGCGTGGCAGCCGGCGGTGCGGCACGTGGTGCGGCTGGACGCGGATGCGCGGCGCATCGAAGCGTCCTCGCCGGGCAACCCGCGCTCGGGCGTGAGGCCGGAGCACCTGGCGTACGTCATCTACACCTCGGGCTCCACGGGCATGCCCAAGGGCGTGATGATCCAGCACCGCTCGCTGGCACACCTGCGGCGTTCGCTGACGGAGGCCTGCTACACGCAAGCGCCCAAGGTGATGCGGGTGAGCCTCAACGGGCCCTTCTACTTCGACGCATCGGTGACGCAGCTGTTGTTGATGGGAGACGGCCACTGCCTGTGCATCGTCCCGGAGGCCGTGAGGCAGGATCCGGAGGCGATGCTCGCGTGGCTGGAGCAGCGACGCATCGACGCGCTGGACTGCACGCCGTCGCTGTTCAAGCTGCTGCTGGAGGCGGGCTTCCTGGAACAGCCCCACGTGCCATCCATCTGCTTCATCGGCGGTGAGGCGATGGACGAGGTGACGTGGCGAGTGCTCGCGGCGACGGAACGCACGCGCGCGTACAACGCCTACGGCCCCACCGAGGGCACCGTGGCGGCGACCACCGGGTGCATCCAGGGCACGACGCAGCCGGCGCCGGTCATCGGCCGGCCCATGCTCAACGTCGGCGTGTACGTCCTCGACGCGAACCTGAACCCTGTGTCCGTGGGCGTCCCCGGCGAGCTGTTCATCTCGGGCGAAGGCCTGGCGCGCGGCTACCGCAACCGGGCGGACCTCACGGCGGAGCGCTTCATCCCCCACCCGTTCAGCACGGAGCCCGGGGCTCGGATGTACCGCACGGGCGACCGGGTCCGCTGGAAGCAGGACGGCACGCTCGACTTCATGGGGCGCGTGGACTTCCAGGTGAAGCTGCGCGGCTACCGCATCGAGTTGGGAGAAATCGAAGCCGCGCTGCGCACGCACCCCGGCATCCGGGACGCGACGGTGCGGGTGCGCGAGGACGTGCCGGGCGTGCAGCGCCTGGTCGCGTACGTGGCGCCGGAGGTGGACACTGCTCCGCTCCGAAGCCACCTCCAGCGCTCGCTGCCGGAGTACATGGTGCCGGCGGCCTACGTCGCGCTGCCCGTGCTCCCGCTGACGCCCAACGGCAAGGTGGACCGCGCGGCGCTACCCGAGCCCGTGGACGGCCCCGCGAGCAGCGAGGCTCTCATGGGCCCCAGGGACGAGCGTGAAGCAATGCTCGCGCGCCTCTGGGCCGAAGCCCTGGGCGTGTCCGCGGTGGACGTACGCACCAGCTTCTTCGAGCTGGGTGGGCACTCGCTGCTGGCGGTGCGCCTGATGGCGGCGGTGAACCGGGAGACGGGCCAGAAGCTCCCGCTGTCGGCGCTCTTCCAGGCTCCCAGCGTGGAGCGGTTCGCGATGCTGCTGAGCGAAGTCGCCACGGAGGAGCCGAAGCCCTTCACGCCGCTGGTGCCCTTCACGAAGGAAGGCACAGACAGCGCGCCGCCGTTCTTCTGCGTGCACCCGGTGGGCGGCAACGTGCTGGCCTACGCGGAACTCGCGCGGAGGCTGGGACCGGATCAACCCTTCTACGGCCTCCAGGCCCGAGGCCTGGACGGAGAGAAGGAACCGCTGGACACGGTAGAGGCCCTGGCCGCCAGCTACGTGCGCGTGGTGCGAGACGTCCAACCCCACGGCCCGTATCACCTGGGCGGTTGGTCCCTGGGCGGCGTCATCGCCTACGAGATGGCGCACCAGCTTCGCGAGGCGGGTGAAGCAGTGGAGCTGGTGGCGATGATCGACTCCTACGTGCCGGAGACGGTGCCGGACTCAGAGCCGAACCTGGACCGCACGCTGGCGGTAGGCCTGTTCGCACAGGACCTGATGGGCGTATCCCTGACGGACCTGGACGTGGACACGGCGGAGCTGGCGACGCTGGAGCCCGAAGCAGCGCTCGCGAAGGTGCTGGAGGCCGCGGCCCGCGCAGGCGCACTGCCTCCCGGCGTGGATGCCACGGCCCTCTTCCAGGTCTTCGAGGCGAACCTCGAAGCGGCCCGGCGCTACCACCCGCCCGCGATGGACCAGCGCGTCCTGCGCATCCAGGCGGAGGCAAATGCCGGCGACACGGGGACGAATGGCGGCGGCTGGGCCGCGCTCGTGGGAGACCGGCTGGAGTCACACCGCCTGCCGGGCACCCACCACACGCTGCTGCGCGAGCCCACCGTGCAGCCGGTGGCGGACCTGCTGGCGAAGGCGCTCCGCGACGCAGGCAAGGCGTAACGCCCCGCAACGAAGAACCCCGCTCCCTCCTTCGAGGGGGCGGGGTCCGTGAACCACGTCACCGGCGAGCGGCGGCTACTTGTGCGCGTTCAGGTCCGCCTCGGACGGAGGCGCCTTGTCGGCGGGCACGTCGAAGAAGGCGCTGGGGCTGGACGCGCGCGTCGGCGACACGCTGTTGTCCAGCGTCTCCGGCACGGACGGCAGGGCTGCCTGCGCCGCCTGCACCTTGGCGGCGGACTCGGCCTTGAGCTTCGCGTTCTTGCGGCGGCGGTACAGGAAGTAGCCCACCGCCAGCACCGCCAGCGTCCCCATCACCACGACCTGGCCGTCCTTCAGCTTGCGGATGACCATGTCCAGCTCTCCACCGAAGTGGAACCCGAGCCACACGAACACCGGCGCGGACAGGAGCGCCGCCAGCCCGTCCCAGAAGATGAAGCGCCAGTAGGACATGTGCACAGAGCCCGCGGTGAAGTACGTCACCGCGCGCACGCCCGGCATGAAGCGGGCGATCATCACGATCTTCTGGCCGTGCGTGACGAAGAGCGACTCCACCTTCGCCCGCTTCTCCGGCGTGACGATCTTGGAGAAGAACCCCCCACCCTTCGCCCCCGGGTCGCGCCCCAGCCGTGTGCCCAGCCGGCGCCCCGCCAGGTAGATGAGGCTGTCACCCACCAGGATGCCGAAGAACCCCACCGCCATCATCACCGGCAGGTCGGCCGCGCCCTTGTGCGCCAGGAACCCACCCAGGATGAGCGAGATGTCCTCGGGCAGCGGTACGCCCAGGCCGCACGCCACCAGGATGGAGAACACGGACAGGTAGGCGAAGAGGCCCTGGGAGTCACCGAGCAGGTTGGTAAGCAGTTCTTCCACGCGTCGTTCCGTCCAATCGCTTCCGAAGGGCCGCTCGGCAACCACCCGGGCCGGCCCGTCCATTACCCAGCCAACAACCGGGTATGGCAGTTGAAAACTCCGGCCGCCCAGCTTCCCACCTCAAGCGCCCGAGACCCATCACGAAAGCCTTCGGCCTGTTGTCCACCCACACCTACGGTGTGCGACAGCCTGGAAGCCCGGGGGGGCTCCAGGCGAGGACAGTAACCACCAGCGGTGCGGGAGGCAGGGCCCTTTGCGCTTCTGGCCTTCCGGCAGGAGCCCCGCGCGGCCTGTCCGACAGTCGGTCAGGTGCCCGGGGCCCGCGCCACCAGCGTGCGCAGCATGTCCCGGTTGTCCCGGGCCTTCGCGCCGAAGTGGCTGACGATGCCCATCAGCAGCTTGATGCAGGCCTGCGGCTTCGCCGCGAGCAGCTTCTGGAAGTCCGCCGCGCGGATCTCCAGCGCCATCACGTCCGTCTGAGCCGTGGCGGAGCACAGCCGCTCGCCCTTCTGCACGAGCGCCAGTTCGCCCAGGGGCTCGCCGACGGTGACTTCCCCCAGGGGCACGTCCTCGCCCGACGGGCTCCGGGCGCTCAGCCGCACGGTGCCCTCGCCCACGATGAGGAGCGAGTCCCCCGGCTTGCCCTCGGTGAACAGCGCCGTCCCCTTGGGGAAGGCGCGCGACACGGCCGCCGCCGCGAAGATGGAGATGCCGGTGTCGGTGAAGCCCTTGAAGAGCGGACAGGCCTTCAGGGTCGTCTCGGGCACGAGAGCCATGGGGTGTTCCTAACACGCACAACGTGACCGCGTCAGCGGCTGGCGCGGTGCTCGGCGGCGGTGTGCACGTAGTGGAGGGCGGACTGCACCAGGAACTCGCGCTCGCCGTCGTGGATGGGGCGCTTCACCTTGCCGGGCGAGCCCACCACCAGCGAACCCGGGGGAATCTTCGTCCCAGGCGTCAGCAGCGTGCCGGCGCCGATGATGCAGTCGTCGCCCACCTCCACGCCGTCCATCAGGATGGCGCCCATGCCCACCAGCACCCGGTTGCCCACGATGCACCCGTGGAGGATGACCCGGTGGCCCACCGTGCAGTCGTCGCCCACCGTCGTGGAGTCACCCTGGCTGGTGACGTGCACCATGGTGAGGTCCTGGATGTTGGTGCGCTTGCCGATGCGGATGGAGTTCACGTCCCCGCGCAGCACGGAGTTGAACCAGATGGACGAGTCCTCGCCCAGCTCCACGTCGCCCACCACCTGGGCGGAGTCCTCGATGAAGCAGCTCGGATGGACGCGGGGGGAGACCCCGCGAAACGGCTTCAACGGCATGGTGGCACCTCCGACGGCGAAACGACGGCGGAAGCGTCAGGCCTCCGCCGGGACATGCAGCGGCACGGGCAGCTCCACCGGCAGCGGCGCCACGGTGGGGGCCTTCAGCACGGCCACCTGCTTGCCCGCGAGCTGGTTGGGCGTGGCGCGCTCCACGTGCACCGTCACGACGGAGCCCGCCGGAGCGTCGCCCTCGAAGTTCACGGTGCGGTTCTCCGGCGTGCGGCCAAAGCGCTTGGTGGCGTCGTAGCGCGAGGGGCCCTCGACCAGGACCTCCACATCCAGGCCCACCTGCGACTGGGTGTACTCGCCGCTGATGCGCCGCTGGACCTTCTGCAGCCGCTCCAGCCGGGCCACCTTCACCTCGTGCGGGATGGGGCCCCAGTCCTTCTCGCGCAGCGCGGCGCCCGTCTTGGGGCGCGGGCTGTACACGAAGGAGAACTGGTTGTCGTACTTCACCCGCTCGGTGAGCTGGAGCGTCATCTCGAACTCTTCCTCGGTCTCTCCGGGGAAGCCCACGATGATGTCCGTGGTGATGGCGATGCCGGGGCGCGCGGCGCGCAGCTTCTCCAGCCGCTCCATGTACTGCTCGACGGTGTAGTCGCGGCGCATCATCTTCAGGATGCGGTCGCTGCCGCACTGCACGGGAAGATGGAAGTGCGGGGCGATCTTCGGCTGCACGCGGAAGGCCTCAATCAGCTCATCCGACAGGTCATGCGGGTGGCTCGTGGTGAAGCGCACGCGCTCGATGCCCGGCACCTCCGCGGTGCGCAGCAGCAGCTGCGCGAAGCTGATGCCGCCCTGGTACGAGTTGACGTTCTGGCCAATGAGCGTGACTTCGCGCACGCCCACGCCCGCCAGGTCCGCCACCTCGTTGAGCACCTCCGGGAAGTTGCGGCTCACCTCGCGGCCACGGGTGTGCGGGACGATGCAGAAGGAGCAGACGTTGTCGCAGCCCTTCATCACCGTGACGAACTCGGACACCTTGCCGCGGGACGTCTCCGCGTCGGCGCGCGGGAAGACGTACTCCTCGGAGTCCACGAAGGCCGTCTCCACCACGCGCTCGCGGGCGTCCTGCACGCGGGCGATGACCTCCGGCAGCTTCGCGATGTTGTCCGGGCCGAAGACGAAGTCCAGGTAGGGCACCTTCTTCAGCAGCTTGTCCTTCTCCTGCTGGGCCACGCAGCCGCCCACGCCCAGGATGGCGCCGCGGCTGGCCTTCACCGCGCGGTAGCGTCCCAGCGCGGACAGCATCTTGTCCTCGGCCTTCTCCCGGATGGAGCAGGTGTTGAGGATGATGAGGTCCGCGTTGTCCGCCTCGGGCGTGGGGACGTAGGACATCTTCGACAACGCTTCGCTCATGCGGAGCGAGTCGTTGACGTTCATCTGACAGCCGAAGGTGTGGATGAAGTAGCGCTTCATGGGTGGGCCTTGAAGGAAAACGGGCCGTTATGCGACGCCCGGACGCGGAATGCAACCGGGCGGACACTCCAGGTCATCCCCGGCTGAGCACCTTGGTGAGCCGGGTGTGCAGCGCCACCACCTCCGCCTCGCGCTCCCGGAGCAGGGCCACCGTCTCCACCCCGTAGCGCCGGCCCAGGGCGTCCGTCTCGCGCTCCTGCTTCACCAGCTCGTTTCGGACGCGCTTCTTCACCTCGTCCACCTCCGGGCCGGAGCGGGACTCCAGCTCCGTCAGCTTCGAGCGCAGCCGCTGCACCGTCCACCGCCGCCCACCGAAGGCGCGGAGCACGGCGCTCCCCCACTCCGCCGCCTTGACGTCCAGGCCGCTTGTCTCCAGCGCCGCCTTCGCCGCGAGGGCCATGGCCTCCGGGCCGGCGTCCGCCTCCACGTGCGTCAGGAAGGTCTCCTGGTAGCGGACCAGCTGGTCGAGCAGCGCCTTGTCCACCGGCCGGGACGCCATGCGCAGCGTGCGGTCGTCGGCGGCGTCGAAGTCCGGACCGGTCTCCACGTTGGGGACGTCCTGGTAGTCGTCGAAGAAGGACGGGGCCATGGGGCTCCTCTGCTTTGAAAGCGGGTTTTCAGACGGGGACGAGCTGTTCCGCGATGCGGGCCAGGTCCGACACGGAGGTGACGACCACGGCCTGGGTGCAGTGCTTCTCGTAGGTGAGCATCTCGCTGTCGCCGATGCCCCAGTTGCCCCGGTCCTCGGGGCAGATCCACAGCACGCGCTTGGCCTTGCGCTTCAGGTCCTTGAGGGCCCAGGCGTTGCTCGCGTTGTAGTTGTTGCGGCCGTCGCCAATGATCATCACCGTGGTGCGGCGCGTGATGCTGCCCAGGTGGTCGCGCGTGAAGTCCGCCAGCGCACGGCCGTAGTTGGAGTTCGCGCTCATGGACACGGTGCGCCCGGCGGTCGCCGCGTCAATGGCCTCGCTCACGTCCAGGTCCTTGAAGAACTGCGTCACTTCCCCCACGTCGGACACGAAGACGAACGAGCGCACGCGCACGAACAGCGACTGGAGCGTGTGCATGAACAGCAGCATCATCCGGGACGCGTTGCGCACGGAGTCGGACACGTCGCAGAGCACCACCAGCTCCGGGCGCTCCGGCCTGCGGGTGCGGAACACGGGCACCATGGGCACGCCGTCCCAGGGCATGTTCCGGCGCAGGGTGCGCTGCGCGTGGAGCGACCCGCGGCGGTGCGAGCGCTGCTTGCGGATCATCCGGCTCTTGAGCTTCTCCGCCATCGTGCGGACGGCGGCCTCCATCTGGTCCACCTCCGCCTGCGTGAGCAGGTGCAGCGGCTTCTCCGTGACGGAGTCCGTGCGGCGGCGGATGCGCGCCTCGGACTGGCGCTTCACCTCCGCGCGAGCGGCCTCTTCAATCTTGCGCATCGCCGCGGCCACGTGGCGCGAGACGATCTCCACACCCTCGGTTTGCAGCCCGCGCGCCTTGAGCTCGTCCTCCAGCGACTTCAAGTCGGAGCGCGCCCGCTCCATGCCCGCGCCCGCGAGCAGCCGCCGCGTGAAGAACCCCGTCTGCAGCGGGCTCTCCAGCTGCCCCAGGTCCAGCTGGAGCGACGCCTGCCGGAAGATCTGCGCCAGCCGCGCGCGGTCCCCCGCGAGGAGGGCCTGCGCCAGCGGGGACATCTCCGGGGCCAGGAGGTTCATCTGGTAGATGACCATCTTCAGCAGGTCGCCTTCCAGGTAGCCCTCTTCCTCCAGCTGCTTCGCCAGCGATGCGTCGATGGCCTCGAACGTGCTGGCCGCGCCGGAGAAGAAGAAGTCGAACGCGCGGCGGAACGTCTCCACGTCCAGTTCGCGCTTCACCAGCGTGGTGCGCAGCACGGAGCGGAACAGCGCCCGGTCCTGCACGCCCACCTCGGCGGTGGCGCGCAGGGCGTCCTGCACCTCGGACGTGCTGACGCGGACGCCGTTCTGGCGGAGCACTTCGACGAACTCGACGATGCGGGCGTCCATGGCGCGTCAGGCTCCCCGTTCGAAGGACATCACCGCTTCCACGTGGTGCGTCTGCGGGAACATGTCCACCACCTGGAGCGCCACGGGCTTGTAACCGGCCTCCACCAGCCCCGCCGCGTCGCGCGCCAGCGAGGCCGGGTCGCACGCCACGTACACGACCCGCCGCACGTTCAACGCACGCATCCACTTCGCCAGGCCCGGAGCCCCGGCGCGCGGCGGATCCGCGAGGCACAGGTCGAACGAACGCCCCTCCGCCACCAGCCCGTCGCACACCTTGCGCGCGTCACCCTGGATGAAGCGCACGTTGGCCACCCCACCCTCGCGAGCACTCCGCTGCGCCAGCTCCACGCCCACCGGGGACGACTCCACGCCCAGCACCGGCCCGGCCGTGCCGGCCAGGGGGAACGTGAAGTTGCCGTTGCCGGAGTACAGCTCCAGCACGGAGTCCGTCTCCTTCGCGCCCAACTCGTACAGGGCCGCGGTGACGAGCCCCACGTTGGCCTCCGCGTGCGCCTGGGCGAACGCATCCGGCCGCAGGTACACCGGCACCTCGGGGCGCAGCGGGGACAGCGAGCGCAGCACCGGCCGGCCAATCAGCCGCGCCGAGCCCTCCTTCGGCACCAGCACCGCGCCCTCCAGCCGCAGCGCGCGCACCGCGGCCTCCGCCGCCTCCAGGTGCCGCGCCGTCACCGGGCCGCTCAGGTTCACCGCGAACGCGGCCTTGTCGCCCTCGGCCAGCAGCAGCACCTCCTCGGTGTCCTTGGCCAGCGGCTTGAGCAGCGGGGGCAGCTTCCCGGGCAGCGCCATGAGCACGGGCGTGAGCGCGGGGCAGACGTCCACCGGGATGCGCTCATGCGTGCGCCGGCCGAAGTAACCGAGCGCTCCCTTCCCCACCCCGTGCAGCACCGCGCGGCGACGGTAGCCCCAGTCCCGAGGCGCCACCATCAACGGCCGCACGGCGAAGTCCGAGCGCTTCAGGCGCCCCAGGTGCTCCAGCGTGGACAGGACGATCTCCTGCTTCGCGGACCGCTGCGCGGGCACTGACAGCTCCAGCCAGTCACAACCGCCGCACGCGTCGGAGTACACGCAGCGCGACACCACGCGCTCCGCGCCGTCCGTCAGCACCTGGCCCAGGAGGCCGCGCAGCACCTTCCCCTGGACTTCCAGGTGGACGCGCACGGTATCGCCGGGGAACGCGCCGGGGACGAAGACGGTGCGCCCCTCCCATGAGGCCACGCCCTCCCCGAGCTGGCCCAGCCGTTCAATCGTCAGTTCAATGGGGGCTTCGGGCAGCGTCGTCATCGCAGGCGCACTCGCGGGGGCGGCCTGGGTGGGGCCGCGCTACTTCCGGGTCGCACTGCCACGCTCGTCCGCCGGCAGGGCTTCCCGCAGGCGCTCCACGAACGCTTCGATGCGCGACCGCTTCTCGTCGTCAACGTCCAGGAACTCCACCGCCATCCCCGGCACCTCGGAGCCCGGGGTCCCCTGGGCGTTGGTGCGGGTCACCTTCCCCGACAGGTCCACCGGGAAGCTGGCCCCCGGCAGCGACACCAGCAGGCGCACCACCGTGCCCACCGGCAGGGGCTGCTGCGTGTTGATGTAGAGCCCGCCGCGCGACAGGTTCACCGCCCAGTCCGTCACGAAGCCCGACACCGTGCGGTACGCCACGGGCAGCTCATGGTCGATGCGGTGCGCACGAGGCGCGGGGACGGGCTTCTCCGAAGTGTCGGCCATGAGGTGCTCCGTTCTCCGGGAGAGGGGGCTTCCGTCTCACTCGGAGAGACGGAAGCGCACCCTAGCACCCTACTTCAGGCCTGGAACTTCATCTCGCGCAGGTCGGGCGCGATCTTCAGCTTCGGCTCGGTGAGCTGCTGCACCCGTTCCACCGTCAGTCCGGGCGCCAGCTCCCGGAGGACCAGGCCTTCGGGCGTGACGTCGATGAACGCGTGGTCCGTGACGATGTGGTGCACGCACTTGAGGCCCGTCAGCGGCAGCGAGCACTTCTTCAAGATCTTCGGCTGCCCGTCCTTGTTGGCGTGCTCCATGGCCACGTAGATGCGCTTGGCACCCACGGCCAGGTCCATGGCGCCGCCCATGCCCTTCACCATCTTGCCGGGGATCATCCAGTTGGCCAGGTCACCCTCTTCGCTGACCTCCATGGCGCCCAGCACGGCCAGGTCGATGTGGCCGCCGCGGATCATCCCGAAGGACAGCGCGGAGTCGAAGAAGGCGGAGCCCTTCACCACCGTCACCGTCTCCTTGCCCGCGTTGATGAGGTCCGGGTCCTCGCTCCCCTCGTCCGGGTAGGGCCCGATGCCGAGCAGGCCGTTCTCCGACTGGAGCACCACCTCCACCCCGGGCGGGATGTAGTTGGGCACGAGCGTGGGGATGCCGATGCCCAGGTTGACGTAGAAGCCGTCCTTGAGCTCCTGGGCGATGCGCTGCGCGATCTGTTCACGAGTCAGGGGCATGGCTCAGGACGCCTTCTTGCGGACGGTCCGCCGCTCAATCCACTTGTGGAGGTTCTTCGCCTGCACCAGCCGGTGCACGAAGATGCTCGGGATGTGCACCTGGTCCGGGTCCAGCTCCCCCGGCTGCACGATGTGCTCCGCCTCCACGATGGTGACCTTGGCGGCCATGCACATCATGGGAGAGAAGTTCCGGGCCGTCTTGTGGAACACCAGGTTGCCCCAGGTGTCCGCCTTCCACGCGTGGATGATGGCGAAGTCGGCCTTCAGCGGCGTCTCCAGCACGTGCAGCCGCCCGTCGATGATGCGCGACTCCTTGCCCTCGGCCACCTGGGTGCCCGCGCCCGTCGGCGTGAAGAACCCGCCGATGCCGCAGCCCCCGGCGCGGATGCGCTCCGCGAGCGTGCCCTGCGGGTTCAACTCCACCTCCAGCTCGCCGGAGAGGAACTGCCGCTCGAACTCCTTGTTCTCCCCCACGTAGCTGGCGACCATCTTCTTCACCTGCTTGTTCTGCAGGAGGACGCCCAGCCCCAGCTCCGTGGTGCCGCAGTTGTTGGAGATGATGGTGAGGCCCTTCACGTTCTTCTTGTGGAGGGCCGTGATGAGGTTCTCGGGGTTGCCGCACAGCCCGAACCCACCACTCATGAGGGTGATGTTGTCCGGGATGTCGGCGACCGCCTCATCCGCGCTCGAGTAGACCTTGTTCATGCGGGCCGTGTCCTTTAGCGCTCGACCATCAGCGCGATGCCTTCGCCGCCGCCGATGCAGAGCGACGCCACGCCGCGCTTCTTGTCCTGGTCCTTCATCGTCTGGAGCAGCGTGACGAGCACGCGAGCGCCGGACGCGCCAATCGGGTGGCCGAGCACCACCGCGCCGCCGCGCACGTTCACCTTGGACGGCTCCAGGCCGAGGATGCGGTTGTTGGCGATGGACACCACGGAGAAGGCCTCGTTGATCTCCCAGAGGTCCACGTCCTTGGCGGTGATGCTCTGCTTCTTGAGCAGCGTGTTGATGGCGTCCGCCGGCGCGATGGTGAACTCCACCGGCTTGCGGGCGGCCTGCGCGTAGCCCTTGATGCGGCCCAGGATGGTGCGGCCCTCCGCCTTCGCCCGCTCCTCGCTCATCAGCACCAGCGCCGCGGCGCCGTCGTTGATGGAGGACGCGTTGGCGGCCGTCACGGTGCCGTCCTTCTTGAACACGGGCTTGAGGCCCGGGATCTTGTCCGGCTTGGCGTTCTTGGGGCCCTCGTCCTCGGAGACGGTGGTGAACTCATCCGGCTTCTTGCCGGGAATCTGCACGGGGACGATCTCCGCGGCGAACAGGCCTTCCTTCTGGGCCTGGATGGCGCGGCGCGTGGACTCCAGCGCGAACTCGTCCTGCTGCGCGCGGCTGATGTCCTGCGTGGTGGCACAGGCCTCCGCGCAGATGCCCATGTGGACGTTGTCGTACACGTCCCAGAGGCCGTCGTGGATCATCGCGTCCTTGAACTCCACGTTCCCCATGCGCGAGCCGCCGCGCATGGTGTGGCTGATGTAGGGCGCGTTGGACATGGACTCCATGCCGCCCGCGACGACGACGTCCGCGTCACCCAGGGCGATGGACTGCGCCGCGGCGATGACCGTCTTCAGGCCGGAGCCACAGACCTTGTTGAGGGTGACGGCCGGCACGGACTCCGGGATGCCCGCGAAGATGGCCGCCTGACGGGCAGGCGCCTGGCCCACGCCGGCCTGGAGGACGTTGCCCATGATGACCTCCTGCACGGCCTCCGGCTTCACTCCCGCGCGCTCGAGCGCCGCCTTGATGGCGATGGCGCCCAGCTGGGGGGCGGTGAGCTTGGACAGCGCTCCCTGGAAGGAGCCGATGGGGGTACGGGCCGCGCCCACGATGACGACTTCACGAGCCATGGAACTGTCTCCTTGAGAGGGAACCGAAAGCTGCCGGGAAAGCTTGGATGCGACTTATCACCGCCGGTTTCGGGCGAATCAAATGGAAACGGCCGGGCTCCCGCTGGGGAACCCGGCCGCTATTCACGTCAGGACGTTGGGCTGATTACTTCTTCAGCTTGGAGGCCATGACGTCGCCCAGGCGGGCCTTGGACCCCTCGGCCTGCTTGCGCAGGTACTCGCGGTAGTCCTCGCCCTCGCCGATGAGCGCCTTGATGGACAGCGCCACCTTGCGGTCGGGGGTGTTGATGTCGATGAGCTTCACCTCGACATCCTGGCCCTCGCTCACCACGTCGCGGGGGTTCTCCACGCGCTCTTCCTTCAGCTCGGAGACGTGGACGAGGCCCTCGATGCCCGGCTCGATCTCCACGAACGCGCCGAAGTCGGTGACCTTGGTGACCTTGCCCTTCACGCGGCTGCCCACGGGCAGGCGCTCGGACAGCGTCTCCCAGGGGTCCGGCTGGAGCTGCTTGATGCCCAGGCTGAAGCGCTCGTTCTCGACGTCGATGTTGAGGACCACCGCCTCGACCTCGTCGCCCTTCTTGAACATCTCGCCCGGGTGCTTGATGCGCTGGGTCCAGGAGATGTCGGACACGTGCACCAGGCCGTCCACGCCCTCCTCGACGCCGACGAACACGCCGAAGTCGGTGACGTTGCGGATCTGGCCCTTGATGACGGAGCCGATCGGGTACTTGTCCTCGAGCAGCGTCCAGGGGTTCTGCTCGATCTGCTTCATGCCCAGCGCGATGCGCTTGGCCTTCGGATCGATGTCGAGGACGACGGCCTCCACCGTCTGGCCGACCTCCAGGATCTTGGACGGGTGCTTGAGGCGCTTGGTCCAGGACATCTCGGACACGTGCACCAGGCCCTCCACGCCCTGCTCGATCTCGATGAACGCGCCGTAGTCCGTGATGGACACGACCTTGCCGGCGACGCGGGTGCCGACGGGGTACTTCTCGTCGGCGCGGTGCCACGGGTCCTCCTGGATCTGCTTGAGGCCCAGGCTGACGCGCTCCTGCGTGGGGTCGAACTTGAGGACGACGACGCGCACTTCGTCACCGACGTTGAACATCTCGCTGGGGTGACCGATGCGGCCCCAGGACATGTCGGTGATGTGGAGCAGACCGTCGATGCCGCCGAGGTCGATGAAGGCGCCGTAGTCCGTGAGGTTCTTGACCACGCCCTTGAGGACCGCACCCTCCTTGAGGTTCTTGAGGGTCTCCTTCTTCATCTCCTCGCGCTGCTTCTCCAGCAGCACGCGGCGAGAGAGGACGATGTTGCCGCGCTTCTTGTTGAACTTGATGACCTTGAACTCGAATTCCTTCGAGATGTACTGGTCAAGGTTGCGCACAGGGCGGATGTCGACCTGGGAGCCGGGGAGGAACGCCTTCACGCCGATGTCGACGGAGAGGCCGCCCTTCACGCGTCCGACGATGGTGCCCTTGACGATCTCATCACGCTCGCAAGCGGCGGAGATCTCGTCCCAGATGCGCATCTTGTCGGCCTTCTCCTTGGAGAGGACGACCATGCCGGTGTCGTTCTCACGGCTCTCCAGGAGGACCTCGACGGGGTCGCCGGCCTTGACCGTGACTTCCCCGCGGGGATTGGTGAACTCGGAGATCGGGACCTGACCCTCGGACTTGTAGCCGATGTCCACGATCGCGAAATCCTTCGTCACCTGCACGACCGTGCCCTTGACGATCTCGCCTTCCTTCAGGATTCCGTCGCCGCCACGCTCCTTGAGCGAGGCCTCGAACATCGCCGCGAAGTCTTCGTCACCGCCGTCGATCTGCTGGTTCACGTTCTGCTGCATGAAGTGGAAGTCCTTGGAACGGTACAACTGCCCCCTGTTGAGATGGGTGCGCGGCCGCCTGCGGGGAGCGACGGGAAACCGCGATTGTCCCTCGAACAGGGACGCAAGGCTGGTTGGAAGCCGCGCACCCTAGACACCTGAGTTTCCGGGAGTCAAGCGGGGCACAGCGCCAAGTGGTGATCCGTGTTCTATGAACACCCGGGCGGCGCCGCACCTCTGGTGCCTGCCGGGGCCCCCCTGCCCGCCCGCCCTATGTGGGAC
>NZ_RAWK01000049.1 GCF_003612165.1 Corallococcus aberystwythensis | reverse complement strand
CGCCCTTGGCTCCGCGCTTCGACTTCGACGAAGGCTCTTCGTCCGCGGGAGGGGTGGGGGCCTCTTCCGGTGCTTCAGCGGGAGCGGCTTCGGCTTCGGAGGTCTTCTTCTTCGTGGCACGGCCCGAGGCCTTGCGCGAAGGCGCTTCAGCGGCGGGAGGCGTCTCTTCCACGGTGCTCGAGGGAGCGGTGCCGGTGGAGCCCGTCTCCGCCTGTGGCGCGGGCGTGGAGGCTTCCGCGGTGCTCTCCGAAGGAGCGGGCGCCGGAGTCTCCTGCGACGTGGAGGCGGAAGTGCCTTCCGCAGGGGTCTTCTTCGCGGATGAACCCTTGGAGCCCTTCCCCGCGCGCTTCGACGGGGCCTCGCTGGTGCCCGTCTTCAGCTCAGCCGTCTCCGAGCCCACGGAGGTCGTCTCAGGGGCTTGAGGGGATTGTTCAGCGGCCACCGCGGGCACTTCGGAGGGCTGCGATGCGTCAGCCTTGGGGCTCTCCTCGGTTGAAGGAGATTCCGTCGCAGGCGCCGGTGACGGCTGTCCGGAGGCCTTCGATGCGGAAGCCTTCGAGCTCTTCTTGGACGATGCAGGCTCCTCCGCAGGCGCTTCGGAGGGCTGCGATGCTGCGACGTGGGAGTTCTTCTCGGCCGGCACGGCCTCTGCCGCGGGAGCCGTTGACGGCTGTCCGGAGGTCTTTGCCGCGGAAGCCTTCGGGCTCTTCTTGCTCGATGCGGGCTCCGCCGCAGGAACTGCGGAGGCCTTCGTGGCGGAAGCCTTTGTCGTCGACAGAGGCTCCTTGGAGGCCGGCGCAGGAGTCTGCGGCGCACTCGATGCGGTCTTCGTGGCAGGCGCCTTCGAATCCTTCTGTGCCTGCGCGGCGGTCTTCGTGGCAGGCGCCTTCGGAGTCTGCTCCTCGGACTTCGCGGCGGGAGCCTTCGAAGGCTGAGCGCTCGGCTTCGCGGCGGAAGACTTCGAAGGCTGAGCGCTCGGCTTCGCGACGGAAGACTTCGAAGGCTGAGCGCTCGGCTTCGCGACGGGAGCTTTCGGAGCCTGCGAGGCGGACTTCGCCGCAGGCGTCTTCAGCGCCTGTGCACCTGGCTTCGCCGCAGGCGTCTTCGAGGTCTGCGCGCCGGGCTTCGCCGCAGGTGCCTTTGAGGCCTGGGCACCGGACTTCGCGGAAGCCTTCGGGGGCGGTGCGGCCTTCACGGGAGGCTTCGTGACAGGCTTTGCCTTGGCGGCCGGTGCCTTCTTCGCCGCCGCGCTCTTCACCGCCTTGGCGGCCTGCTTCAGCTTCGAGGCCACGGTCTTCAGGGCCTGCGCCACCGGCTTCGCGACCGCGGCCTTCTTCGCCGGGGCGGAGGCCTTGCCCCCGGCGGGACGGCCCCCGGGCTTCGTGGCGGCCTTGCCAGCGGCACTGCGGGACTTGGACGTATCAGGGGAAGCGGAAGGTCGGGTCGGGCGGCGCTGGGCCATAAAGTCATCCTCGGAGGACCCGAGCGGTTGGCGCCGTCGGCCCTCGTCCCCCGATGGCTAGTGCACCCACAGCCCCGCTGCAAGGCGCACGTGCGGTGCGCGCCCGCTTCCTGTCGCCCGGCGACCGCTGGCGCGGACGGCACGCAGGCAACCATGACACCTCCCCCTGTCCACAACACAGGACAGGGGCTTCAGCGCGTCAGCGCTTCCAGGTGGGTGATGGCCTCTTCGAGGACGGCGCGGAAGAAGCTGTCGGCTTCGCCAGGACCGTCCCGGAGCGGAAGGAGCAGCGGCAGGAGCGAGACGTCCTCCAGCGCCTGGGCGGCTTCGACGGCCAGGATGATGACGGTGTTGCCCTCCAGCTCGCGGCGCAGCGGCTCCAGGACGCGTGGGTCCTTGCGCAGCGCCAGTCCCACCAGGGCCTCGCCGCGAAGCTCCGCGTCGGACTCCGTGAGCCGGTCGAACAACGCGTCCCGGAGCTCGGGCGTGTCCACCTCCTCCGCCAGGCTGCCCAGGCTGAAGGTCGCCCAGTTCCGGACGTCCTCGTCGCGGTCGCGGGAGAGGTGGATCAAGGTCTGGATGGCGGCTGGAGTCCGGTGCGGCGCCATGCCCATGACCACGCCCATCCGGACGTCCGCGTCCGGGTGGTCCTCGAAGGGCTGCAACGCGGCAACAGCCCGGGGATCCCGAAGATGCCCCAGGGCCGCACCCATCGAGCCCAGGACGGCGGCATCCTGCTCCGTGGACAGCGCGGACAGGACTTCATCCGCGCATTTCGTGACGAGTGCGTCGCTGCGTTTCCGCCCGCCCAGCTGCGCGAGGATGTCCGTGCCGCGTCCACGCTCGTGTGAAGACTCGGAGTGCAGCAGCGTCACCGCGGCCTGGAACACCTCGTCGCCGCCACGCTCCCGCAGCTCACGGATGGCCTCCCAGGCCGTTTCATCCTCCTCGTCCCCCTGCAACGCGAGGGCAATCAACTCCGGGGTGGAGCGGTTGTTCATCGTGCGCGCCTGGATAGCGCGAGGTGCACTGCCCTCGGGCTCCCCATCCCCTATGCGGAGAGCCGCTGCGCGGTCGCGTCGAGCGGAAGGGTGATGGTGAAGCAGGTCCCCTCCTCGGAGCTGCTCGTCACGGTGGCCTTTCCGCCGTGCGCCGCGGCAAGTCCCCTCACCAGGGGCAGGCCCAGTCCCCAGCCCTTCTCCGCGCTCTCCGTCGCGGACCGGGTCCGGTGGAACGGCTCGAAGATGGTCTGCAAATCCTCCGCGGCGATGGGGGGGCCCTGGTTGCGCACCTGGAGCTGCACCTGGGTCTCGCTCCGGTCGAGCACGACTTCAATGGGAGTGCCCGGCGCGCCGTACTTCGCCGCGTTGGAGGCCAGGTTCTCCACGATGCGGCGCAGCCCGAGCGGATCCGCCCGCATCGTGAACACGCCTTCCGCCTTCAGGACGAAGCGCTCCGGATAGACCGTCGCCAGCTCGTCCAGCGTCTGGGCCGCGACCGTGTGCAGGTCGCACTCCGCCAGCTCCAGGGACATCCGCTTGCCGGCCTTGAGGCGGCTGGCGTCCAGCAGGTTCTGGATCATCCGCTCCGCGCGGTCCAGGCTCGCGCTCACGCGGGCCACGGAGGTCTGGACGCTCGGCAGGTCCGCGTGGCGTCTGCCCAAAAGCTGCACGCTCAGCTTCGACGCCGTCAGGGGCGTGCGCAGGTCGTGGGTGAGCGCCGCGACGAAGGTCTCCCGCAGGTTCTGCTCGGCCTTCAGCTTCCGGATCTGATCACGGAGGTTGATCTCCGTCATGATGGACGCCGTCAGCTCCTTCATCACCGTGAGGTCCTGCTGCGTCCACTCGCGCACCGTGGGCTGGATGCAGCAGAAGGTGCCCAGCACGTGCCCGTCCGGGTTGATGAGCGGCAGCACGATGAGCGCGACGATGCCCCAGGGCCCGGTGGAGGGATGGAACTTCAGGAACGGGTCCGCGGGCGCGTTCGAGGAGATGATGGACTCCCCCTCGAGCGTGTAGCGGCACAGGGACGCGTCGATGGGCAGCGTCCGGGTCTCCCGGAAGGGCGAGGGCAACCCGAAGTCCGCCTTGAAGAACTGCCGGTCCGCATCCACCAGCGACATGATGGTCAGTGGGACGTTGAGCAACTGCGCCGCCAGGCGCGCGAGGCGGTCAAAGGCTTCCTCCTGGGGCGTGCCCATCAGCCCGGTGTCCTTGATGGCCCGCAGACGGTTCGGGTCCGTGAGACGCCGGTTGCACCGCTGCGTCCGCCCGAGAGATGCCTCGTCCAATTCGCCTAGAAACTTCATGGGGCGACTCTAAATCGAGGCGCCCGGAAGCCGATGTCCGGAACCCAGGGGGTCGCTCCTCCGTTCGCTGTCCAACCTTCCGGAAATCCGGGAAATCCACCGCGAGCTTTGACCCGCTTCCGCCGGTCCCGTCCTCCCTGTGTCCGGACCCTTTTCCGGGAGAATTTCCCCCTCATGCATCCCCCTCGTTCCTCATCCCGCGCGGCCCTCGCCGTGCTCCTGTTCCTGCTGCCCACCCTGGCCCTGGCGGCGGACCGCGGCGCCTGGGCCCCGGGCGTCGCGTACACCGTGGGCGACATCGCCTCCTATGGGGGCAAGGGCTACGACTGCCGCCAGTCCCACACGTCCCTGGTGGGCTGGGAGCCGCCCAACGTGCTCGCCCTGTGGCTGGAGCGCACCGGCACCCCTCCCTCCGACACCCAGGCCCCCACCGCCCCCTCGGGCCTTACGTCACCCTCCAAGACGCATGACAGCGTGTCGCTGACCTGGAGCGCCTCCACCGACAACGTGGGGGTCACGGGCTACGAGGTCTTCGTCAACAACGGCGCTGCCGCGTCCGTCACCTCCACCAGCGCGAGCGCCACCGTCACGGGGCTCGCCCCCAACACCGCCTACACGTTCACCGTGAAGGCGCGCGACGCGGCGGGCAACCGCTCCGCGGCCAGCGCCGCGCTCAGCACCACCACGCCCCCGCGTCCCGCCTCCGACACGCAGGCCCCCACCGCGCCCGGCTCCCTGCGCTCCACAGGCGTGACGGCCTCCAGCGTGTCCCTGGCGTTCAATGCGTCCAGCGACAACGTGGGCGTCACCGGCTACGAAATCTTCGTCAACGGCGGCACCAGCGCGGCGGCCACCAGCACCACGACCAGCGCCACCGTCACGGGGCTCGCCGCCAACACCGCCTATACGTTCACCGCGAAGGCGCGCGACGCGGCGGGCAACCGCTCCTCCGCGAGCAACAGCGTCGCCGTGACGACGGGCAACACGGCGCCCTCCGGCAGCAAGGTGCTGGTCGGCTACTGGCACAACTTCGACAACGGCTCCACCAACATCCGGCTGCGCGACGTGTCCTCGAAGTTCAACGTCATCCAGGTGGCCTTCGCGGAGCCGGTGGCGGGCGCGCCGTCGGGCACCATGGGCTTCACGCCGTACAACGCCACCGTCGCGGACTTCAAGGCGGACATCGCCACGCTCAAGGCGCAGGGCCGCAAGGTGCTCATCTCCCTGGGCGGCGCCAACGGCACCATCCACCTGGACAACGCGGCGGCGCGGCAGGCCTTCGTCACCAGCATGCAGGGGCTCATCAACACGTATGGCTTTGACGGGCTGGACCTGGACCTGGAGGGCGCGTCGCTGGCGCTCAACGGCGGGGACACCGACTTCCGCAACCCCACCACGCCGCGCATCCAGCACCTCATCGCCGGCACCCGGCAGTTGCTCAATGACAACGGCGCGGGCTTCCTGCTCACCATGGCGCCGGAGACGGCCTACGTGCAGGGCGGCTACGCGGCCTATGGCGGCCCGTGGGGCGCCTACCTCCCCGTCATCCACGCGCTGCGCGACCGGCTCACGTACCTGCACGTGCAGCACTACAACACCGGCACCGTGACGGGACTGGACGGCCGCGCCTACGCGCAGAGCACCCCCGACTTCCACGTGGCCATGGCGGAGATGCTGCTCCAGGGCTTCCCCGTGGGTGGCAACGCGAGCGCCGTCTTCCCCGCGCTCCGGCCGGAGCAGGTCGTCATCGGTCTGCCGTCCTCGCCGCAGGCCGCGGGCGGGGGCTACACGACGCCCGCCAACGTGCAGAAGGCGCTGGACTACCTGATGAAGGGCCAGTCCTTCGGCGGCACCTACGTGCTGCGCCAGTCCGGCGGCTACCCGGGCTTCAAGGGGCTGATGACCTGGTCCATCAACTGGGACAAGTTCACGAACTTCGAGTTCTCCAACAGCCACCGCGCCTACCTGGACACCTATCAATAGGGCCTGAAAACCCCCGCCCACCGGAAGGTGCCGGTGGGCGGAGGGTGTCTGGCATTGCCTACCGCGCTTCGCTCAGCCCCGGTGGGCAGGTGAAGGACGCCGGCGCGGACCAGAGCTGGGAGCGTTCGGTGTCGTCGTAGAGGGTGAAGTAGACGCGGCTGCCCATGCGGGTGAATTCATGTCCCCCGATGATCCGCGTTCCCGGGCCGGGGGCCACGAGCCGCCCGGTCGTCGCCGCGGTGCCCCGGGTGAACCAGGGCTCCACGAGGTCGTCGGTGGGCGAGCCGTTGAAGAGCACCACTCCCTCTCCGGTGGCGAAGACGGGCGAGTAGACTTCGTCGCCTCGGGACAGCGTCGCGAAGAGCCTGCGCGTCCCCGAGGACGTGCCATCCGTCGCCCACAGCTCCACGGCATCCGGGGCCGGACCGTCGCCAAGGTGACCCACGGCGAAATACAGGCTCCCCGCGGAGGTGGCCGTGTTCTGCACGAAGGGGAAGTCGTCCGCGCTGTACTTCGGGAGCGTGGCCACGGAGGACTTGCCGCCCCCGGACAAGAGGAGGCTCTGGATGCGCATCTGCTGCGAGGCTGCGTCGACGGACGCCAAGTAGACCCGCGAGCCCAGCACGCCCAGGATCTTGACGTACCGGCCGAACGCCTCCAGCAGGACCGTCCCCTGGGCGGTGCCATCCGTCTTCCAGACCTGATGGTTGGGGCCGTTCTGCAGGACGAACAGGCCCAGGTTCCCGGCCTGTGCCACCTGCTGGATGGTCGTCTGACCCGGGCTCAACCGGAGCACGGCCTCGGTCCCCGCCAGCATGCCGTTGGTGCGCCACAGCCGCGTGCCCGTGGCTTCGTCGCGGAAGAAGAGCAGCGCGCCGCCGACCTGCAGGGTCAGCCGGTTGTAGAGGCCCTGGGTGCCGTCGACCGCCCTCACGCGCAGCGTCCCCGACGCCGTCCCGTCCGAGCGCCACAGCTCCGTGTCCGCCGTCCCCGTCCCCTCCCGGAAGAACACGAGCCGGCCGTTGAGCGAGACCGGATTGCGCAGCGTGGAGCCGGCCGGGCCCGCCGTGATGTCCTCGACGAGCCGGGTTCCGCTGGACGTCCCGTCGCTGAGCCACAGCTCGTTTCCCGTGGCCGGCGAATACAGCTGGAAGAAGAGCCGGCTGCCCACCGCCACCGGCTCCGTGAGCTCCCCGTACCCAAACGGGAACGTCCTCACCGGGACGGTGCCCGCCTCCGTGCCATTGCTGCGCCACAGGGTGGACGGTTCGGGGAGAAAGTCGTTGGTGGCGAAGTAGAGCGTCCCCTGGACGTGGGTGAGCCCTTCCAGCGTCTTGTAGTCGTCGGGGTCCGGGGGAATGACAATCTTCACCCGCGATGCCACCCCGGCGGGACATGCCTGGGCCTCCACCTCGCGCGAGTCCTCCGCCGCCGGGGCGGTGGAGACGGCCTCCTCGGCCGGACCTCCACACGCCGCCAATCCCAGCCACGCCACCATGCCCCAATTCCTCACACCCATGTCCTTCTCCTCCCGGCTCACAGCGGCCGGAAGGGTGGGGTGCAAGGCATTGGCTTCCAACGGGCACCGGGAGGAGGTGGGAGTGTTCCTGGGGCTCCCGGGGACTCCGGCGCTAGGTCTTCTTCAGCTTCTCGCCCACCGCGCCGAGCAGCTGGTCGAAGGACTCGGAGAACAGGCGGATGCCGTCGGTGGCCAGCTCGTCCGTCACCGTCTTCATGGAGATGCCCGCGGCCTCCAGCTGGCGCATGGTCGCCTCCGCCGCGGGCAGGTCCTCCTCCAGGCTCGCGCGCACCTTGCCGTGGTCCCGGAACGCGTCGATGGTCGCGGGCGGCATGGTGTTCACCGTGTCGCGGCCGATGAGCTCCTCCACGTAGAGCACGTCGCGCAGCTTCGGGCTCTTGGTGCTGGTGCTCGCCCAGAGCACGCGCTGCACCTTGGCGCCCTTCGCCGCGAGCGCCTTCCAGCGCTCGGTCCCGAAGACCTCCTTGAAGGTGCGGTAGGCGAGCTTCGCGTTGGCGATGGCCACCTTGCCGCTCAGCCCCTCCATCGCCTTCTGCTGCTCCGGCGTGGCGCCCGCCTTCAGCTTCTTCTCAATCTCCTTGTCCACGATGGCGTCAATGCGGCTGATGAAGAACGACGCCACGCTCGCCACGCGGCTCACGTCCCCGCCGGACGCGGCGAACTTCTCCAGGCCGGAGACATAGGCCTCGGCGATCTCCTTGTAGCGCTCCTGGCTGAAGAGCAGCGTCACGTTGACGTTGATGCCCTCGGAGGTGAGCTGCTGAAAGGCGGGGACGCCCGGCACCGTGCCCGGGACCTTGATCATCACGTTGGGCCGCGACAGCGTCTTCCACAGCCGCCGCGCCTCCTCCAGCGTGCCCTGCGTCTCCAGCGCCAGCCGGGGGGACACCTCCAGCGACGCGTAGCCGTCCTGGCCCTTCGTCGCGTCGTAGACCGGCTTGAGCAGGTCCGCGGCGCCCTGCACGTCGCGCACCGCCAGCTGCTCGTAGAGGTCGTTGCCGTTGACGCCCTTGCCCTTCGCCGCGTCGAAGAGGTCCTGGTAGTCGTCGCTGCCCGACACGGCCTTCTGGAAGATGGTCGGGTTGGAGGTGAGCCCCTTGAGCCCGTCCTCCTCGATGAACTTCTTCAGCGTGCCCTTCGTGATGTAGCTGCGCTGGAGGTTGTCCACCCAGACGGATTGGCCGAACTCGGCGAGCTGTCGCAGCGGATTCATGGATTCTCCCGGCGGGGGCGCAAGGCTCCCGGATGGCGTTGTTTCAAGTTGCGCATGGCCCGTCCCCCAGGTCCGGCCGGGCGGGCAGGCACTCGCGGATTCTGCCTGCGAACAGGGCCAGCGGGGGGCAACGCTTCTCGCGACCCGGGTCAGTCAACACAGTTGCGGGGGCACACCCTTCGTCCCCCCAACCCCCGGAGCGACACGATGGCGGACACCTTGGCGGACCTCGCGGCGCAGCTGCGCATCGACAGCATCCGCTGCACCACGGCGGCGGGCTCGGGCCACCCCAGTTCGTCCATGTCCGCGGCGGACATCATGGCCGTGCTGTTCCAGAAGTACCTGCGCTTCGACTTCCAGCAACCCAAAGCACCCAACAACGACCGCTTCGTGCTCTCCAAGGGGCACGCCTGCCCGGTCCTCTACTCCGCCTTCAAGGCGGCGGGGGCCATCGACGACCGGGAATTGTTGTCGCTGCGCAAGTTCGGCAGCCGGCTGGAGGGCCACCCGAACCCGCACGTGCTGCCGCTCGTGGACGTGGCCACCGGCTCGCTCGGGCAGGGCCTGGCGGTGGGCGTGGGCATGGCGCTCGCCGCGCGCCTGGACGGACTGCCCTTCCGAACGTACGTCCTCATGGGGGACAGCGAGACAGCGGAGGGCTCCGTCTGGGAGGCGTTCGACAAGGCGGGCCACTACGGGCTCGACAACCTGTGCGCCATCATCGACGTGAACCGCCTGGGCCAGAGCCGGGAGACGGAGCTGGGCTGGAACCTGGAGGCCTACGCGGCCCGCGTCCGCGCCTTCGGCTGGAACGCCGTCACGCTGGATGGCCATGACCTGGGCGCCATCGACCGCGCCTTCGCCGAAGCGCAGGCGAAGAAGGGCCAGCCCACCTGCCTCATCTGCCGCACGGAGAAGGGGCACGGCTCCTCGCTCATCGCCAACCAGGACGGCTGGCACGGCAAGCCGCTGCCGGAGGACAAGGCGAAGGATGCCATCCGCGAGCTGGGCGGGGAGCGCCACGTGCGCATCCAGGTGCAGAAGCCGGAGGCGCTGAAGGCCACCGTTCAGGACAAGGCCTCGCCGCTGGAGTTGCCCACGTACGAGGTCGGGCAGAAGGAGGCCACGCGCAAGGCGTACGGCGACGCGCTGCTGGCGCTGGGCAACGCCCGGCCGGACGTGGTGGCGCTGGACGCGGAGGTGTCCAACTCCACGTACGCCAACGAGTTCCAGAAGGCGCACCCGAAGCGCTACTTCGAGATGTTCATCGCGGAGCAGAACATGGTGTCCAGCGCGGTGGGCATGGCGGTGCTGGGCAAGAAGGCCTTCGTCAGCACCTTCGCCGCCTTCCTGTCCCGCGCGTATGACCAGGTGCGCATGGCGGCCATCTCCAACGCCACGGTGCACCTGTGCGGCAGCCACGCGGGCGTGTCCATTGGCGAGGACGGGCCGTCACAGATGGCGCTGGAGGACCTGGCGATGATGCGCGCGGTGGGCGGCAGCACGGTGCTCTACCCGAGCGACGCCAACCAGACCGCGAAGCTGCTGGCGCAGCTGGCCGACCGCCAGGGCATCACCTACCTGCGCAGCACGCGCGAGAAGACGCCCGTGCTCTACCCCGCGACGGAGGACTTCCCCATTGGCGGCAGCAAGGTGCTGCGCCAGTCCGATGAGGACGTGGCGACGGTGGTGGCCGCCGGCATCACGCTGCACGAAGCGCTCAAGGCCTACGAAGCGCTGAAGAAGGACGGCATCGCGGTGCGCGTCATCGACCTCTACTCAGTGAAGCCGGTGGACGCGAAGACGCTGCGCCAGGCCGCGCGCGAGACGCTGGGGCGGCTCATCGTGGTGGAGGACCACTGGGCGGAAGGGGGGCTGGCGGACGCGGTGCTGGAGGCCTTCACCGGCGCGCGCGAGCAGCTGCCCACCGTGGTGCGGCTCGCGGTGACGAAGATGCCCGGCTCCGGCAAGCCCGCGGAGCTGCTGGACGCCGCGGGCATCGACGCCGGGCACATCGTGGAGGCCGTCACCTCGTTGAGGGAGGAGACGACGGCCCGGGGCGGGGATGGCAGGCCGTCCGAGAACGCCTGGGGCCACACGAACGCGTAGCCCCTGCGTGTCTTCTCAGGGCTGCTTCGGATCCAGCCGGTCGGCCGCGCGCGCCGCGCCCATGGACCGTGCGTAGTCCAGCGCGGTGCGCTTGTCCGCGTCCCGGGCCCGGTGGTTCGCACCGCGCTGGAGCAGCAGCTCCAGCATCTCCAGCTTGTCGAACATGGCCGCGAACATCAGCGGCGTGCGGCCGTCCGGGCCCGCGCCGTCGATGTCCGCCCCCGCGTCCAGCAGCACCGTGGCGATGGCCTCGTTGCCCTTGAAGGCCGCGCCGGCCAGGGGCGTCTGGCCCGCGTCGTTGGGCTGCTCCGGATCCGCGCCGCGCTCCAGCAGCAGGCGTGTCGCCTCCACGTGGCCGTAGTAGCTGGCCAGCATCAGGAGCGAGTCCCCCCGCTCGTTGCGCACGGTCACGGGAAGCCCGGCGTCGAGCATCTCGCGCAGCTTCCCGGCGTCCCCCGAGCGGACCAGCGCGAAGGCGCTCCGGACGAAGTCCTGCAGGGCGGCGTCCTCGGCGGACGGGGAGTTCTTCGGGTCGTTCGGGGGGCTCATGGTCGGTGTTCCTTCCTAGCGAGCGCGGCGCTTCTGCTGGACGGCGTTGGCGATGCGGGAACCATACTCCTCATCCGCCGCGCGGAAGTGGGTCACGGCGCGGGCGATGATGTCTTCGCGACGGACCTGCGCGAGGCTGCCGGAGATGTTCTCCACCAGCCGCGCCTTCGCCGCCTCGTCCATCAGCCGGTAGAGGGCGCCGGCCTGGACGTAATCGGTGTCCTCGGCGTGCTTGCCGTGCACGAAGGTGCCCGTCATGCCGCTCACCGCGTAGCCCGTGCCCGGGGACTCGTCCGTCTGGGCGGGGCCGTTGAAGCTGTTGGGCTCGTAGTTGGGTCCGCGGCCGCCGTTGCCGTCGAAGCGCATGGCACCGTCACGGCCGTAGTTGCGCGCGCCGCCCTTCACGCCCTTGGGCGAGTTCACCGGAAGCTGCGTGCTGTTGATGCCCAGCCGGTAGCGGTGCGCGTCGCCGTAGGCGAACAGGCGCGCCTGGAGCATCCGGTCCGGAGACGGGCCGATGCCGGGCATGAAGTGCGACGGGTCCAGCGCCGCCTGCTCCACCTCCGCGAAGAAGTTCTCCGGATTGCGGTTGAGCGTGAGCTTGCCCACCTCCATCAGCGGGTAGTCCTTGTAGGGCCACACCTTGGTGAGGTCGAACGGGTTGAAGCGGTAGTTCGCCGCGTCCGCCTCCGGCATCACCTGCACCTTGAGCGTCCACGAGGGGAACTCGCCCCGGTCGATGGCCTGATACAGGTCGCGCTGGTGGTGCTGCGGGTCCTTGCCACCGGCGGCCTCCGCCTCCTGCGTGGTGAGGGTGCGGATGCCCTGGTCCGTCTTGAAGTGGAACTTCACCCAGAAGCGCTCGCCGGTGGCGTTCACCCACTGGAAGGTGTGCGAGCCAAAGCCATCCATGTGCCGCAGCGTCGCGGGGATGCCCCGGTCCCCGAAGAGCCAGGTGAACTGGTGCGTGGCCTCCGGCGAATGGGAGAAGAAATCCCAGACGTTGTCCGGCTCCTGGCAGTTCGTATACGGGTCGTACTTCTGCGAGTGGATGAAGTCCGGGAACTTGATGCCGTCACGCAGGAAGAACACCGGCGTGTTGTTGCCCACGAGGTCCCAGTTGCCGTCCTCCGTGTAGAAGCGCACCGCGAAGCCGCGCGGGTCGCGGGCGGTGTCCGGCGCGCCCTTGGAGCCCGCCACGGTGGAGAAGCGCAGGAAGGTCTCCGTCTTCTTGCCCACCGCGCTGAAGACCTTCATGCGGGTGAAGCGGGTGATGTCCTGCGTGACTTCGAAGGTGCCGTAGGCGCCGGAGCCCACCGCATGCACCACGCGCTCCGGGATGCGCTCACGGTTGAAGCGGGCCAGCTTCTCCAGCAGGTGGTGGTCCTGGAGCAGCACCGGGCCGCTGGGGCCAGCGGTCTGCGAGTGCTGGTTGTCGGAGACGGGAGCGCCGGCTTCGGTGGTCAGGGTGGGACGCTGGGACATGGACGCTTTCCTTGGCGTGAGGCCTTCAGGGGCACTTCGATTGGAATACCTGGTGGCGGTGGCGGACACCCTGGGCTTCCGGCGCGCGGCCGAGCGGTGCCACGTCTCCCAGCCTGCCCTGAGCACGCAGGTGCAACAGCTGGAGTCGGTGCTCGGCGTGAAGGTGTTCGAACGGGACGCGCGCCGGGTGATGCTCACGCCGCAGGGCGCGGAGCTGGTGGCGCGGGCGCGGCGGGTGCTCACGGAGGCGGAGGACATCCTCAAGGCGGCGGCGCGGATGGGGGACCCGTTCGCGGGGCCGCTATACCTGGGGGCCATCCCCACGGTGGCGCCCTACGTGCTGCCGGAGGTGGTGCCCGCGCTGGTGAAGCACTACCCGAAGCTCCAGCTGCGGCTGCGCGAGGAGAAGACCGCGCTGCTCATGCGGGAGATGGACGAGGGCCGGCTGGACGCGGCGCTGCTCGCGATGGACGCGGAGCTGGGGCGTCAGGTGGAGCACGCGGTCATCGCGGAGGACCCCTTCGTCGTCGCGGCGCCGGCGGGGCACCGGCTGGAGAAAAAGAAGCAGGTGCGGCTGCGCGACCTGGATGAAGAGGACGTGCTGCTGCTGGAGGACGGGCACTGCTTCCGCAGCCAGACGCTGGCGCTGTGCACGCGCGTGGGGGCGCGGGAGGTGGACTTCCGCGCCACCAGCCTGACGACGCTCGCGCAGATGGTGATGGCGATGGGCAGCGTCACGCTGCTGCCCCGGCTGGCGGTGTCCACGGAGAACCGGCAGGGGCAGCTGGTGATACGGCCCTTCGCGCCGCCGGGGCCGGGCCGGACACTCGTGCTGGCGTGGCGCCCGGGGCACCCGAGGGCGGAAGCACTGCGCGCCATCGCGGGGACGCTGCGCTCCGTGTGGCCCGGGGCAGGGAAGGGGAAGCTCAGCGCAGCGGCTTCTCCGAAGTGACGATGCCGTCCGCGTCCGCGTAGAGGTGGTGGCCCGGGGTGAAGCTGACTCCCGCGAAGCGCACCTCCACGTCGCGCTGGCCCTCGTTGCGCTTGCCGCTCTTGAGCGGGTGGGTGCCCAGCGCCTTCACGCCGATGGCGGTGCGGCCCACCTCCTCCGCGTCGCGGATGCAGCCATTCACCACCACGCCCGCCCAGCCGTTCTTCTGGCCCAGGGCCGCGAGCACGTCCCCCACCAGTGCGCAGCGGCGGCTGCCTCCGCCATCCACCACCAGCACGCGGCCCTGGCCGGGTTCCTCCAATGCCTTGCGCACGAGCGAGTTGTCCTCCGGCGCGCGCACCGTGCTGATGGGTCCGGAGAAACTCCGGCGCCCGCCGTAGTCCAGGAATCCCGGCTCAGCGACCTGGAATCGCGGAGTTCCCGCGTGGGCGTCGCAGAGGTCGGCGGTCTTGGCGTCAGGGGTGTCACTCATGCGCCACAGGATGCACGCGCGGGCCGGGTGTGACTGTCATTGCGCGTGCGGGTCCGGCTGCCTTGACCGTGCACTGTTCAAAACCCTATCGTCGGCGCCTTCCTGAGGGGGAAGTCCATGCAAATGCTGAAGTGGTGGGTCGGCGCGCTCGCGTTGCTGGCGCTCGCGTGTGGTGAACCCGCCGCGACGTCCACGCCGGTGATTCGCGACGGTGAGGGGCTGCTGGAACTGCCGCTGGTGTCGACCTCGGCGGGGCGCAGCTACAAGCTGGTGGGGGCGACGTTCGCCATCACCGGCCCGCAGAACACCACCATCACGGACACGTCCGCGGAGACGGTGAGCGTGCCGCTCATGGCGGGGGCGTACTCCATCCAGCTGAACGGCGACTGGCGCGTGGAGCGCACGGACGCGCCGGGCGTCACGGTGCCCGTCACGCTGGTGTCGCCGAATCCCATGTCGTTCACACTGGGCGAGGGTGAGACGCGCCCGGTGCGCTTCCTGTTCAAGGTGCCGGGGGATGGCGCCGTGAACGTGGGCATTGGCGTGGACTCGGGCGGCTGGATTTCGGGAACGCTTGTGTTCGAGCCGCTCTCGCCGCCTCCGCCCGGGAACCCCGCGGACATCTTCGTCGACCTGCGCGGGAAGAGCATTCCGTTCGTCATCAGCTTCGCGTCCTCGACGGCGACGCGGTCGATTGAGTCCGGATACAAGCAACTCCGGGTCCAGACAGGACCGGTGACCTTCCAGCTCGGGGGCGAGACGACTCGAGCGATTCAGCAGCAATACGTCGCTGCGCTTCAAGGGGTGACGTTGAAGATGTTCATGGAGGCCTCTGGGCCTTCCAGCGTCTATCTGGGGACGCTCCTGTTGGACAGCCAGGATCACCGCGTCCAGTTCTATCTCAGCCTGCCACCGGCCCTCATCGGACAGGACGCGGAAGGCTATCCCCTCCCGAAGGCCGCGGCCTTCACGACAGGGTACGCGGAGCTCGCCGCCAGCGGTTCAGAGCGCGTTTTCACCGAGGTCCGCGCCGGCATGTTCTCGCCTTGATGGCACCCACTGCCGCGTGCCGTCTGGGTTGTGAGTGGTTGGAGTTGTCTTCGTTGCCTTCATGAGAGGGAAGTCCATGCAAATGCTGAAGTGGTTCGTGGGCGCGATTGCGTTGCTGGCGGTCGCGTGTGGTGAGGTTTCCGAGACGTCCACCCCGGTGCTTCGCGACGGCGAGGGACTGGTGGAGCTGCCGCTGGTGTCGACCTCGGCGGGACGCAGCTACAAGCTGGTGGGGGCGACGTTCGCCATCACCGGCCCGCAGAACACCAGCGTCACGGATACGTCCGCGGAGACGGTGAGCGTGCCGCTCATCGCGGGGGCGTACTCCATCCAGCTGAATGAGGGCTGGCACGTGGAGCGTACCGATGCGCCGGGTGTCACGGTGCCCGTCACGCTGGTGTCGCCCAATCCGATGACGTTCACCCTGGGCGAGGGTGAGACGCGTCCGGTGCGCTTCCTGTTCAAGGTGCCCGAGGATGGCACCGCGAACGTGGGCATCGGCGTGGATACCGGCGGGTGGATTTCCGGAACCATCCAGTTCGAGCCCTATGTCGGGCCGCTTCCCGCCGACCCTCCCGACTACTTCGCGGAGCTGCGCGGGAAGTCGGTTCCCTTCGTCATCAACTTCGAGTCCGCGACGGTAACGCGGGTGGACGAGTATTGGTCCAAGCGGGTGCTGGTGGAGACCGGCCCCATCACCTTTCAGTTCGGTGGCGCGCCCTCCGCCGTCCTGCAGCAGTTTGCCTCCGCGCTCCGGGGACTTCCGCTGTACTTCACCCTGGAGGGCGGCTCCCAGGGCGCTGGCTGGGTCCCCATGATCCACCTTCAGCACCCGTCCGGGAGCTTCATGATGGACCTGGAGGTGTCGCGGGCCCTGGTGGAGGTGGATTCGGAGGGCTTTCCCCTCATGACGCCGTTCTCCTTCAACGAGTCGAACCTGACGTTCATCCGGCAATTCATGGGAAATGCCTCGGGAACCGTGAACAACGGCACGTTCTCGCCGAGATAGCACCCCGGCGTGCTCAAGGTTGGATGGCGACCTTGAGCACGCCGTCCTTGCGCTGGCTGAACAGCTCATACGCGTCGCGGATGTCCTTGAGCTGGAAGCGGTGCGTGAAGAGCGGCGTCAGGTCCACGCGCTTCGCGCGCACCACCTCCATCAGGCGCCGCATGCGCTCCTTGCCGCCCGGGCAGAGCGTGGTGACGATGCGGTGGTCCCCCAGCCCCGCGGCGAAGGCGTCGTAGGGCAGCTGCAGCTTCCCGGAATACACACCCAGGCTGGACAGCGTGCCGCCGGGGTTGAGCGAGCGCAGCGCGCTCTCGAAGGTCTGCTGCGTGCCCAGCGCCTCGATGGCCACGTCCACGCCGCCGCCGGTGAGCCGCTTCACCTCCGCCTCCACGTCCTGGTTCCGGAAGTCGAGCACCACGTCCGCGCCCAACTTCCGCGCCATGGCCAGGCGCGTCTCGTCCCCGTCCACGCCAATCACCAGCGAAGCCCCCATGAGCCGGGCCCCCACGGTGGCGCACAGGCCGATGGGTCCCTGCGCGAACACCACCACCGCGTCCCCAATTTTCACGCCGCCGGACTCCGCGCCGCTGAAACCCGTGGACGCGATGTCCGCCAGCAGCAGCACCTGTTCGTCCTTCAGCTCATCCGGGATGGGGGCCAGGTTCGCCTGCGCGAACGGCACGCGCACGAACTCCGCCTGCACGCCGTTCATCGTGTTGCCCAGCCGCCAACCGCCCATGGCCTCCAGGCCTTCACCGTGGCCGCACTGGGACGCGTGCCCGGAGAGGCAGCCCCGGCACTGGCCGCACGGCGTGATGGCGCCCACCAGCACGCGCTGCCCCACCTGGTAGCCCGTCACTCCCGGTCCCAGCTCGTCGATGACGCCCACCATCTCATGGCCCACGGTGAGGCCGGGCTTCACCGGGTACTCGCCGCGCAGGATGTGCACGTCGGTGCCGCAGATGGTGGTGAGCGTCACCCGGACGATGGCCTCGCCCGCGCCCGGCTTCGGCTTCTCCACCTCCTCCACGCCCACCTTCTGGGTGCCTCGGAACACGGTTGCCTTCATGGCTCACCTCGTCTGTCTTCAGGCGCGCGGCATGCGCACCGTGACCGCGGGCCGGTCGCTGCGGGTCATCACCTGCTGCGCCACCGAGCCCAGCACCGCGCGGCTCACGCCGGTGCGGGCGTGCGTGCCCAGGCACAAGAGGTCCACGCAGTAGCGCTCCGCGGCCTGGGTGATGACCTCCGCCACGTCGTCGCCCCTCAGCACCGACAGCTCCACCTGGTGGCTCCCATCGTGCTCCGGGCCCGGCACGCGCAGCTCCAACTGGTGCCGGGCGGCCTGGAGTTGCTCGGGCGTCGCGTCCGCGGGCTCCACGTGCAAGAGGTGCACGGTGCCCCCGGGCGGCGTGAGCGCGAAGGCGTAGGCGACGGCGCGGTCCCCCGGCTCCGTGAAGTCGGTGGTCGCCAGCACCGTGCGCACCCGGGGCGGCTCCTGCTCCAGCCCCTGCTCCGCCGCGCGCACCGGCACGCTCACCACCGACATGGGCGCCAGGCGCCGGGCGGACTGGGACACGCTCCACAGCCGCGCCAGGGCCTTGCGGTGGTGCGTGCCCACCACCAACAGGTCCACCTGTTCTTCCTCGGCCAGGGCGATGAGGTGGTCCGCGATGCGGCCCAGCCCCGGCTCCAGTCGCGAGCGCACCGGCAGGCCCGCGGCGCGCAGGGGCTCCAGCAGCGCGGCGGACTCGCGCTCCAGCGCCTCCCGCAGCTCCGGGAACATGTCCTTGTAGCTGTGCGGATGCACCATCCCCAGCCGCTCCGCCTCGCTGCCCGCCCAGACGATGCGCCCGCCCACGACCTCCAGGGGCCCGAACTTCGCGAGCGCCTTCACCCACTCCCGCGCGACCTCGAAGGGCCTGGAGCGATCCACGCCCAGCATGAGCCGCAGGGGGCGCTCACCGCGTGCCCAGGCCTCCAGGCCCGAACCCTCGCGGACCACCAGGAAGGGGACCTCCAGCCGCTGCGCCATCCGGTCGACCGTGCCCCCCAGACCCCGGAAGGGCGTGTCCTCGCGCGGCGCGCCGGCCACCACCCACTGGAGGCCGCGCTTCTCCACCAGCACCTGCATCTGCTCCTCGGGCTCCCCCGTGAGGAGCACGGAGTCCACCTGGATGCCGGTGGCCCGCAGCCGCTCGCATTCGTCGCGCAGCGTGGCCCGGGCGGTTTCGCGGATGGCGTCTCCGAAGGTCCGCACCAGGGTCCCGGTCAGCACGTGCACGATGCACAGCGGAGCGTTCATCCGCCGGGCGAGCAGCGCCGCCGTGTCACAGGCGCGCCGGGCGCTCTCCGAGAAGTTGGTCGCGCAGGCGATGGTCATGGCCTCTCCTTGCACTCACCTCTCCAATCTGGTCACCGCGTCATCGCGGTGACTCCCGGGACGTGGCTCCGAAGCCGCCCGGCGGCTGGGCCGCCTCCCTCAACTCCGCGGCCACGCTGCGCGCCCACCGGGCGATGTGCTCGGGGGCCCGCCAGTCCCCTGCGTGCTCGCGCGCCATGGCGCGGGCGATGAAGCCCCGGGCGTCGCGCTCCAGCCTTCCTCCAAAGGTCACGTGGCCCCGCGCGCCCACCTGTTCCATGAGAGCCCGGACCTGGGCCGTGGGCGGTATGCGCTCCCGCGACGCCGAGTCGTCGAGCGGACCGCTGGAGAAGAACCATACGGGGCGCTCGCGCAGGGCCTGGACGTGCCGGTGCACGAAGCGCCGTGCCTGCCGGTGCCAGCGGCTGGCGTAGAGCCCGCCTCCAACGATGACGGCATCGTAGGCGCGCACGTCGTCGACGTCCCCGGGGGCACGCGCCACCGCGTCGAAGCCCTCGTAGCGCAGGTCGCTGGCGAGCTGGCCGGCGATCTCCCGGGTCCCGCCCCGTCTGCTTCCATAGGTGATGAGGATCCGCATCCGAGCCCTCCTCGGCGGCCTCCTTCATGCGTGGAGCGGCCGGGCGGTGTTCGCAAGGGGCGCCATGCCGAGCGCACCTCCCGGTGGCTCTACCCAGGCGCCAGGATGCCCGCGTCCCCACGGGCTGGATGGGGGACGCATTGCCGGCGCCCACGCAGGACCCCAGCTTCCTCCCGGGGGGCGTCATGCGAATCATCGTGCCGGTCCATCGCCTGCCACATGGGTGGCAAGACGCACGCGGTCTGGAGGCCGGCGAGGTGCAGGCGCGGCGCGCGCTTCACGGCCGCAACGACGTGCGGGGCCAGCCTCCCCACTCCGCGTTCCAGAGCCTGCGCGAGGCCGCGAGCGACCCGATGTCCTGGTTCCTCGTGGGCACGAGCCTCCTCTACTTCGCCCTGGGCGAGCGCGTGGACGGCGTCGTGATGCTGGTGGCGCTCGCGCCGTTGCTGGGCATGGATGTCTTCCTGCACCACCGGACGCGGGCCTCCACCGAAGGCCTGCGCGGACGCCTGGCCGCGCGCGCCACCGTGCTGCGCGATGGTCGTGAAGAGGAGGTGCCGGCGGAGGACGTGGTGCCGGGGGACCTGGCGCGCGTGGAGGCGGGCGACCAGTTCCCCGCGGACGGCCTGGTGGTGCGGGGAGACGGGTTGCAGGCCGAGGAGTCCTCGCTCACCGGTGAGTCCCTGCCCGCGCGCAAACGGCCGCTCGGGGGCCTCCCTCCTGGCGCGGAGCCAGCGGTGGAGGGGGCGCACTGGGGGTTCGCGGGGACGCGGCTGCTCACCGGGACGGCCTGGGTGCGCGTCATCTTCACCGGCCCCGAGACCCTGTATGGGAGCATCCTGCGCTCCGCGGGGCAGGAGGTCCGGGCCCGCACGCCGCTCCAGCACGCGGTGGCGCACCTGGTGGCGGTGCTGGTGGGCGTGGCGGCCGCGCTCTGCGCGGTGCTGGCGCTCGTCCGCTGGCGCCAGGGCTTCGGGTGGCTGGACGCGCTCCTGAGCGCGGCGACGCTCGGCGTGGCGGCGCTGCCCGAGGAGTTCCCGGTGGCCCTCACGTTCTTCCTGGGGGCGGGCGTGTACCGGCTGGCCCGGCGGCAGGCGCTGGTGCGGCAGGCCGTCTCCGTGGAGAACATCGGCCGCGTGAGCTGCGTCTGCTCGGACAAGACGGGCACGCTGACCGAGGGGCTCCTGCGGGTGGCCCGGCTGCTGCCGTCCCCGGGGACCTCGCCGCGAACGCTGCTGTGGACCGCGGTGCTGGCGTCGCGGGAGGAGGGGCGGGACCCCCTGGACGTGGCGCTGCGGGAGGCGGGGGCGCGGGAGCTGCCGGAGCTGCCCGGCCCCGCCCGCGAGGCCACCTTCCCGTTCACCGAGGAGCGCCAGCGCGAGACGGCCGTGGTGCGGCAGGGGCCCGGGACGCTGCTCGCCGCGGTGAAGGGCGCACCCGAGCGGGTGCTGGCGCTGTGCGACCTCTCCCCGGACGCGGCGCGGGAGTGGGCGCTTCGCGTGGACGCGCTCGCGCGCGAGGGCCACAAGGTCATCGCGTGCGCGTGCCGGACGCTGGACGCCGGGCACTGGCATGGCGGTGAGCCGGAGCAGGGCTACGACTTCCTGGGGCTCGTGGGGTGCGAGGACCCGGTGCGCGCGGGGGTGGAGGAGGCGGTGCGCGAGTGCCGCGACGCGGGGCTGCGCACGGTGATGGTGACGGGGGACCATCCCCGGACGGCGCTCGCGGTGGCCCGGAAGCTGGGCCTGGGCGGCGCGCACCCCACGGTGCTCACGGGAGAGGCCCTGGAGTCCCGGCTGGCGGACACCGGCCAGGTGCCGCCCGTGGACGTGGTGGCGCGTGCGCTGCCCGCGCAGAAGTACGCGCTGGTGAAGGCGCTCCGCGAGCAGGGGGAGGTGGTGGCCGCAACGGGGGACGGGGTGAACGACGTGCCGGCGCTCCAGGCCGCGGACGTGGGCATCGCCATGGGGGAGCGGGGGACCCGGAGCGCTCGCGAGGCGTCCTCCATCGTGCTGCTCAACGACGACTTCGGCACGCTGGTCTCCGCCATCGCGGAGGGCCGGCAGCTCTTCTCCAACCTCCAGCGCTGCTTTCTCTACCTGCTGCTCATCCACATCCCGCTGGTGGGCACGGCGGCGCTGGTGCCGCTCTGGGGGCAGCCGCTCCTGTACCTGCCCATCCACATCGTGTGGCTGGAGCTCATCATCCACCCCACCGCGATGCTCGCCTTCCAGGCGCCCGCCCGGCCCGGGCGCCTCACCCCCTTGCGCGTGCGGCCCGCGTCCAGCGTCTTCTCCTGGAGGGAGTGGGCCGTGCTCACGGGGGTGGGCGGGCTGATGGCGTGCGGGCTCGTCTGGGCCTACGCGCGGTGCCTGGCGGAAGGCCATGACGTGGAGCGCGCGCGGGCGGTGGCGGTGGCCACGCTCGTGCTGGCGAGCGCCACCTTCGCGGCCGTGCTCACGCGGCTGCGGACGCGCACCGCGCGGTGGGTCTGCGCCCTGTCGCTGGGCCTCTCCGGGCTGCTCATCCAGGTGCCCGCGCTGGCCGCGCTCGTGGGGCTGCATCCCCTCCACCTCCGCGACGGGGTCCGGGTCCTGGCCGCCGTCGCCGCCGCGCTGGTGCCCCTGCTGCTCGCGTGGCCGCGCGAGCAGGCAGACTGGCCCCGGTGGCGGGCCGGCCGGCCCACGACGGCCCCGCGGCCCCCATGATGCGCCAGGTGCCTGCCCCGGCTCCTGGGAGCGATGGCGGCCCTTCCCCAGCGCGCTACCGGCGACGGGCGGACTCCAGCAGCAACCGCCGCTCCGCCGCCGCGACCACCGCCCGGGTGGCGCCGGCGGCCGCGGGGTCCACGGAGAGGGAGGTGATGCCCGCGCGGACCAGGTGCTCCGCGAAGGCGGGCCGGTTCGACGGGGCCTGGCCGCAGAGGGACGACGTGATGCCCGCCTCGCGGCTGGCCTGGATGATGCGGACGATGGCGTCCAGCACCGCCGCGTCCTCCTCGTCGAAGAGCTCCGCGCATAGCTCCGAGTCCCGGTCCACGCCCAGCATGAGCTGCGTCAGGTCATTGGACCCGATGGAGACGCCGGTGATGCCCATCCGCGCGTACTCGGGGATGCGGTAGACGACGGACGGCACCTCCGCCATCACCCAGCGCTCCAGCCCGCGCTGGCGTCCCAGCGGGCTTGCGTCCACGGCCTCCAGGCACGCCTCCAGCTCCCACTTCGTCCTCACGAAGGGAATCATCAGGTGGAGGTTGGGCGTCTCGTCCCGCACGCGGGCGAGGACCTCCAGCTCCAGCTGGAACACCTCGGGCTCGCGCAGGTAGCGGTAGCAACCCCGGAAGCCAATCATCGGGTTGGCCTCGGTGGCCTCGAAGTCGCTCCCGCCCTCCAGCCCCCGGAACTCGTTCGTGCGGAAGTCCGTGGTCCGGTACACCACCGGGCGGCCCCGGAAGGCGCGGGTGATGGACAGCAGCGCGCTGGACATCCGCTCGGCGAACTCGCGGCCGCGGCCCTCCGCGATGAGCTTGCGCGGGTGCACGCCGCCCAGGGCCTCGGTGAGCATGAACTCCGCCCTCAACAGGCCCACGCCGTCCACCGGGAGCGCCGCCGCCTCCTCCGCCTGCCCCGGCAGGGCCAGGTTCACGTAGAGCCGCGTGCCCAGCGCCTCGGGCGCGGCGGCCTCGCGCAGGAGCGGGGCCTCCTTCCGGGCCGGCGTTGCCGCCGTGACGCCGGACGGGGCCTCCGGGGCGCGGCCCTCGCGCACGGTGCCGCTGGCGCCGTCCACGGTGATCTCCTCTCCGTCGTGCAGGACCTTCGTGGCGGTGCGCGTGCCCACCACGCAGGGCTTGCGCAGCTCGCGGCTGACGATGGCCGCGTGGCACGTCATGCCGCCACTGTCGGTGACGACCGCCGCCGCTCTGCGCAGCGTGGGCACCCAGTCCGGAGAGGTCATGCGCGCCACGAGGATCTCCCCGGCCTCCAGCTTCGAACCCTCCCGGGCGTCCCACAGCACGCGCACGCGGCCGGACACGGTACCGGGGGACGCGCCCAGGCCCGACACGAGCGTGGGGCCCAGGGCGGCGGGCGGGGGCGCGCGCGGAGCGTCCTCCAGTCCGGTCGTCACCGGACGCGACTGGACCAGATAGAACCTTCCGCCCTGCTCCGCCCACTCGATGTCCTGGGGCGCGCCGTAGTGCCGCTCCACGCGCAGCCCCAGGCGTGCCAGCTCCAGCACCTGCACGTCCGTGAGCACCCTCGCGCGGGCCCGCTCCGGCGTGAGGTCCTCGCGCCGCTCGCGGCCCACGCCCTCGCGCACGAGCTGGAAGGACTTCACGCCCACGCGTGCCTCCAGCAGGCGCGGCCCCACGCGGTCCACGACGTAGGTGTCGGGCTCCACCTGGCCGCCCACGACGACCTCCCCCAGGCCGAAGGCCCCCTCGATGATCAGGTGCCCGCGCTCGCCGCTGGCGGGGTCCACGGTGAACAGGACGCCCGAGCGCGCCGCGTCCACCATGGCCTGCACCACCACGGCGATCTCCGGCACCCCCGTGAGCCCCTGGGCCTTGCGGTAGGCAACCACGCGCGGGGCGAAGGCCGAGGCCCAGCACGCACGCACGCGCTCGATGAGCGCGTCGTCACCCGCCACGTTGGTGAACGACTCGTGCATGCCCGCGAAGGAGGTGGTGGCGGTGTCCTCCGCGGTGGCGGACGAGCGCACGGCGACCGCGGTGGACCCCTTCAGCTGGTGATACGCCGCGAGGATGCCGGCGTGCAGCCAGTCCGGCAGGGGGGCCTGGAGCACCAGGTCGCGCAGCGACTCCGTGAGCCCGGCGAGCGACCGGGCGTCGTCCGGGTCCACGCGCCCCCACAGCTCCCGCAGCCGGGCGCGCACGGGCTCCATGGCGTGTTGGAAGGCCGCCGCGGTGATGACGAAGCCCGGGGGCACGGGCAGCCCGGCGCGGGTCAGCTCTCCCAGGTTGGCGCCCTTGCCCCCGGCCAGGGCCACGTCCTCCCGGGACAGCGAGTCGAACCCGAGGATGGACGGGGGCGGAGCCTCTTGGGGTCGCGGTGTCTGGGCGGCGGACTCGGGGGGAAGGGACGGGTCCATGGTCTTGGCTCCTGGCAGGGAGGGGGTGTGGCGTGACGGTGCGTCCGCGCTCCTTCCAAGCTGTTGCCAGGGCCCTCCGGACGCACGCCGTCACGGGAGGGGGGACACCAGGGGCTGCCCGTCACGGCGCCGGGGCCCCTCCTGGCGGCGGACTCCGGGTCCACCGCTCCCCCCTGCCGCCGGTGCACGGGGGCCGCGCGGTGCCCGCCCCGGGGTGAGGGCTCGCGCGAGGCCCCGGCCCGTCCGCCTGCACCTCCCCGTCCGGCCCCTTGCGCCCGCGGGCCCCGGCTCCAACGTTCCGCTCACGGGCGCCTCCTCGCGAAGCCCGGCGCGCGGGGCCCTGGAGCGGCGGACGGGCGTGCGCCGCGCGGTGCTCGGGTCCGTGGCCCAGGAGGTGGTGGCCCGGAGCCGCCGGCCGGTGCTGGTGGTCAAACATTCCGCGCTGCCATGACGGGGTCCTCATGCTCAAGCCCTTCGAGGTCCATGTGCAGGGCCGCTCGCTGGCGTGCTTCCAGCCGGAGCTCACCGAGGCGGAGTGGGAGGCGCTCCAGGCCCACGCGGCCCAGGCCCGGGAGCACATGGCGGGCCGCACCGTCTGGAACGTGAACTCCACGGCCCGGGGCGGCGGCGTGGCGGAGATGCTGCCCCGGATGCTCGCCTACGCGCGCGGGGCGGGCGTGGACACGCGCTGGATGGTGGTGCAGGGCACGCCCGCCTTCTTTCGCATCACGAAGCGGCTGCACCACGCGCTGCACGGCTCGCGGGGGGACGGCTCACCCCTGGGGCCCGCCGAGCGCGCCTGTTACGACGAGGTGCTCCGCGACAACGCGGAGGAGCTGCTCGTCCTGGTGCGGCCGGGTGACGTGGTGCTGCTGCACGACCCCCAGACCGCGGGGCTCGCGCCGACGCTGGCCTCGGCGGGCGCCCGCGTGGTCTGGCGCTGCCACATCGGGTGTGACACGCCAGACGAAGAGGTCGAGCGGGCGTGGGCGTTCCTCGCGCCGGGGCTCGTCGCCGCGCGGCTCGCGGTCTTCTCCCGGGCCTCCTACGTGCCGCCGCTGCTCGCGGACCGCTCCGTCGTCATCCCGCCCTCCATCGACATCTTCGCGGTGAAGAACCAGCCCATGGCGCCGGAGGTCGCGAGCGCCATCCTGGGCCACACCGGGCTCGTGGCCCTGGCGCCGGAGTCCCCCGCGCCCGTCTTCACCCGGACGGACGGGGTCCCGGCCCACGTATCACGCGGGGTGGACATCGTGCGGCTAGGCTCGGCGCCCGCCCCCGGCTCACCGCTCGTGGTGCAGGTCTCCCGCTGGGACCCCTTGAAGGACCCGGTGGGCGTCCTGCGGGGCTTCTCGTTGCTCCTGCGGGACTCCCCCGGCCTCTGCGCGGATCTGATCCTGGCCGGACCGTCGGTGGCGTCCGTCGCGGATGATCCGGAGGCGGCGGCGACGCTCGAGAACGTCATCGCGGTATGGCGCGAGCAGCCGCGCTTCCTGCGGCAGCGCGTGCACCTGGCGAGCCTGCCCATGGTGGACCCGGAGGAGAACGCCGCCATCGTCAACGCGCTCCAGCGGCACGCGGCGGTGGTGGTGCAGAAGAGCCTGCGGGAGGGCTTCGGGCTCACCATCACGGAGGCCATGTGGAAGGCCCGCCCCGTGGTGGCCAGCGCGGTGGGCGGCCTCCAGGACCAGGTGCGCCACGAGGTGGACGGCCTGCTCGTGAGGGATCCCGCCGCCCTGCCGGAGTTCGCCGCCGCGCTGCGCAGGCTCCTGGAGGAGCCCGTCCTGGCGGCCCGCCTGGGGACCGAGGCCCACGAGCACGTGCGCCTCCACTACACCGCCGTGCGCCACCTCAAGGACCTGGTGGCCCTGCTGGAACAGCTGGACGCGCGCGCGGGGCGGAGCGCCTGACGCGGCGCCTGAAGGCAGCCCTCGACGCAACCCTCGCCGCGCAGGATGTGCACGTGGGCCTCGGAACAGGGCTTTCTTCAGGCGCGCGGCATGCGGACCGTGACCGCGGGCCGGTCGCTGCGGGCCATCACCTGCTGCGCCACCGAGCCCAGCACCGCGCGGCTCACGCCGGTGCGGGCGTGCGTGCCCAAACACAAGAGGTCCACGCAGTAGCGCTCCGCGGCCTGGGTGATGACCCCCGCCACGTCGTCGCCCTTCAGCACCGACAGCTCCACCTTGTGCAGCCCCTCCTGCTCCGTCGGAGGCACCCGCAGCTCCAGCTGGTGCCGGGCGGCCTGGAGGGCCTCGGGGGATGCGTCCGCGGGCTCCACGTGCAGGAGGTGCACGGTGCCCCCGGGCGGCGTGAGCGCGAAGGCGTAGGCGACGGCGCGGTCCCCCGGCTCCGTGAAGTCGGTGGTCGCCAGCACCGCGCGCACCCGGGGCGGCTCCTCCACCCGGCCCTGCTCGGCCGTGAGCACCGGCACGCTCACCACCGACATGGACGCCAGCCGCCGCGCGTGCTGCGACACACTCCACAGCCGCGCCAGGGCCTTGCGGTGGTGCGTGCCCACCACCAGCACGTCCACGTGTTCCTCCCCGGCCAGCGCGACCAGGTGATCCGCGACGCGGCCCAGCCCCGGCTCCAACCGCGCACGCACCGTCACGCCGGGCATGCGCAGCGGCTCCAGCAGCGAATCCGCCTCCCGCTCCAGCGCCTCCCGCAGCTCCAGCGACACGTCCTTGTAGCTGCGCGGGTGCACCAGCCCCAGCCGCTTCGCCTCCTCGGAGACCCAGAAGATGCGGCCGCCCACCACCTCTAGCGGCCCGAAGTGGGAGAGCCCCTTCACCCACTCCCGCGCGACCTCGAAGGGGCGCGAGCGGTCCACGCCCACCATCACCCGCAGGGGACGCTCGCCGCGCGCCCACGCATCCAGCGCCCCGCCTTCACGCACCACCAGGAAGGGCACCGTCAGCATCTGCGCCATCCGGTCGACCGTGCCGCCCAGGCCCAGGAAGGGCGTCTCCTCGCGAGGCGCCGCGGCCACCACCAGCGTCAGGCCGCGCTCCGTCACCAGCGCGCTCAGGGCCTTCTCCGCCTCCCCGGTCAGCACCACGGGCTCCACGCTCACGCCGGACAGGGCCTCCAGCCTGCGCGCCTCCTCCTGGAGCGCGTCCTCCACGGCCTCGTGGGCACGCGCACCGAAGGTCCGCACCACGTTGGCCGGCACCGCATGCGCCAGCAGCAGCGCGGCATTCATCCGCCGGGCAAGCAGGGCCGCCGTCTCGCATGCGCGCTGGGAGGCATCCGAGAAGTTGGTGGTGCACGCGATGTTCATGTCGGGCCTCCCCCTGCCTTGAACCTAAGTCACCGCGCCCGCGCCACCCGCCCCGGAGGAAGGGAGGCGCCGTGGCGCGCGCCAGGCCGCTCGCGGTTCCCGCGCATCCAGGGAGGCAGGACGCATTGCCGGGCCCCACGCCGGACCCCAGGTTCCCTGAGGGGTGTCATGCGAATCCCTGTTCCCGTCAGTCGCCTGCCCCGTCCTCGCCAGGTCGCGCGAGCCCGTCCTGACGGTCCGCCGCGGCTCGCGCGGGCGTTCGCGGTCTCCGTGCCCATCGCGAGCGTGGTCGCGATCCTGACGGGTGCGCTCATGCTGTGCGGCCGGGCCCTGTCCCTTCCGGAGCCCGGCCCGGCGGGCGAGGGCCTCCCGCTGCCCGGTGACGCCTGGGGCCTGCTCGCGGCGGGGGGCGGGCTCTGGCTGCTTCATGACGAGGCGGCGCGCGGAGTGCGGCGCGCGGTGGGTTGGACCCTGGCGGGGGCGGCCTGCCTCCTGGGCGTCGGGGAGCTCGTCCGGCATGCCCCGGGGAGCGGGGCGGGCCTGCTGCTCACGGGGCTGTCGCTCGGGATGCTCCATGTCCGCACGCACCAGGGTTGGCACCCCGCGCGGTGGCTGGCCTCCGGCACCGTGCTGCTCGCGGCATGGAGCCTCATTGGAGGGCTGTACCAGGAGCACCGCTTCGGGCTGGCGCCCCTGCATGTGGCGGATGGGCCCGCCACGCCGCTGGGGCTTCCCATGGCGGGAGCCCTGCTGCTGCTGGCGCTCGGCATCCTCTGCGTCCATCCGGAGCGGGGGTTGATGCGCGCGCTCCTGCGCAGCGACCTGGGGGGCCACTCGGCGCGGCGGCTCCTGCTCGCGGCACTGCTCATCGTGCCCGTAGCGGGGGCGGCCCGGCTCCTGGGAGAGCGGCTGGGGCTGTATGGGACGGCCACGGGCACCACGCTCCTGGTGCTCGTGACCCTGGCCGTCTTCCTCACCGTGTCCCTCTGGAATGCGAACGCGCTCTCCCGGCTGGACGCCAGCCGGAGGGAGGTGGAGCACTCGCTGCGGCTGAGCGAGGAGCGCTTCCGGACCTCGTTCGAGGGCGCGCCCACCGGCATGGCGCTGGTGGACCTGCAGGGCCGCTTCCTCCACGTCAACGAAGCGCTCTGCGGCCTCGTTGGCTACTCCCGGGAGGAACTGCTCCACCGGTCGTTCCAGGACCTCACCGTGCCGGAGGACCTGTCCGTGGACCAGGAGAACGCCGCGCGGATGCGCCGCGGTGAACTCGACTCCTTCCAGCGGGAGAAGCACTACGTCCGCAAGGACGGCCGGCGCATCAGCGTCATCGTGTGGGGCGCGGTGGTGCGCGACGCGTGGGGAAGGCCCATCCACTTCATCTCGCAGATGCAGGACATCACGGCGCGCCAGGAGCTGGAGCAGGCGTGGCGCTTCCTGGCGGACGCGGGGCCGCTGCTCGCGGCGTCACTGGCGCCCCGGACGACGCTGGCCACGGTGGCGACGCTCGCCGTGCCGGCGCTGGCGGATGGATGCGTGGTGGCCAGCCTGGACGGGGAAGGGCGCCTCCTGCGGGTGGAGAGCGCGGCCCAGGACCCCCGCACGGCGGCGCGGCTGAAGTCGCTGACCACGGCGTATGGACCGAACCCCTTCCCCCCGGCGGGCATCGTCGCCTTCGTGTTGCGCACGGGCCAGCCGGTGCTGCTGCCGGAGGTCCCGCCGGACGTGCTCGAAACGGCCGCGCTGGATGCCGGGCACCTGGAGCAGCTGCGCCTGCTGGCGCTCCGGTCGCTCATCATCGTGCCGCTGCGCAGCCGGGAGCGGAACCTGGGCGCCCTCATCCTCGCGACGTACGGCCTGGGGCGCCGCTACGGGCCGCGGGACCTTGCGCTGGCGGAGGAGCTGGCCCGCCGCGCCGCGCTCGCCATGGACAACGCCCGCCTGTTCGAAAGGTCCAGACAGGCCAGCCGCATGCGCGACGAGGTCCTGCGCATCGTGGCGCACGACCTGCGCGCCCCGCTCAATGTCATCCAGCTCAGCGCCGGGATGCTGGAGAAGGGGCTGCCCGCGGGCAATGGCCCCCGGCGGCACCTGGACACCCTCCAGAAGTCCGTCCAGCGGGCGAACCGGCTCATCCAGGACCTGCTGGACGTGGCCCGGATGGAAGGGGGAGCGCTGTCGGTGGAGCGGGAGCCGTTGGAGGTGGCGCCGCTCGCCCAGGAGGCCGTGGAGCAGCACCGCGCGCTCGCGGAGGCGAAGTCCCTGCGGCTCGTGGCCCACGTGCCTCGGGACCTGCCCTGCGTCCTGGCGGACCGGGAGCGGGTGCTGCAGATCCTCGCCAACCTGCTGGGCAACGCGTTCAAGTTCACGCCCGAGGGAGGCTGCATCACCCTGCGCGTCCAGCCAGAGGGGGGGCAGGTCCGCTTCCGGGTGAGCGACACGGGCCCCGGGATTCCGGAGGAGGACCTGCCGCGCGTCTTCGAGCGCTTCTGGCAATCCGGACCGAAGCGCAAGGAGGGCGCGGGGCTGGGGCTGGCCATCGTGAAGGGGCTGGTGGCGGCCCATGGCGGGCAGGTGGGGGTGGAGAGCACGCCAGGCGCGGGGAGCACGTTCTCCTTCACGCTGCCGGTGGCCTGGTCCGCCGACGCGCACTCCGGGGCGCACATCTGAGGCCTTCAGGTGGCGCTCACGCTCCGGCCCCCTTCCCGCCGCCGTGAGCGCAGCCACTTCTCCAGGCCCACGACGGGCAGCACGCAGGCGCCCGCCAGCACCGACCGCGCGATGTCCCCCGCGGACAGCGGCGCGGAGCCGAAGAGGCGCTGGAAGAAGGGCACGTACATGAAGGCCGCCTGCAGGAGCACCAGCGCCGCGATGCCCACGAACACGGTGCGGTTGCTGGTGAAGCCCACCTCGCGCGTGGAGCCGGTCAGCGTGCGGCACAGCCACAGGTAGAAGATTTGAAAGCTGACCACGGTGTTGACGGCCATGGTGCGCGCCTCGGCCAGGGCCAATTCAGGGGGGACCGTGCCGGTGCCGCCCTGGCGCGCGAACTCCCAGAGGAACAGGCCAATGGCGCCCGCCGCCATCAACACCGCGACGAGCCCCGTGCGCATCACCACGAAGTGGCTCAGCACGGGCGTGTCCGGCGCGCGTGGCGGGCGGCGCATGACGTGGCGCTCCTTCGCCTCGAAGGCCAGGGGCAGCGCCAGCGTGACGGTGGCCACCAGGTTGATCCACAAGAGCTGCGTGGGGCGCATGGCCAGCAGCGGTTCGCGCACGCCGCCGGCCTCTTGAAGCGGGAAGAAGGTCACGCCCAGCATGAGGATGAGGGCGAGCCCCAGGTTGGTGGGCAGCACGAAGGCGAGTGACTTGATGAGGTTGTCATAGACGCGGCGGCCCTCTTCAACGGCGGCGACGATGGTGGCGAAGTTGTCGTCCGTCAGCACCAGGTCCGCGGCCTCTCGGGACACCGCCGTGCCGGTGATGCCCATGGCCACGCCGATGTTCGCCTGTTTGAGCGAGGGCGCGTCGTTGACGCCGTCGCCCGTCATCGCCACCACGTGCCCTTGAGCCTGGAGCGCGCGCACCAGCCGCAGCTTGTGTTCAGGGGCCAGGCGCGCGAACACGTTCGTGTCCTTCACCGCTTCGGCCAGCTCCGCGTCGCTCATGCGGGCCAGCTGCGCGCCGGTGAGGCCCGGGTGTGCCGGGGAGTGGATGCCCAGCTTCAGACCGATGGCCTCCGCCGTGCCCAGGTGGTCACCGGTCATCATCTTCACGCGGATGCCGGCGGCGTGGCAGCCCTTCACGGAGGCCATCGCCTCTTCACGGGGCGGGTCGATCATCCCCTGCAGGCCCAGCAGCGTGAAGCCGTCCTCCACGTCCTGGGGCCGCAGGGCCTCCGCGAGGGCCATGCCCTTGTGCGCGAAGGCGAGCACGCGCAGCCCCTGCCGCGCCATGCGCTCCACCTCCACCAGCACGGCGTCCCGGTCCGTCCCCGGTCCGCAGCGGCGCAGCACCACCTCCGGAGCGCCCTTCAGGAACAGCTCCGCGCCCTCCGGGCCGTCCGCGTGGAGCGTGGCCATGTACTGGTGCTCGGACTCGAAGGGGATGGCGTCCAGGCGCGGATGACGCTCGCGCAGCTCCGTGACGCCCAGGCCTACCTTCTTCGCGGCGAAGAGCAGCGCGCCCTCCGTGGGGTCGCCCGTCATGCCCCAGCGTCCCTCGCGGGGCTGGAGGTCGGCCTCGTTGCAGAGCACACCCGCGAGCAGTAGCGCGTGCACGTCCCCGGGCAGCTCCTCCACGGGGCGCCCGTTGCGCAGCAGCTGTCCCTCGGGGGTGTGGCCCACGCCGGTGAGCGCGGTGTGCCCGCGCCAGGTCCACAGCGCCTGCACGGTCATCTCGTTGCGGGTGAGGGTGCCCGTCTTGTCGGTGCAGATGACGGTGGTGCTGCCCAGCGTCTCCACGGCGGGCAGCTTGCGGATGACGGCGCGGCGGGCCGCCATGCGTTGCACGCCAATGGCCAGGGCAATGGTGACGATGGCGGGCAGGCCCTCCGGGATGGCGGCCACCGCCAGGGTGATGGCCACCAGCACGGCGTCGCTGAAGGCATAGCCCCGGATCATCCCCACCCCGAGCAGCACGGCGGACAGCACCACGATGCCGCCCGAGATGACGCGCCCCAGCCGGGCCAGCTCGCGCGTGAGGGGCGTGCTCAGGTCCGCGGTCTGCTCCATCATGTGGGAGATGCGGCCCAGCTCCGTGGCGCTGCCCGTGGCGACGACGACGGCGGTGGAGGTGCCGGACGTCACCAGCGTGCCACCGAAGGCCAAGTTCGCCCGGTCTCCCAGCTCCGCGTCCCCGGCGACGGTCGCGACGTGCTTGCTGGAGGGGACGGATTCACCGGTGAGCGCGGCCTCCTCCACCTGGAAGTTGCGGGAGCGCAGGAGTCGCAGGTCCGCGGGCACGCGGTCACCTGACGCCAGCTGCACGATGTCACCGGGGACGAGCTCCGCGGCGGGCCGCGCCACGGGGTGCCCCTCCCGCAGCACATGGGCGGTCTCCGGCACCATGTGGTTCAGCGCTTCAATGGCCCGCCCCGCGCGGTACTCCTGCACGAAGCCGATGACGGTGTTGAGGACCACGACGGCCGCGACCACCAGCCCATCCGTCACCTTGCCAAGGAGGATGGCCAGGCCCGCCGAAGCGATGAGGACCCAGATGAGCGGGCTGTCGATCTGCCGCCACAAGAGCTTCCACGCGCTGTCAGGCCGCGAGCGCTCCAGCACGTTGGGGCCATGGCGCGCGAGCCGCTCCCTCGCTGCCTCCTCCGTCAACCCCTGGGGCGTACTGCCGAGCCGCTCCAGCACGGCCTCCGCGGGCAGCGCATGCCAGGGGACGGAAGGCACGTCAGGGGAACGAAGGACGGCCTGCTTCCTGGGCTGTGATGGCTCCTGCATGGCATGCCTCCCAGGGGGAAGCTGGCCACGGGCAGGGCTGCCCGTCAGCGGGAGGCGAGCAGCTGGGCGGTAGTGTCACGCAATGCCTGTCGTGTGGCCGTGCCCCGGGTGACATCGCAGCCACGGCTGCTCGGCTTCCTCCAGCATCCAGCGGGCATCCTCCAGAGGGGACCATCGCCCGCGCGCGAGCCGTGCGGCGCAGCCCTCCGGGCGCTTCCACGCGCGCTTCACCTAGGACACACCTCCACCACACTGGCGCCAGGGGGCTCAGCCTCTCTCTGAATGCGGATCTACATGCCGCTTGGTCACGAGTACTCCCACTCTCTCTTGCTTCAACTGGCCCGAAATTCGGGGAATAGACCTTCTCTATCACTCACGCTGCTTCGTACAGCCAATGCGTTAAATGGGCCGTTCACGCAATTCTCCGAAGACCCGCGTGAACTCGGCCTTGCAAGCGTCAAGGACAGCCCACTGGTTCGCAAAGAGAGCTGCGATGTTCCTCAGTTGTTCCTCATCGACATTCTCCCTGGGGGCCGTTGCGAAGACCCGAAACAATGATCGCGCCAACACAGGAGCCATCGAATCGTCCACCGTGATGCTCCCGTCTTCGAAGGAGAGCTTCTTCGTATGGCGCGTCAGAATGGACTCAATAGAATCCCAGGCATCCCGCAGTTGCTTTGGCTCGATTGGTGGGCCATCCCACTTTGCAGTCTCCGCAGACGCAAATCCGTACCCGGCAAGGTGCCCGCCAAGAAACTTGGTCGCAGCCTTGAAGTCGTACATCCCCCTCTCGCGGCAATTCTTCCAGTCGATGCAGCACATGTTGGGGTTGTGCCTGACAAACCCGATCTCTTTGCATTCAGAGAGATCGATATCGCGCTCAACCATTATTTCGAGCGTATGGTTCCCATTCCAGTAGTGAGTGCCCCGCTCCCGAGAGTGCCACCAAGGCCCCTCGCGCACAGTCGGGTCATAAGGTTCAAGTAGCTTGTCGTGGTTCCGATCCGTTGCCAGGATCCTGGGCGCCTTGATCGAATGGTCCATCACTTCGACCCAGTAGAACTTCAGCCCCTCAACAAGCTCAGGCCATCTGAATGTAAATTGAACATTGCCGTATCGAGAGCCGTTCGTCCATGTGTTGGGTGAAAGCCAATTCACGAGAATTCGATGCTTCCTTAGCTTGCTTTCGTCCCCTATGAGCCCAGCTCGCAGCTTCCGTTGGGTTAAAATCGTGTGCGCCGCATCCAGATGGGTGACGTGATGAACTACACTGAATGGGCTGCATTTTCTGTCATTCAATGTCGGATCATCACTGGGCAGACCGACACTGAAAGGTTGCCACTCAGGCGTGCTGGTCATTCTGACCTCCACTGGGGCCGGTTACGTGCTCGAAAGACACCCCGAGGTTGCCGACCGCTTCGAGGGCGTTCTTGACGTCCTCAGAGACGATGAACGCGACCTTGAACTTCTTCAGCCGGAAGACCTGAGCGCCCCTGGTCTTTGCTGGGTCGATTCGCAGTCCGTAGATCCAGTTGTACTCCCCCGGGTAGTCAGTGGAGGGGTTGTCCTCATCGTAGTGATGCACCTCCCGGCACCGTGCCTCGTCGATGCAATCAACCACCTTGGTGGCATTGACGACGAAGAACGGCTCGGCCTCTCCCTCAATTGACACCGGGAAGAGTTGCACGTCATCGGGGGCTAGTGTTCTGAAAATATTTGCGACAAGCTCACTGGCAATGGGAGCTGCTTCAATCACAGAGAAATCAAACGTCCGTTTCCTGCCTGGATGTGCGATTCGCGCCCTAAGGGCTCCCAGGTCGGGAAGGACGCGACCATCCGCGAACATCCAAGGCTCGTCAAACGCCTCTCCAGAATCCCGTGTCGGCGTCTCAAGGAGCCACCGCGGAACATTTCCAAGCTCCACCGAGTAGAAGTGACGTTCCATCTCAGCTCTCCACCTTTACGATGAAACTCCGTAACTCGGAACCTTGCGTCAGAAGTTCGTTGGCTATCCTCGCAAGCTCCCTCATCAATACAGCCCGGCAGGCCTCCGTTGTTCGGCAGTGCGCAACCGAGCGTTCAAGGCGCCGAACTACTTTTTGGTGGTACAGCTCAGGGTGAGGCCCTTCGTGCCCCTTGAGCCGCACCTTGTTGGCAGCATCTTCGAGAGTCATTCCGGCCTTCTCGAATATCTTCGCGCACTGAGGCGTCCAGGGACCGCCAGTCACATCGGAGATGGGGTTCTTGTTCGTGCAGATGTGATGAACCGGTCCCGTCGCGTCCCCGGGAAACCGCCCGTCTGAGTACATCGCCAGTGCAGCCGCCGCTCCCGGAGCCAGCGCCACGTTGAGCACACCGGCAGAAGGCAACGAGATTGAGCCCACTCCGCCATTCAAAGCAGCGGCGAGTCCGAATCCGCCTTCGGCCTGCGCGCGAAGTGCGGCCTGGGAGAAGCCCGGGAGCCTGGGCCCCTGGGCCGCCATCGCACTCCTTCCTCCCAAGGCCGTGGTGACGAGCAACACCAGGACACGCGTCCCGTTTGTCCCGAGCACCTTGCCGAAGCGATGGCCAATGTCCTGCAACTCGATGACGCTCGTTGCCGTCCCGGCGTCGTCCCACAACCGTACGAAGCCCCGTCCCATTTCCCAGACCGGCACCACCCCCAGGTAGGCCACCATCGCCGCGGTCAGTGCCACCGCGATGACCTTCGTGACGGGTTCGGGCAGCGTCATCGTGAGGAGCACGGACAAGGCGACCGAGGTCACCATGGCCTTGAGCACCACCGGGTTCAGCATCTTGCCGACCTCGGCCTCGACACTATCCCACACGGTGTCGAGCGCGAACGATAGCGCCATCATTGTTCGGTCCTTGCGCGAGAACGTCAGCCCCGTCCCGCCCACCAGGGTCAAGCAGTCGTCCCCGTCAGGGCAGATGCGCGCGTACAGCGATTCAGGTGAGCTGCCCGAGCCAGGGTCCGCGAGTCCCTTCGCGGACGCGAGCAGGGTCCTGGACCTCACCGATCCTCGCTGGTCGGCCGCATCGGTCTCGCGGAAGGCAACGTCCATGCGGATGTCCAGGATGAGCTGCGCGAGGGCGGCCTTGAACGCGTCCTCACTCACCTGGACCGGAGCAACCTCCACGGATTCGTGGACCACCTGCCTGCCGTCTCCAACATCAACGTGGATAACGCGAGTGGTCGCACACCCTCCCACAAAAAACAATAACGCGACGGCTCCCACCAAGCGCACAAACACCCCCGAAGCCGAACCACCTGGAAGTCAGGAGGTATGCCATTCTCACTCCAGTTCTCTCAGATTTCGATGGATAAATGGGTTTTAAGGCCTGGCTGGTTGGGTGGTCGGCCCTGGGATGGCGGTCGATCCGTCGCCACAGGAGCTTCCACTCGCTGTCCAGCCGCGAGCGCCCCCGTCCTGGGACAGCAGCCAGCCTATGAGCCCGGCCGTGCGCCCAGGTCCGTGCGCACCACGCCAGGGTGGGTTCGGGGATTGAAGGTCAGTGTGTCATTGGACGCGCTGCCGGTGCTCCCGTGTGTGTGATTGCTATGGTGATTTGCTTTCCCGCCAGAAGCCGGGAGATCCTCCAGCGCTCGGATGCGCCTTTCGCGCGTCCGCTGAGCGAGGGAAACCCATGTCGATGAAGCGCGTTGTGTTCGCGGCTGTCGCGGCCCTGTTCCTCTCCGCCTGCGGTGGAGCGCCCACCGACGAGGCCGCCGCCAACGAGGAGCTGTCCAGCCAGGAGCAGGGGATCATCTACCCCTGTGACGGTTCGCGGACCTGGACCATGTGGTGGTACAGCGACGCCGCGAAGACCATCGAGGTGGGCCGCGAGGACTGTGACTGCGGTCCCTATTACGTCCAGCACGGCGTGCGTGGCCGCTACTACGACTACAAGGGCACCGTGGCAGCCTGCTTCTAGGAGGGCGGACGTGGGAGCGGGCGGGTGTCCTCCCGCCCACTCCTACATGGGACCAGCGGCCGACCCGGCGAGCGCCAATCTCCCTTTGAAATTACGGACGCCTTCCCGTAGTTTCCCCCGCGACTTCGAGGAGCGTTGCGAGGCCTTCCCGGCCCCAGGCTCGAAGCCGAATGACCCAACGGCGCTCACCTGTACGCGTTTCTTGCGAGGGTGAGGCGGCCGTTCCTGGGCCCAAGCCTCTCCTTTGCCAGCACGGCGCGCCACACCTGGATCCGGAGCCACACCATGACCGCGGTTACCAAGCAGCAGAATCACGACTACGCCATCGCCGACCTCAAGCTCGCCAGCTGGGGCCGCAAGGAGATCCGCATCGCCGAGAGCGAGATGCCCGCGCTCATGGCGATCCGCGACGAGTACGCGAAGCAGCAGCCGCTCAAGGGCGCGCGCGTCACGGGCTCCCTGCACATGACCATCCAGACGGCCGTGCTGGTGGAGACGCTCCAGGCGCTGGGCGCGCAGGTGCGCTGGGCGTCGTGCAACATCTTCTCCACCCAGGACCACGCGGCCGCCGCGCTGGTGGAGGCCGGTACGCCGGTGTTCGCCCACAAGGGCGAGTCCCTCAAGGAGTACTGGGACTTCACCCACCGCATCTTCGAGTTCGGCCCCGCCGGCAGCGACCACGAGGGTCCGAACATGATCCTCGACGACGGCGGTGACGCCACGCTGCTCATGCACCTGGGCAAGCGCGCGGAGAAGGACCTGTCCGTCATCGCCAACCCCCAGAGCGAGGAGGAGACGGAGCTGTACGCCTCCATCAAGGCCAAGCTCGCCGAGGACGCGACCTGGTACTCGCGCAAGAGCGCCAAGATCATGGGCGTCACGGAAGAGACGACCACGGGCGTGCACCGCCTCCAGGAGATGTCCGCCAAGGGCACGCTTCTGTTCCGCGCCATCAACGTCAACGACAGCGTGACGAAGAGCAAGTTCGACAACCTCTACGGCTGCCGTGAGTCCCTGGTGGACGGCATCAAGCGCGCCACGGACGTGATGGTGGCCGGGAAGATCGCCGTCGTCGCGGGCTATGGCGACGTGGGCAAGGGCTCCGCGCAGGCCCTGCGCGCGCTGTCCGCCCAGGTGTGGGTGACCGAAATCGACCCCATCTGCGCGCTCCAGGCCGCGATGGAGGGCTACCGCGTCGTGACCATGGAGTACGCCGCGGACAAGGCGGACATCTTCGTCACCGCCACGGGCAACAAGTCCGTCATCACCCATGAGCACATGGCCAAGATGAAGGACCAGGCCATCGTCTGCAACATCGGCCACTTCGACAATGAGATCGAGGTCGCCTCCCTGGAGAAGTACCAGTGGGAGGAGATCAAGCCCCAGGTCGACCACGTCATCTTCCCGGACAACAAGCGCATCATCCTGCTGGCCAAGGGCCGCCTGGTGAACCTGGGCTGCGGCACCGGCCACCCCAGCTACGTGATGTCCAGCTCCTTCGCGAACCAGACCATCGCGCAGATCGAGCTCTACTCGCACAGCGACAAGTACCAGGTGGGCAAGGTGTACGTGCTGCCCAAGCACCTGGACGAGAAGGTCGCCCGGCTCCAGCTCAAGAAGCTCAACGCCCAGCTCACGGAGCTCACCCCGGAGCAGGCGCAGTACATCGGCGTGGAGAAGAGCGGCCCGTACAAGCAGGACACCTACCGCTACTAGTCCCTGCCTGATGTGACACACCCGGGGCACCGTGGGCCTTGCCGCCCGCGGTGCCCTTCGTGTTTCCGGCTAGAACAGCCGGTTGAGGCCGTTGAGCGCCGCCACGCGGTACGCCTCCGCCATGGTGGGGTAGTTGAAGGTTGTATTGATGAAGTAGTCGATGCCGTTGCCCGGCCAGTCCTGCGCCATGATGGCCTGGCCGATGTGGATGATCTCCGAGGCGTTGTCCCCGAAGCAGTGGATGCCGAGAATCTCCCGCGTCTCCCGGTGGAACAGCAGCTTCAGCATGCCCACGGTGCGGCCGGTGATTTGCGCGCGGGCCAGGCTCTTGAAGAAGGCGTGGCCCACTTCGTAGGGGACGCCCGCCTGGGTGAGCTCGCGCTCGGTGCGGCCCAGGCTGCTGATTTCAGGGCTGGTGTAGATGCCGGTGGGGATGTCCTTCACCAGCTTGTGCTCCAGCCGCCCCTCCACGATGTGCGTGGCGGCGAAGCGGCCCTGGTCATAGGACGCGCTCGCCAGGGACGGGGCGCCCACCACGTCACCCACCGCGTAGATGTGGGGCACGGACGTCTGGTAGCCGTCGTTGACCTGGATGCAGCCGCGGGAGTCCACCGCGACGCCCAGCGCCTCCAGCCCCAGGTCCTGGCTGTTGCCGGAGCGGCCGTTGGCCCAGAGGAACACGTCCGCCTTCAGCCGCTTGCCGCTCTTCAGGTGGAGCACCACGCTGTCGTCGTGCGGCTCCACGGACACCATCTCCTCCTGGTGGCGGATGAGCACGCCCTGCTCGCGCAGGTGGTAGGAGAGGGCGTCGGAGATTTCGTCGTCCAGGAAGGACAGGAGCCGGTCGCGCGTGTTCACCAGGTCCACCTTCACGCCGAGCATCCGGAACATGGAGGCGTACTCGCAGCCGATGACGCCCGCGCCGTAGATGATCATCGACAGCGGGGACTCGCGCAGCTTGAGGATGGTGTCCGAGTCGAAGATGCGCGGGTGGCGGAAGTCCACGTTCGCGGGCCGGTAGGGCCGCGAGCCCGTGGCGATGACGAAGGCATCCGCGGTGAGCAGCTCCACGGAGCCGCGCGGCTCCATCACTTCCACGGTGTGGGCGTCCCGGAACTTCGCCCGGCCCACCACCAGCTCCACCCGGTTGCGCTCGTAGAAGGTGGTGCGCAGGTCCACCTGCTTGGACACGACGTTGGTCGCCGCGCGCATCATGTCCTTGAGGGTGGTGTGGCGGGCCAGGTCCGCCCGCATCTCCGGGTGGTCCTTCTGCACGTCCATCAGCCGCTGGATGGCGTGGCGCAGGGCCTTGGAGGGGATGGTGGCGGTGTGCGTGCAGGCGCCACCCACCAGCGCCCCCTGCTCCACGGCGCACACCTTGCGGCCGGACTTCGCCGCCTTCATCGAAGCCCCTTCACCCCCCGGACCGGAGCCGAGGACCACCACGTCGAACCGCCGAGCGCTCATGGGTCCGGAGTGTTCCCCCAACCCCGGCCCCAGGGGAAGAAATCACCCTGGAGCCGGGCACTGCTTCACACTTCAGGGGGCTTCAGCGAGTCGCCTTCAGTAGGTCGCCTTCAAGGTCACCCCGGCGTAGTCCGCGTAGCCCTTGATCATCACGTGGTAGACGCCCGCGACGGGATTGCTGATGAGGCACGACTCCGTGTTGCCTCCCGTCAGCGGGCGGCAGTCGTAGACGTAATCCTCGGGCTTCGAGCCCTGACGGACGTACAGGTCCGCGTCCCCCGTGCCACCCGTCGTCGTCACGAGCAGCGAGGACTTCCCGGACGGCACGGTGATGGTCCAGTAGCGGTACGAGTCCTTGAGGCCGGAGAGATTGCTCACCGGCACGTCGTTCACCAGCGTGCCGCTGCTGGGGTTCCCGCCGCCGGTGACATACGCGCCGCGCAGGGTGGCGCCGGTGAGCGGCAGGGACGAGCCCGCGTTGTACAGGCGCACGTGCCAGGTGCCCGCCGCGGGCGTGTTGAGGGTGCACGTCTGGCTGTTGTTGCTGCTGCCGCCCAGCGTGCCGGCGCAGTCGTAGGCGCTCAGGGTGGGGGCGCTGCCGCGCTTCACGTAGAGGTGCGCGGGAGCGCCGGAGCCGCCGTAGGTGTTGAACGTGACGCTGGTGGCTCCGGCCGGGACTTCCAGCGTGTAGTCGCAGGAGAAGGTCCCGGCAGGCGCGCTCACTCCGGAGGTGGGCGAGTTGTTGGTGAGGGGGCTGGTGGTCGTGCAGCCCGGCTGGCCCGTGGTCAGGGTGTAGGTGCCCGTGATGGAGGCGCCGGAGAACGCGTGATAGCCATACATCCGCGCGTAGTAGATGCCGGGCTCCGTCACGGTGAGCGTGCAGGTCTCCACGTTGGTGGGGCCGGCGGCCTTGCAGTCATACGTCACGTCATTGGGGGACGAGCCCCGGCGGACGAACAGGTCACCGTCGCCGCTGCCCCCGCTGGTGACGAAGTCCACCCGGGTGGCCCCCGTGGGGACATAGAGCATGTAGATGCAGGACCAGCTGGCCTCCGCCGTGCCCACGCCGTACGCGGGGACGCCGTTGCTCATCGTGGTGGTGCTGGAGCAACCGGAGCTGCCCACGGGCGTGTAGACCGCCGTCAGCTTCAAGCCGGTGAAGGCCGCGTAGCCGTAGACCTTCACGTAATAGACGCCGACCTTCGCGTTGGTGATTTCGCAGGTCTCGGCGTTGCTGCTCTGGTCGGACTTGCAATCATTCACGCCGGTGGTGGACGGCTCCGAGCCGTAGCGCACGTAGAGGTCCGCGTCGCCCGTGCCACTGGTGGTGGTGATCTTCAGGGTGCTGTTCGGTGAGGTGACGTTGAAGGTGTAGGTGCAGGACCATTCGCCGGTATTCGCGCTGATGTTGCTGACGGGGACGTTGCTGGCGAGCGCGATGGTCCCCGAGCAGCCAGAGGCCAGCGCCCCGACCCGCTCCTCCGGCGGCGGCCCCTTCGGTGCCAGCGGGGCCTGTTCCACGGTCTCTTCCGCCGGTGCTTCGAACTCAGGGCCACAACCCGCGAGGGAACACGTCAGCCACGCCGCGGCGAAAGCCTTCCATGCAAGACGCTTCAAGGGTTGCTCCTCGGTTTGTGAGAAGGTGTTGCACCCGCGGCGGCGGAAAGACTCTCGTTGCCGTCCGTCGGATGAAGAGAACCCTAGCAAGCGTGTCTGACATTTTTAGGGCGCGGGTTACTCGCAGGTGGCGAGGAACTCCGTGCCGTGCTCCTGGCACCAGCGGCGGTAGGTCTCCAGCCGCTCCGCGGGGCTCACGCTCTTGAGGACCTGGCCGTCTTCGCCCAGGTATTCGATGCCGCCCTTCACGGTGATGTGCAGGACGACGGGTTCGTCGCCCACGACCTGCCAGCTGTCGACGTTGCCGGGCGGTTCATAGACATACGTGCCCGGGCCAATCACCTCGCCGGTGTCGAGCAGCTGGCGGCGGCCGGAGATGTTGAAGGCGTGCGACTCGCCGACGTGGCGGTGCCGGGGGATGAGGGTGCCGGGCTCCAGGCGGAAGAGGTACATCCAGCCGCTGCCGTCGCGGAAGAAGCGCAGCGGCTTGAACGCGAGCCCGGGCCGGCCCATGGGGATCCACGGCATGCGTTCGGAGTCGATGGGGTGGGAGGCGTAGGAGGAAGAGGTCATGCCGGCAGGATGGTCCGCCGCTGGCCCGCTGACAGGGCCAGGATTGACGAATTCCATTGGGCCAATCCGTGGGAGGATGGGGCATGGATTTCCATGTGGAGCTCCGTGGCCGCCGGGACCTGGCCGGGCAGATCTACCGGGGGCTGCGCGCGGCCATCCTCGACGGGCGCCTGCGGCGCGGGGAACGCTTGCCGCCCACCCGCGAGCTGGCGCTGCGCCTGGACGTGGCGCGCAACACCGTGAGCGTGGCGTATGAGTGGCTCACCGCCGAGGGGCTCATCGCGGGGCGCACGCGAGCGGGCAGCTTCGTCCAGGGAGACGCCTCCAGGCCGAGAGGCCGGAGGGAACCCCAGGTGCCGCTGCGTGCCCGGGCCTTCTGGCGCGCGCTGCCGGAGCTGCCCGTGCCGCTGGCTCCCGCCGCGTATGACTTTGGCGTGGGCAGCCCGGACGTCTCGGGCTTTCCCTTCGAGTCCTGGCGCCGGCTGGTGGCGCGCCAGCTTCGGCCCGCCGCGCTGACCCGGGGCTACGTGGACGCCGCGGGACACCATGGGCTGCGGGAGGCGGTGGCGAGGCACGTGGGCGTCGCGCGGGGCGTGCGCGCGGAGGCGGAGGACGTGCTCATCACGAATGGCGCGCAGCAGGCGCTGGACCTCGTGGGCCGGGTGCTCATCGAACCGGGAGACTGCGTCGCCATGGAGGAGCCGGGCTATCCACCCGCGCGGCAGGTGTTCCAGTCATTGGGCGCGCGCGTCGTGCCTGTGCCGGTGGACGCGGAGGGGCTGGACGTGGCGGCGCTGCCGGACACCGCGCGGCTCGTCTATGTCACGCCTTCGCACCAGTTCCCGCTGGGGATGCCCATGTCGCCCCCGCGGAGAGTCGCGTTGCTGGCGTGGGCGAAGCAGCGGGACGCGGTGGTGATTGAAGATGACTACGACAGCGAGTTCCGCTTCGGCGGCCGGCCCCTGGAGACGTTGCACGGGATGGACCGCTCCGGGCGGGTGCTCTACGTGGGGTCGTTCTCGAAGGTGATGGTGCCCATGCTGCGGTTGGGCTTCCTCGTCGCGCCGCCCTCGCTCCAGCGGGAGCTGCGGTGGGCCCGGCGCGTGATGGATTGGCACAGCCCGGTGCCGGAACAGGCCGCGCTCGCGCGGTTCATCGACAGCGGTGGGCTCGCGCGGCACATCCGCAAGATGCGGCGGGAGTACGAGGCGCGGCATGCGCGCGTCGCGGAAGGGCTGGCGCGCCACTGCGGGGACTGGCTCCAGGTGGTGCCCTCCGTGGCGGGCCTGCACCTGAGCGCGACGTTCCGGCGGGGCGGGCTGGCGCTGGAGCGGGAGACGGTGGCGCGGGCC
>NZ_RAWK01000499.1 GCF_003612165.1 Corallococcus aberystwythensis | reverse complement strand
CCCCACCCCCGCCCGGCCGCCGGGGGAATCTTCAGGAAATGCCAGGGGTTACTGAACGCGTGTCCAGACCTCCCAACGGAGGGGGACCTGGCGACCCGGGGCGTGAACCGGGCATGTCAGACCCCTCGCGTAGAAATGATCGCGTGAGCCACTCGACCCCGCCATCGTCTCCGTCGCGAGTCCTGGAGCAGCGCAATCTCCTGGGAGGCCTGGACCTCCTGCCGGTGATGAGCCGGGGCAAGCGCGGGCGTCAGTTCCACGTGCCCACGGAGAAGAAGCTGGGGTTCGCGGCCGCGCTGGCGCTGGTGGTGGAGCACGGGCGGGAGAAGGCCAAGGAGACGGGCACCACGTCCATGACGCGCTGCCCGCGCTGCGGCCACGTGGGCCCCACGGAGCAGGACTTCGGCTTCCGCATCATGAGCCGGGGCCAGCGCCGTCCGCAGTCCTGGTGCCGGGGCTGCCGGGGCCAGCACCTGGAGCCGGTGAACGCCTCCCAGCCCCGCCCCGAGGACGGCTGGCTGTTCCCGCCGGAGCCCGCGACCAAGCAGAAGGCGAAGACGAAGGCGGCGGCCAAGTCCGGCAAGCCCAAGGCGAAGAAGCGCGCCCGCCGCGCCAACGAAGACCTCACCTGAAGCGCGCATCCGGCGTGATTCCCGCCTTCGGGAAGCCGCCGCCCGCGTGCCCCCTGTCATCCCGCGCCGCCGGGCGCCCGCGTCCCGCATGCTCCTGGAGCGGCCCCTGTCGCGCCCGCCGCCAGGGATGGCAACACTCCGCCGGGGTCCCTACCTCAGTTCAAAGGAGGACTTCATGTCCGTGCGGACCCGAGTGGCAGGTATCAAGAACAAGCGACGCGTGGATCCCCATGCGGCCCAGGCCAGCGTGCAGGCCAGCAATGGGCGCAAGACGCTGCCCCACGACGAGGCGCTGGCGCTGATGATGGAGAAGGACCTGAAGCGCGTGACGCTGGGCCCCGCCGCCAGCGACCACGGCCCCCGGCGCAACAACCGGGGCACGGGGCTCAAGGGGCGCAAGAAGGCGCCCAGCCAGATGCACATCAAGCGCGCGGGAGGCCCGCGCGACCGCTCCCGGCTGCACGGGGGCTGAAGAAGCGCGTTCCCGCCGCGGAGCTCCTGAAACGACGACGCCCCGCGTGGGAGACGGAGTGCCCCTCTTCGTGAGGGGACCGCCTTCCACCGCGGGGCGCGGTGCGTCTGGCTTCTCTTCGCGCCGGTCAGTAACCGACGTAGCCGCTGCCGCTGTTCAGGCCCTTGATGCCGGGGACGTTGGACACGGAGCCGTAACGCTCAATGGAGTAGCGGACGCCGGCGATGATGTTGTCCACCGGGTTGCGGATGTTGTCGTGGCCGGGGAGCTTGTACGCGTCGAACGTCGGCTGGATGGTCTGCATCAGGCCGATGGACGGCGTGCCCTTCTGGGCGTTGGAGTCCCAGTTGTTGATGGCGTTCGGGTTCCCGCTGGACTCGTGCTGGATGATCTTCGCGATGTCCTGGGGGTTCATCTTGTCCGTCGGGACGCCGTTGGCCTTGAGGATGTCCATGGCCTGCTTGATCCAGTCACCCACCTGGCCCGGGGGCACGTCACCCACCGGCTGCGCGCCCTGGGCGCCCTGCGTCTGCTGCGCCCCGCCCGTCAGGTTCGGCCCGTTGGAGGCACCCTGCGCCTGGAACTCATCCTTGCTGCCCGGGATGTTGAGCTTCGCATCCGCGAAAATGAGGTCCTTGTTCGTGATGTTCGGGTTCGCCTTCACCAGCGAATCCACATCCGTGTTGAAGCGCTTGGCCAGCGCGCTCAGCGTGTCGCCCGACTTGATCTTGTAGTCCATGGGGGAGAAGGACCTTTGTGACTGCCGAATACGTCGTTGCTTGATTCTCGGAAGTTGAACCGCGGAGTTTCGCCTACACTTGCGGTTTTGTAGGCGCTTTCACGCGGAGTACCGCCCGGAACCGACTTCCTGGAGTCCCGCCAGCAACCCTCCGGCGAGGCCGCCGCCAGAAGAGCCCCAGCAGGACGGCGAGTGTAGCGCCCAGGGCTCCGGGACCGCCGCCGCAGCCACATCGGACATCCGGCCGGTCGAAATCCGGTGTCAGGGGGTCAACGGTGGCCTCGCAGGGGGTGAAGCAGCGGCAGGCGTCGTCCCCGTCATCCGCCTCCAGCCGGGCGCACACGCCCCGGGCGCCGCAGGCGGCGTCCTCCGTACAGGCCGCGCCGTAGGTCCCGGCCTGGAGCGTGGGCAGGAGGCACCGGGCGGGAGCCCCTCCGGCGGCCACGCAGAGCAGGCCCGAGGGACAGGCCGCGTCACCCGCGCAGGTTTCCTCACAGAGGGCGTCCAGGGGG
>NZ_RAWK01000498.1 GCF_003612165.1 Corallococcus aberystwythensis | reverse complement strand
CCTCCCCGGGGCCCCCTGCCACGCGGCCGGGCGCCTCGGGTAAGGTGTCCAACGACGTCCGGTAGCCACGACCTTCCGCCCATGCGCCCCGCCCTCTTCCTGCTGCTGCTTGCCGCCGCCCGTCCGTCCTGGGCGGAGGACCCCGCGTCCACGAAGAAGGCAGCGGACGCCACGGCTCCGGCACCTGCCGCGAAGAAGCCGGCCAAGGCCATCCACCTGGAGGCCATCAAGGTCGAAGGGCGCATCCAGAAGCCGGAAGCCTTCTATTTCCTCGACCGCTCCAAGCCGAGCTTCGACGACCTGAACCGCACGGAGAGCTTCGTGCCCAAGGTGGTCCAGAGCGTGCAGCAGGACCCGTTCTAGTCCCATGGCCCTTCAAACCCGCCCCAAGCTGCTCCGCGTCGGCGTCATCCAGGACGGGCGCATCGTCGAAGAGCACCACCTGCTCCACGACTCCGTCACCATTGGCGATGACGCCCGCAACACCATCGTCCTGCCTCCGTCCGAGGCACGCCCGCCGCGCTTCAAGGTGCTGGAGAACCGCGGCCAGCAGTTCCACCTCATCATCGACGACCAGATGCAGGGCCGCGTCAACCTGGGCTCGTCGGACGTGGACTTCGACGCGCTGCGCTCCCAGGGGCTCGCCACGCGCCGCGCGGACGACACCTTCGACCTGCCGCTCCAGGAGAGCGCCCGCGGCAAGGTGGACCTGCCGGACGCCACGCTCTTCTTCCACTTCATCCCCGCGCCCGCGGCGGGCTCCAAGCCGACGCTGCCGCCGGAGCTGAAGGCCAGCCCCTGGCGCACGGTGGACCAGCTCTTCTTCGGCATCCTGCTGTCGATGCTGGTGCTCTACGTGCTGAGCGTCGCGCTCATCGTCTCCCAGCCCGCGCCCGTGGAGGCGGAGGTCTCGCTGGACCAGTTGGAAGACCGCTTCGTGCGCGCCATCATCCCGCAGCAGCCCGCGAAGAAGGAGGAGCCCCAGGAGAAGGGCTCCACCGAGCAGAAGAAGCCGGAGGAGGTGAAGACCGCCCCGAAGAAGCCGGCCACCTCGGACTCGACGCCCGCTCCCGCCAACAGCGAGGAGCGCCGGCAGCAGGTGGAGGCCCGGGTCGCGGGCACCGGCCTGCTCAAGCTGCTGGGCGGCAAGGGGCCCGGCGGCGGGGACGCCATCGCGGACGTGCTCGGGAACTCCGGCAGCGGCACCAACGTGGCGGAGGCGCTCGCGGGCGCGCAGTCCGGCGGCGCCCTCGCGGTGGGCTCCGGCGGCGGCAATGGCATCGCCAACCCGCTGGGCGACACCGGCGGCAAGGTGGCGGCCATTGGCGCGACGCAGACGTCCGGCGCGGGCACCGTGGACACCGGCCGCAAGCAGGTCGTCAAGGTGCCCCAGGTCGCGGACGCGGTGCCGGAAGTGGACAGCTCCGAGGTCAGCCCCAAGGACCTGGCCCGCTTCATCCAGCGCATGAAGGCGTCCATCCAGCGCTGCTACGAGAAGGAACTCAAGCGCGACCCCACCCTCAAGGGCAGGGTGATGGTCCGCTTCAACCTCAAGCCGGACGGCCGCGCCGGCAACGTGGAGGTGGACGAATCCACCCTGCGCTCCGAGGGTGTCAGCAGTTGCATCATCACCACCATCCGCGGCTGGAAGTTCCCTTTCCAACCGAGTGACGACGTCCCCGTCAGCTACCCGTTCATCTTCTCGCCAGGGGAATAGGCTCGAACTCCCGGACCTTCCGGAGGCTCCGGACCCGCGGGGAGCACATGGAGAAGCTGGCCGTCATCGCCACATCCCCCCTCTTCGAGATGCTGGCCCCCGCGGAGCTCGCGCGGCTGGCGGAGCTGGCACGGCTGTACCGCTACGCTCACGGGGAAGTGGTGTTCGAGGAAGGGGACCTGGGCGACAGCCTCTTCGTCATCGTGCGAGGCCAGGTGGAGGTGGTGCTCCGGGGGACGGGCAACGGGGTGAAGCCCCTCACCGTCCTGGGCCCGCCGGAGTTCTTCGGGGAGATGGGCCTCATCGACAAGGACCACCGCTCCGCCACCGTGCGCGCGCTGGGCGAGGTGGAGCTGCTCCAGCTCACCGCGCAGGATTTGCGGACCTTCCGGCTGGCTCACGCGGACGGCTTCACCTTCATCGTCGTGAACATCGCGCGCAGCCTGTCCGCCCGCCTGCGCGAGGCCAACGCCCGCCTGGCCCCCCAGGACTGAAACCGGCGGCTGAAAAGCCGGACTCCCGGGCGATGGGGCATTGCGTTGACACCCCTCCCCCTCGCTCCTACGCTCGACCCTTGAAGCCTGGAAGGGCCGGAAGGATTCGTGAGGCGCATGCGCACCCTGGGAATGCTCGTCGTCGTCGGAGGACTCGTCACCTCCGGGATGGCGCTCGCGCAGTCGCCAGCGCCACTGCCCCGCCCCGCCC
>NZ_RAWK01000497.1 GCF_003612165.1 Corallococcus aberystwythensis | reverse complement strand
GTCCCCAATGCCGCCGCCGCTGCCGCCGCGAAGGGCACCAGCGACCTGGACCTGCGCTACCAGAAGTTCGACCCCATTGGCACGGGGCCGCTGGGGACGGTCTTCAAGGGCCGCTACAACGCGCTGGGGTTGGACATCTGCATCAAGGAGCTGAAGGACATCTTCGGCTACTTCTCCTTCCTGCAGCGCGGGGAGGTCCTCAAGCGCCTGAAGAAGGAGCTGTGCGCGCAGGCGCAGGTGCGCCACCCGGGCGTGGTGCAGATCCTCGACCAGAACGTGGACTCGGCGCGGCCCTACTTCGTGGTGGAGCTGATGCGCGGCAGCCTGAAGGAGAAGCTGGAGGCCGCGGGCGGCAAGGGCATTGACGTGCCGCACGCGCTGCGCACGTTCCTGCAGCTGGCGTACGGCCTGAAGGCCGCGCACGCCGCGGGGCTCACCCACCACAACATCAAGCCGGAGAACGTCCTCTTCGACACGTACGGCAACGCGAAGCTCGCCGACTTCGGCATGAGCCGCGTGGTGGAGGTGGACGCCACCAAGGGCATGCCCCAGGTGTTCGTGGGCACGGGCGGCATGGTCTACATGGCGCCGGAGCTGATGAACAAGGGCACCCAGGAGCCGGGTCCCTCCGCGGACGTGTACGCCCTGGGCATCCTGCTCTATGAGATGTTCACCGGTCAGATTCCGGGCCGTCGCTCGCCGCTGCCCTCGGAGGTGAACCCGGAGGCGCCCAGCGGGTTGGATCAGGTCTTCGACAAGGCCACGCAGGACCGCCGCGAGCAGCGCTACCCGGACGTGGACGCGATGCTGGCGGACTTCTACAAGGCCTTCCCGGAGCGCGAGTACCTGGACCGCGGCGCCCTCATCCTGTCGTCGGATCCGCAGGAGTAGCCGTCGGCCGGGCAGGCGGGCCTCCTCGCGAGGCTCGCCCGGCCGTGGATGGACCTGTCAGACTGCGGCGCGCCATGACCGCGCGCCCCTCTGACAGCGTCCTCCTCACCGTCACCGGAAGGGACGGCCCCGACACCACCGCCCGCCTCACCGGCCTGCTCGCGGAAGCGGGCGCGGAGCTGCTCGACGTGGAGCAGGTGGTGGTGCAGGGCCTGCTCACCCTGGCCCTGTGGGTGCGCCTCCCGAGCGGTGAATCCCTCCCCACGCTCCCCTCGCTGGCCCGCGAGCTGGGCGTCACGGTGGACATCCGCGCGGTGGCTCCAGCCGTCACGTCTCCGGAGCCGGGGCTGGGGCCGGAGCCGCTGCGCTACGTCGTCACCGCGGTGGGCAAGGCGCTGGGCGTGCAGGACGTGCACGCGCTGACGCAGAAGCTGGCGGCGGGGAACGCGCGCGTGGAGCGCATCACCCGGCTGAGTGAGACGCCGCTCGCGGCGGTGGAGCTGCACGTCACGCTGCCGCCGGACGCGGATCCCACCGCGCTCAAGCGCGCGCTCCTGGCGCTGTCCATGGCCAGCCCCACGTTCGACGTGGCCCTCCAGCGCGAGAGCCTCTACCGGCGCGGCAAGCGGATGGTGGTGATGGACATGGACTCCACGCTCATCCGCATCGAGGTCATCGACGAGCTGGCGCGCGCGTACGGCGTGCACGCGAAGGTGGCCGCCATCACCGAGCGCGCGATGCACGGGGAGATGGACTACGACGAGTCCCTGCGCCAGCGCGTGGCGTTGCTCGCCGGTCTGGACGCGCGCGTGCTGCACGAGCTGGCCGCGAACCTGCCGCTCACCGAAGGCGCGGAGACGCTCATCCGCGTGCTCCGGCGCCTGGGCTACCGCACCGCGGTCATCAGCGGCGGCTTCTCCGTGGCGGCCGAAGCGCTCCAGAAGCGGCTGGGCATCGACTTCGCGTACTCCAACGCGCTGGAGGTCCAGGACGGGAAGCTCACCGGCCGCACCGTGGGCACCATCGTCAACGCGCGCCGCAAGGCGGAGCTGCTGGAGACGCTGGCGAAGCAGGAGGGCGTCCTCCTGGAGCAGGTCATCGCCGTGGGAGACGGGGCCAATGACCTGCTGATGCTGGAGAAGGCGGGGCTGGGCATCGCCTTCCGCGCCAAACCCAAGCTGCGCGAGGCCGCCGACACGTCCATCTCCGCCGGCGGACTGGACACCATCCTCACGCTGCTGGGGCTCACCGCGCGCGAGCTGCGCGAGGTGGGCTGAAGACAGTCCGCGGTCAGAGGCGCATGCGCGCGGCCAGCTCGCGCTGCTGCACGGTGCCCTTCTCGAAGACGAGCTCCAGGAGGGCGCGGAGGATCTTGGAGCTCTTCTCCTGGTTCTGCTGCACCGTCTGCAGGCGGGCCAGGTCCTCCTCCGTCCACTCGGAGGTGGGCGAGCCGCCCGCGAGGATTTCATCCAGGATGTCGGAAGCGCTGGAGCCCGCGTTCGCGGCGGCGGGCGCGGGGGCCGGGGCCGCGCGTGAGGC
>NZ_RAWK01000496.1 GCF_003612165.1 Corallococcus aberystwythensis | reverse complement strand
GGGCGGGCTGCTCCTGGTGGGCGGAGGCCTGGTCGCGACGGGCTACTGGGTGGACCGGCAGACGGGCGGCGCCGGCATGGAAGTGCTCGCGCAGACCCAGGCCCGGGCCCAGCGGACCGCGGACCTCAACACCCGCTACCCCTTCCAGCCGCCCGCCGCGGGCAAGGTGCTGAAGCTGGACGAGGCGCGGCTGGAGACCTACCTCGCGGTGCGCGAGGCGACCCTGCCCGCCTACCAGGTGCTGGAGAAGGAATCGCTCGAGTACGTCAAGACGCATGGCAAGGAGCTCGACCGCGGAAGCCGTCGCGCGCTGCTCCAGGCCTCCAGCGCCTCCATGCGCATGGTGGGCAAGGCCCAGACCGTCCTGCTCCAGAACCTGGAGGCGCAGCGCATGTCGCCCCTGGAGTTCCACCGCCTCACCGCCGTGGTGTACCCGCCCCCCCAGGCGGTGCCGGACGCAGGCACGCCAGCGGTATCCGTGGCGTCGGATCCGGCGAACATCGCGCTGCTGGAGGAGCAGCTCGCCGCGCTGACGCCCCAGCTGGAGGACCCGAAGGTCACCGAGGCCGAGCGGCTGCAACTGGAGCAGCGCCGCGCCGGGCTGCGCAAGTACATCACCCAGCTGGAGCTGTCCTCGGGCAAGGACGTGAAGGACGCCAACGCCGCCCTGCTGAAGAAGCACGCGGCGCGCATCGCGAAGGTGGCGAACCCCACGTTCGACGAGCTCCTGTCGAAGCCCCTGGCGGCCGGCACCGCGGGCCTGCCCACGCCCTGAGCGTCAGGCCTCCACCTGGCTCGCGGAGCGGCGGTGCATGAGGCTTGCGCCCACCGCCCCGCCAATCACCGCCAGGATGATGCCCACCGACAGGAGCGGCGGGATGTGCACCCACTGCTCCACGACCATCTTCACGCCCGCGAACGCCAGCACCCCCGCCAGGCCGTAGTGCAGGTACTTCAGCTGCCCCACGGCCCCGGCGATGACGAGGTAGAGCGCGCGCAGCCCCAGGATGGCGAAGGCGTTGGAGCTGTAGAGGATGAACGTGTCGGTGGTGACGGAGAACGCGGCCGGCACCGAGTCCACCGCGAACAGGATGTCCGTCACCTCCAGCCCCACGAGCGCCAGCAGCAGCGGCGTGGCGAGCCTGCGCCCCTGGCGCTTCACCACGAAGCGCGGCCCCTCCACCTGGTCCGTCACCGGCAGCTTGCGGGACAGCCACGACACGACGCGGTTGTCCTCCTGCTTCGCCGGGTCCTCGCGGAAGACGCGCCACGCGGTGACCAGCAGGATGGCGCCGAAGACGTACGACACCCAGCCCCAGCGCTCCAGCGCCGCCGCGCCCACGAAGATGAACAGGGCCCGGAACACCAGCGCGCCGAAGATGCCCAGGAAGAGCACCTCGTGCTGGTAGCGCTGGGGCACGTTCAGGCTGCGGAAGATGACGAGGAAGACGAAGACGTTGTCCAGACTGAGGCTCTTCTCGATGAGCCACGCCGCCAGGTATTCGTGGCCTCGCTGGCTGCCCAGCGTCACCCACACGAAGCCGCAGAAGCCCAGCCCCAGCCCCACCCACGCCAGGCTCCACAGGAGCGCCGCGCGGCGCGACTGTCCCCGTCCACCCCGGTGTGCCAGCAGGTCCACCACCAGCAGTGCGAGGAGCAGCGCCCAGAAGACGACCCAGGCCCAGGAAGGGGTGCTTTGCATGACCCCTTCAACCTAGGCATCGCCCCGGCTTACGCTCGGGGAAGGGGCTCGCGCGGAGTCAAATCCTACCCATATCGGTCGGCATGACACCCCGGACCGAAGGGATGGGCTGCGGCAGGGCGAGCGTTGTCCTCTTCCCTGCTCAGGATGTGATACTTCCCAGGAAGCCCAGGAACCTCATGATTCTCAACACTCCAAAGGCGGTGCGATGAACACGGTCATCTTCGCTTGTACGCAGAACGCGGGTCGCTCGCAGATCGCGGCGGCCTTCTTCAACCTGCTGGCGGACCCGGCGAAGGCTCGCGCCATTTCCGCGGGGACACAGCCGGCCGAGCGTCTGCATCCCGAGGTGCTCGCGACCATGAAGGAAATGGGCGTGGACCTGGGAGACGCGAAGCCGCAGCGGCTGACGCCGGAGCTGGTGAAGAGCGCGCAGATTATGGTGACGCTGGGCGGGCTGCCGGACGTGCCCGTGGTGGCGGACCAGAAGCGCGAGGACTGGCCCATGATCGAGGACACGGTGGGCAAGTCCGCGGCGGAGGTGGAGAAGATTCGCGACATGACGGCCGCCATCGTGTCGGACTTCGTGACCCGCCACGGCTGGGAACGCGCGCCGTAGGCAGGTGCGGAAGGCAGCACCCTCCTGACGTGTGACCGTGGGTGTTCCGGGCCTGATGGAGGACGGACGGACACGCAGGGGAGGGGATGGGAACCGCGAGGCCTGTCGTCG
>NZ_RAWK01000495.1 GCF_003612165.1 Corallococcus aberystwythensis | reverse complement strand
GCTGGGAGGGACGCGTGGGGGGCGCGGGCGTGCCCTCCGGCAGTGCGCCTTCCACCGGCTCGGCCGGGAGCGCCGGCAACCGGATGATGAACACGGTGCCTTCGCCCACCTTGCTCTGCACGCTGATGCTGCCGCCGTGGTTCTTCACGATGCGCTGGCAGATGGCGAGCCCCAGGCCCGTGCCCTTCTGCTTCGTCGTGAAGAAGGGCACGAAGATGTGCGGCTGTTGATCCGCCGGGATGCCCGGGCCGGTGTCGGAGACGCGCACCTCCACGAACTCGCCGCCCGCGCTGCGCAGGTCGCCGAAGCGCTCCGGCTTCTCCGTGCGCACCGTGATGCGGCCCGGCTGCGGCCCCAACGCCTGCACCGCGTTCTGCACCAGGTTGATCAGCACCTGCTTGAGCTGCTCCGCGTCACCCTCCGCGCGCGGCAGCCGCAGGTCCAGCTCCACCGCCAGCTCCGCCGAGGCCGGCATGTCGTTCTGGATGAGCCGCATCGTGCGCGTCACCACCTCGTTGAGGTCGGTGGGCCCGAAGTTCTGCTTCAGCGGCCGGGAGTAGTCCAGGAACGCCGTCACCACGCCGTTGAGCCGGTTGACCTCTTCCACGATGACGTCCAGGAACTCGCCGTCCTCGCCCGGCAGCCGCTTGGGGTCCAGGCACTGCGCCGCGCCCTTGATGGCGCCCAGCGGGTTGCGAATTTCATGCGCCAGACCCGCCGCCATCTCACCCAGCGCCGCCAGACGGTCGCGCTCGCGGATCTTCTCGTACAGCTTGGAGTTCTCCAGGACGGTCGCCATCCGCTCGGAGACCTCCAGGATGAGCGCGATTTCATCCGACGCGTACGCCTCCGGCACCCGTTCATCCCAGAGGTTCAGGAAGCCGATGACGCGGTCGTTGCCCATCAGCGGCACGCAGATGCCGGCCTTCATCTGGAGCAGCGCGGCGCGCGTGTCGTTGAGCCGCTTCAACTCATCGCGGAAGCGCTTGCCCTCCACCGCCTGCACCCGCATCACGGAGATGCGCCGCTCGATGTTCTCCAGCAGCACCGCCTTCTGCCCGCTGGACACCGCGAACAGCACGCCGCGCGCGGCCGCCGTGTCCAGCAGCGACACCGGCAGCGGCCCTCGCGAATCCAGCAGCCGGTACCCGGGCCGGTCCTCCGCCATCAGGTACACCGACGCGTGCGTCACGCGCCCCGTCTCGTGCAGCGCGTCCAGCACCACGCGCGCCAGCTCCGAAATCTCGATGACGGACGCCATGCGCACGCGCAGGGTGCTCAGCGTGCCCAGGAGGGCGAAGCGCTCGCGGAAGAAGATGCGCACCACCATCTCCTCCACCTTGGTGCGCAGCGGATCCAACAGGATGAGGATGACGAACGCGGCCACCACCGTGTTGAAGACGAACAGCGACGTGTTCTCGTCCACCCACGCCGTGAGCACCGTGAAGACCGACGCCAGGATGACCGCCAGCACCGTCTGCGAGGCGATCTTCCCCAACAGCTCGTGCAGGTCCATCAGCCGCAGCCGCAACAGCGTCTGCGCGAGGAAGAACAGGTAGAGCGTCGCGAAGACGGGCCCCAGCGTGGGGAACGGGATGTCGTTGCGCGACAGGAAGTCCAACCCGTTGAACAGCACCGCCGCGCCCGCGCCAATGGCCAGGTACGCCAGCCGGAACTGCTCGATGCGCGACTCCGTCGTCCGCACCCGGTGCACCAGCAGGGACACGGAAGTGAACAATGTGCCCAGCACCCAGGCGCCCAGCGCCAGCCGCGCCCATGCTTTGTCCGCCAAGGGTGTAACGGCGACGGTCAGCCCCAGCACGCCGGACAGGAGGGCGAGCCGCCGGCCGACCTGGTGGGCGCCCTTGCTGACCCCCAGGAACTCAAGGAAGAAGGCGACCGCTGCCCCTGGGACCAGGGAGACGGCGAGCACCGTGGCCCCGAGCGCGATGCGGGACACCCAGGGGTAGTCCTGGGCGGGGAAGATGCTGTGGAAGAAGAGGCTGAGGTAATACCCGGCGACCGTCAGCGTGAAGACGGAGTAGAGCGTGAGGACCCGGGGCCGTCCGGGGCGCAACAACATGGACACGCCCAGCGCCAGACCGATGATGGAAGCGAGCAGTGCGCTCTGGGTGCGGATATCCATGTGCAGGCGGACAGTCTAACCTCTGTCAGGGGCTGGAAATTTTCCATCCACCCCCAGTTGTCCTCGGGCGTGCCCGAGCGCATCTCCCAGGGTCCCCGAGGCCCCCGCGAATGAAAGTGTCCCTCCAGCATCTCGCCCTCCTCGCTTCCGCGGCGCTGTTGTCCGCGCAGGCTCCCGCCCCCGCTGATTCCAGCACCGCCCCGGCTCCGGTGACGCCGGCCGCCACGGCTCCGGCGACACCGGCCGTCACGGCCCCGGCCACCCCGGGCTCCCCAGGCTCCCCAGGCTCCGGACTTTCTCTTATACACATCTCCGAGCCCACGAGACATGCGCAGAACTCGTATGCCGTCTTCC